>DASRII010000082.1:0-49858 GCA_035650075.1 Micromonosporaceae bacterium | reverse complement strand
CGCGGTGCCGAACGCGGGTGCGGGCAGGCTCGCTCTCCGGAGCACCTCGCCGAACTCGCCGCGGTGCTCGGCCAGGTCGATGGCCGCGGCGCTGGTGCCGACGACCGGCACGCCGGCCGCGGTGAGCCGGGCGGCCAGGCCGAGTGGGGTCTGCCCACCCAGCTGCACGATGACCCCGGCGACCGTGCCGGAGGTCTGCTCGGCGTGCACCACCTCGAGCACGTCCTCGAAGGTGAGCGGCTCGAAGTAGAGCCGGTCCGCGGTGTCGTAGTCGGTCGACACGGTCTCCGGGTTGCAGTTGACCATCACGGTCTCGTAGCCGGCCTCGCGCAGCGCCATGACCGCGTGCACGCACGAGTAGTCGAACTCGATGCCCTGCCCGATCCGGTTCGGCCCGGAGCCCAGGATGATCACCTTGGGCCGGTCCGACGGAGCGATCTCGGTCTCCTCGTCGTAGGACGAGTAGTGGTACGGCGTCGAGGCGCCGAACTCGGCCGCGCACGTGTCCACGGTCTTGTAGACGGGGCGAATCCCAAGCCGGTGGCGCAGCGCGCGAACGCCGTCCTCCCCGGAGATCTCGGGCCGCAGCGCGGCGACCTGCCGGTCGGACAGGCCGGCCCGCTTCGCCCGGCGCAGCAGCGCACCGTCGAGGACGGCCGCGTCGACGATCTCGGCGCGGAGCTCCACGAGGGACGCGACCTGGTCCACAAACCACGGGTCATACCCCGACGCGGCGCCGACCTCGGCGACCGTGGCACCCAGTCGCAACGCCAGCTCAACCGCGTAGAGGCGACCGTCGTGTGGCGTGCGGAGGGCATCCAGAGTGGACTCGACCGTCGCGCCGACCGGGTCGGGCCGGGTCCAGAATCCGCATTCCCTCGTCTCCACCGACCGCATGGCCTTGTTCAGTGCCTCGGTGAAGTTACGACCGAGCGACATCGCCTCCCCGACCGACTTCATCGTCGTGGTCAGCTCGGGGTCCGCGGCGGGGAACTTCTCGAACGCGAAGCGCGGCACCTTGACCACTACGTAGTCCAGGGCCGGCTCGAACGCGGCCGGGGTCGGTGCGCGACCGGCGAGCGCCAGCGCTGACAGCGTTACCGAGTTGGGGATCTCGTCGAGCGTGTACCCGATCGCGAGCTTCGCGGCGATCTTCGCGATCGGGAAGCCGGTGGCCTTCGACGCGAGCGCCGACGAGCGCGAGACCCGCGGGTTCATCTCGATGACCACGAGCCGGCCGGTCTGCGGGTGCACCGCGAACTGGATGTTGCAACCGCCGGTGTCGACCCCGACCTCCCGCAGCACCGCGATGCCGAGGTCGCGCATCGCCTGGTACTCCCGGTCGGTCAGCGTCATGGCCGGCGCGACCGTCACTGAGTCTCCAGTGTGGACACCCATCGGGTCGACGTTCTCGATCGAGCAGACGACGACCACGTTGTCGTGCTTGTCGCGCATCAGCTCGAGCTCGTACTCCTTCCAGCCGAGCACGCTCTCCTCGACGAGCACCTCGTGCACGGGCGAGGCGGCCAGGCCGGTGCCGGCCATCCGGTCCAGCTCCCCGGCGGTGTGGGCCATCCCGGACCCGAGGCCCCCCATCGTGTACGACGGCCGCAGCACGACGGGCAGGCCCAGGTCGGCCGCTGCCGCGTGCACCTCCTCCAACGACCGGCATACGGCCGACCGGGGCACGGCACCACCGACCCGGGTGACAATTTCCTTGAACAGCTGCCGGTCCTCGCCGCGGCGGATCGCGTCGATGTTCGCCCCGATCAGCTCGACGCCGTGCTTGTCGAGCACTCCGGCGTTGTGCAGCGCCACCGCGGTGTTGAGCGCGGTCTGCCCGCCGAGGGTGGGCAACAGCGCGTCCGGCCGCTGGATCGCGATGACCTGCTCGACGAACTCCGGCGTGATCGGCTCGACGAACGTCGCATCGGCGAACTCCGGGTCGGTCATGATGGTCGCCGGGTTCGAGTTCACCAGCGACACCCGGAGCCCTTCAGCGCGCAGCACGCGGCACGCCTGGGTACCGGAGTAGTCGAACTCGCACGCCTGCCCGATGACGATCGGCCCGGACCCGATGACGAGCACGTGCTTCAGGTCATCCCTACGTGGCATGCAGCATCCCCACCAGCCGGTCGAAGAGGTAGTCGGCGTCGTGCGGCCCGGCGGCCGCCTCCGGGTGGTACTGCACCGAGAACGCCGGAGCGTCCAGGCACCGCAGCCCCTCGACCACACCGTCGTTGAGGCAGACGTGCGAGACCTCCACGCGCCCGAAGGGCGTATCGGTCGCGTCGGCGGCACGAACCGCGAAGCCATGGTTGTGCGCCGTCACCTCCACCCGGCCCGTCGTGCGGTCCTGGACCGGCTGGTTGATGCCGCGGTGCCCGTACCCGAGCTTGTACGTGTCGAAGCCCAATGCCCGGCCGAGCACCTGGTGGCCGAAGCAGATGCCGAACAGCGGCAGTCCTCGTTCGAGCACCGCCCGCGTGAGCGCGACCGCCGTGTCGGCCGTGGCCGGGTCGCCGGGGCCGTTGGCCAGGAACACCGCGTCCGGCCGTACGGCGAGTACGTCGTCCATGGTGGACGTCGCCGGCAGCACGTGCGTGGTGACGCCGCGGGCCGCCAGCCGGCGCGGCGTGTTCCGCTTGATGCCGAGGTCCAGCGCGGCGACGGTGAACCGGTGCTCCCCCACCGCGTCGACCGCGTACGGCTTCCGGGTGGTCACCTCGGCGGTCAGGTCGGCACCGGCCATCGGCGGCGTGGCGAGCACCCGCTCCCGGAGGGCATCGACCGAATCGTCCACACTGGACACCCCGACCCGCATCGCCCCGCGCTCCCGCAGGTGCCGGGTCAGCGCCCGGGTGTCGATGCCGCAGATGCCGACCACCCCCTCGGCGGCCAGCCGGTCCTCCAGCTCACCGGTGGCCCGCCAGTTGGAGCCGAGCCGGGCCGGATCCCGGACGGCGTAGCCCGCCACCCAGATCCTGCCCGACTCGTCGTCCTCGCCGTTGACACCGGTATTGCCGATGTGGGGCGCGGTCATCACCACGACCTGGCGGTGGTACGACGGATCCGTCAGCGTCTCCTGGTAACCGGTCATGCCGGTCGCGAACACCGCTTCGCCGAACGTCTCACCGACGCTGCCGTACGACTCCCCGCGGAAGGACCGTCCGTCCTCCAGTACCAAGATCGCGGGCCGCCTCACCGGAGCGCCTTCCCGTCGAGCACCGTCGGTACCCCGCGCAGGAACGTCGCCACCACCCGCCCCGGCAGGGTCATGCCGGCGTACGGCGTGTTGCGGCTACGGCTGGCCAGCTCCGACGGGTCCACGGTCCACCGGGCCGCCGGGTCGACGAGCGTGAGGTTGGCCGGGGTACCAGGCCCCGGGTCCCGCCCATGGTCGCGGAGACCGGCGATGCGCGCCGGCGTCCGCGACATCCGTTCGGCGATCAGGTTCCAGTCCTGCCCCAGCACCTCGAGCACGATGGACAGCGCGGTCTGCAGGCCGAGCATGCCCGGCCGGGCGTACCCCCACTCGCACTCCTTGTCCTCGACCGCGTGCGGCGCATGGTCGGTGGCGACCACGTCGACGATGCCATCGGCGAGCGCGGCCCGCAGAGCGTCCACATCGGACGCCGTACGCAGCGGCGGGTTCACCTTGAACACCGGGTCGTAGCTGGCCGCGCGCTCGTCGGTGAGCAACAGGTGGTGCGGGCACACCTCGGCGGTGACCCGCGTACCCCGAGCCTTGGCCTGGCGCAGGATCTCCACCGAGCCGGCGGTCGACACGTGGCAGATATGCAGCCGCGAGCCGACGTGCTCGGCGAGCAGCACGTCCCGCGCGATGATCGCCTCCTCGGCGACGGCGGGCCAGCCGGCCAGACCCAGCCGCCCGGACACCTCGCCCTCGTGCATCTGGGCGCCGGCGGTCAGCCGCGGCTCCTCGGCGTGCTGGGCGATGACCCCGTCGAACGCCTTCACGTATTCCAGCGCCCGCCGCATCAGCCGGGCGTCCCACACGCAGTTGCCGTCGTCGGAGAACATCGTGACCTGTGCGGCCGAGGTTGCCATGGCTCCCAGCTCGGCCAACTGCTCGCCGCGGATACCGACCGTAACCGCTCCAACCGGTTGCACGTCGACGAGCCCGGCCTCGCGGCCGAGCCGCCAGACCTGCTCGACCACGCCGGCGGTGTCGGCCACCGGGTCGGTATTGGCCATCGCGCAGACGGCGGTGAACCCGCCCAGCGCGGCCGCCCGCGAACCGGTCTCGACGGTCTCCGCGTCCTCCCGGCCCGGCTCCCTCAGGTGCGTGTGCAGGTCGACCAGCCCCGGCAGCGCTACCAGGCCGTCGGCGTCCACGACGTCGGCGCCGGCCGCGGACAGCCCGCCGCCGACCTCCGCCACCACGCCGTCGCGCACCAGCACATCGGTCGGCTCGCCGCCGACGATCGAGACGCCCTTCAGCAGGTACGTGGTCACTTGCCACCTCCGAGGAGCAGGTAGAGGACCGCCATCCGGATGCTCACGCCGTTGGCGACCTGTTCGACGATGGTGGAGCGGGCCGAGTCGGCCACCTCCGGCGCGATCTCCATGCCCCGGTTCATCGGTCCAGGGTGCATCACCACCGCGTGCTCCGGCAGCAACCGCATTCGGGCGACATCGAGGCCGTAGCGGCGGGCGTACTCGCGCGCCGACGGGAAGAACGAGTCGGTCATCCGCTCTCGCTGTACCCGCAGCATCATCACCACGTCGGCGCCGGGCAGTACAGCGTCCAGGTCGTAGCTCGTCTTCGCCGGCCACGCCTCGACCCCGACCGGCAGCAGGGTCGGCGGGCCGACCAGCGTGACGTCCGCGCCGAGCGTGTGCAGCAGCAGCACGTTGGACCGGGCCACCCGGCTGTGCAGCACGTCGCCCACGATCGCGACGTTCAGCCCGGCCAGCCGGCCGAGCCGGGACCGCATCGTGTACGCGTCCAGCAGCGCCTGGGTCGGGTGCTCGTGGGTGCCGTCGCCGGCGTTGAGCACGCTCCCGTCGACCCAGGTCGCCAGGCGGTGCGGGGCGCCCGACGCCGGGTGCCGGATCACCACCGCGTCGGCGCCCATCGCCTGCAGGGTCAGCGCGGTGTCCTTCAGGCTCTCCCCTTTGGACACGCTCGAGCCCTTGGCGGAGAAGTTGATGACATCGGCGGACAGCCGCTTGGCGGCCGCCTCGAACGAGATGCGGGTCCGCGTCGAGTCCTCGTAGAAGAGGTTCACCACGGTCCGGCCGCGCAGGGTCGGCAGCTTCTTCACCTCACGGCCGGCCACGCTGGCCATCTCCGCCGCGGTGTCGAGGACGAGTGTCGCGGTACCGGCGTCCAGGTCCGCCGCCGAGAGCAGATGCCGAATCACGCCGCGCCTCCGATCAGCCGTACCTCGTCGATCCCGTCGGTTTCGGTGAGCTGGACCTTGACGCTCTCGGTGAACGCCGTGGGGATGTTCTTGCCGACGTAGTCGGCGCGGATGGGCAGCTCGCGGTGGCCGCGGTCGACGAGCACGGCGAGCTGGACGGCGCGCGGCCGGCCGAGATCGCCCAGCGCGTCGAGCGCGGCGCGGACTGTGCGGCCGGAGAAGAGGACATCGTCGACCAGGACCACCAGGCGACCGTCGACGCCCTCGGCCGGTACCTCGGTACGGCCGACCGCTCGGGCACCGCGCAGCCGGAGATCGTCGCGGTAGAGAGTGACATCCAGGGCGCCGTGCGGAACATCGACGCCTTCGAATGTTCGGATACGGTCGGCAAGCCTCCCAGCCAGTGGGACACCCCTCGTGGGAATCCCGAGCAGGATGGCGTCTGAGGCGCCTCTGGTCTTCTCCAGGATCTGGTGGGCGATGCGGTCGACGATGCGGTGCAGTTCGGCACCGGTCAGTATGACCTTGTCCACCCTGACAAGCTGGGACTCCAGGTGAGCCGCGTCTGGGTGCGCCAACAGGGGACCTCCTTCCCCGCCTCACGGGACGGGTCGTTAAAGGACGTCTGAGTCGCCCGCGAGCGTACCAGCGGCCTGGAAAATTTGTGGCGCGACAGGCCGCTTAGGAAGGGATCTTCCGGACTACTTCAACCGATCTTGCCAACAGGGCGGTAACGACCACTTGACCCATGGTCCCTCTTCCACGTACCGTCACGCTCCGTAGCGAATGCTGGGGAACCATACGGGAGTCCGCAATGCCCTCTGAGTACGCCAAGTCCCTTGGCGCCCGCTTGCGCTCCATCCGTCAGCAGCAGGGCCTGTCCCTGCAGGGGGTGGAGGAGAAGTCGAACGGGCGCTGGAAGGCCGTGGTCGTCGGCTCGTACGAGCGCGGCGACCGGGCGGTGACCGTCTCCCGGCTCGCCGAGCTCGCCGAGTTCTACCGGGTCCCGGTCGCGGAGCTGCTGCCCGACGGCAGTGGCATCCGCCACGAACCCACGAGCAAGATCGTCCTGGATCTGGAGACGCTCTACGACCAGACCGACGAGGATCTCGCATACGTGGCCAGGTACGCTCGCGCGATTCAGCAGCAGCGGGGGGACTACAACGGCCGGGTCCTGTCGATCCGCGCCGACGACCTTAGGGCGCTCGCCATCGTGTACGACATCTCCCCCTCGGGCCTCGTCGAGCGGCTCACCGAGCAGGGCGTACTCGTATCGGACCCGCGAGCGTTCTTCGCCACCTGATCCAACGCCGACCGTCGCCGAGCGCTGAGGTACTCCTCAGCGCTCGGCGATCTTTGCTAGTACCCCGTTCAGGAAGCGCGGGGAGTCCTCCGTGGACAGTGACTCGGCCAGCTCGATCGCCTCGCTGATCGCGACCGCGGCGTCGACGTCCTTGGCGTACAGCAGTTCCCAGACCGCGATGCGGGCGAGGTTGCGGTCGACCGGGGGCATCCGGTCCAGCGTCCAGCCCTCGGAGTAGCTGGCGATCAGCTCGTCGATCTCCTCGGCGTGCTCGACGAAACCCTGCACGAGCGTCACCGCGTACCCCATGTGCTCCGGATGCGGGCTGGGCAGCCGGTCGAGGTACGCGTCCAGCACGGCCGGTACCGGCAGCTCCCGCAGATCTGCCTCGTAGAGCACGTCGAGCGCCCGCTTGCGCGCCTTGCGGCGGGCCGGCATCGCCTGCTTGGGCGCCTCCGCCATCAGGCGCGGCCGAGGTAGCGGCCGTCGCGAGTATCGACCTTGATCTTCTCGCCGGTCGTTACGAACAGCGGTACCTGGACGGTCGCGCCGGTCTCGACGGTGGCCGGCTTGGTCCCCCCGGTCGACCGGTCGCCCTGCAGGCCCGGCTCGGTGTACGTGACCTCGAGCACCACGCTGGTGGGCAACTCCACATACAGCGGGACACCCTCGTGGGTGGCCACCGTCGCCTCCGCCTCCGGCAGCAGGTAGCTCGACGCGTCGCCGATGGTGTCCCCGGACACGTGGATCTGCTCGTACGTCTGCAGGTCCATGAACACGAAATCGGCGCCGTCGGCGTACAGGTACTGCATCGTGCGCTTGTCGACGTTGGCCGTCTCGACCCGGGTACCCGCGTTGAACGTCTTGTCGACGACCTTGCCGGACAGCACGTTCTTGAGCGTCGTACGCACGAACGCCCCGCCCTTCCCGGGCTTCACATGCTGGAACTCCACGACCGACCAGAGGTCGCCGTCGAGGTTGAGGACCATGCCGTTCTTGAGGTCGTTCGTGGTGGCCATGCCGCTCTCTTCATCGGGGGCTTTCGTCGGAGCAAAAGTTTAGCCTCGGGCTTGACAGGGGGCTGAGGGCGACACAAAACTTAACCACGTGGTTAAGGATTTGGACCGCACGTTCGCGGCGCTCGCCGACCCGACCCGGCGGGCGATCGTCGCGAGGCTCGCCGCCGGACCCCGGACCGTCAGCGAGCTGGCCGCACCGCTACCGATGTCGCTGGTCGCCGCGAGCAAGCACATCGGGGTGCTGGCCCGGGCGGGCCTGGTGACCCGCACCAAGACCGGCCGGACGCAGGTCTGCCGGCTGCACGCCGAGGGCCTGCGCGACGCATCGGCGTGGCTCGACACGTACCGGGACTTCTGGACGGCCCGGTTCGACGCCCTGGCCGGCTACCTCGACGAGGAGGACGCGCGATGACGGCGCTCGAGATCAGCCGAAGCTTCACCGCGCCACCGGAGCGGGTCTGGCGGGCGCTGACCGACCCGGCGGCGCTGGCGGCATGGTTCTGGCCGGAGCGGTTCGGCACGACCGCCGAGGTCGACCTGCGGCCCGGTGGCCGCTTCCGGATCGCCGGGCCGCTGGTCGGGATGGCGGTCAGCGGCGAGTACGCCGCAGTGGTGCCACCGGACCACCTCGTCTTCAGCTGGCAGTGGGACGGCGAGGACGAGCGGACCCTGGTGACGGTCGAGCTGACCGCCACGGCGAGCGGGACCGACCTGCGGCTGGTGCACGACCGGTTCGCCGACGACGCGACCCGGGACAGCCACGCCCAGGGCTGGTCCGACTGCCTCGACCGGCTCCCCGCCTGGCTCGCGGCTCAGCCGACCTGGACGTCGACCGCGACGATGTAGATGTCACCGCGGCGCAGTTCGCCGATGCGGATCGGCAGGACCTGGTCGCTGCCGGGCTTGACCGCGATACCGAGGCCGTACGCCAGGTAGCCCTCGAAGTCGCCGGCGAACCCGTAGCTCTTCAGGTTCGTGAACCCGATCCGCTTGTTCGAGGCGAACCGGATCGTGCTCTTACCGTCGTTGTCGTGCGCCTGGGCCGGGTTGAACACGATCTCCAGGAACGAGTTGCCCTCCAGCGGTACCGGCTCACCACCGCCCTGGGTCAGCACCTTGTCGGTGTACCGGAACTTGTACCCCGGGAAGCCGCCCTCGAAGTAGAACGAGATCCGGCCATAGCCGGGGCGCTCGTTCGCGTGGTCGCCAGTGTGGATCTCGACCAGGTGCGGCAGCGGGATCGCCGACGGGTCGGACGGTATCGAGACTGGGTTGTCCACGGTGACCGACTTGCTCGGCACGGCCCAGCCGTAGCGGACCCGGTACTGGCCCTCGGGTAAGGGACTGGTGTTCGGCGTGCGCCCCGGGGACGTACCGGCAGACGTCGCGCCCGGGCCGGGGGTGGACGGCGACGCGCCGGTGCCGGCGCCGGTCGCGCAGCCGGCGAGACCGAGCAGCGCCAGAGCCGCTAAGGAAACGATGAACCGTCGCATGCCCGTACGACGCGCGAGGGGCGGTGCCGGTTGACGCGATCCGGGTGTCAGGTAGCCGACGCGAGGTACCGCAGCGCGAGCCGGTACCCCTCCACGCCCAGCCCGCAGATCACGCCGGTGGCCACCGCCGACACGACCGAGTGGTGCCGGAACTCCTCGCGCGCGTGGATGTTCGACAGGTGTACCTCGACCAGCCGGCCGGTCAGCAACGCGCAGGCGTCCCGGACCGCGTACGAGTAGTGCGACCACGCCCCCGGGTTCAGCACCACCGCCGCCCCGGCATCCGCCGCCGCGTGCAGCCAGCCGAGCATCTCCTGCTCGGCGTCGGTCTGCCGCACCTCGACGTCCAGCCCCAGCTCCTTGCCGGTGGCCTCGCACGTCGCGACCAGCTCGGCGTACGACGTCAGGCCGTAGATGTCGACCTGCCGGGTGCCCAGTCGACCGAGATTGGGTCCATTGAGGACGAAGACCTTCATGTCAGCTCCTGGTACGCCGTCCGCAGCAACTCCGCCGGCGGATCGTCCATGATGGACACTCGAGCGAGGCCGTCGAGGACCACGAACCGCCGCCGTGCCCCTCGCGACTTCTTGTCCACGCGCATCGCCGCGTCGAGCGCATCCCAGGCGTCGGCCCGGTAGCGCACGGGCAGACCCAACGCCGCGAGCACCCGCCGGTGCCGGTGCGCGGTGTCCGGGTCCAGCCGGCCGGCGAGCCGGGCGAGCGCCGCCGCGTACACGAGCCCGACCGAGACCGCCTCGCCGTGCCGGCCGGCGTACCCCTCGATCTTCTCGATCGCGTGCCCGAGCGTGTGGCCGTAGTTGAGGATCTCGCGCAGCCCGGTCTCGTGCAGATCCGCCGACACGACGCGGGCCTTGACGCGTACCGAACGCTCGACCAGCTCGCGCACGACGGACCCGGCGGGGTCGGCGGCGGCCTCGGGATCCGCCTCGATGAGGTCCAGGATCTCCGGGTCGGCGATGAACCCGCACTTGACCACCTCGGCCAGACCGGCCCGCAGATCCGCCGGCGGCAGGGTCTCCAATGTGGACAGATCACAGAGGACACCGGCGGGCGGGTGGAACGCGCCGACGAGGTTCTTGCCGGCCGCGGTGTTGACGCCGGTCTTGCCGCCCACGGCGGCATCCACCATGCCGAGCAACGAGGTGGGCACGTGCACGACCGGCACGCCGCGCAGCCAGCAGGCCGCGACGAAGCCGGCCACGTCCGTCACCGCGCCGCCGCCGACGCCGATGACGACATCGGTACGCGTGAAGCCCGCGTTACCAAGCGCGTCCCAGCACCCGGCGGCCACCTCCACCCGCTTCGCCGACTCGGCATCGGGCAGCTCGACCAGCAACGGCGTGACGCCGGTGGCCTCGCCGACCCGTTCGGCGAGCGCCTTCAGCGGCGCGGCGTGCAGGATCGCGACCTGCGCGGCCCCGGCGACCAGCGGCGGCAACGCGGAGAGCAGATCCCGCCCGACGAGTACGTCGTACGGCCGCTGCCCGCCCACTTCGATGACCGTGGCATCCATCGCCACGAGCCTACGGCTATCTTCGGATGCCATGGACAGGACTCCCCTCGCCTTCGACCGGATAGCGGACCGCTACGACGCCACCCGCGGTGGCACGGAACGCGGCCTGCGCATCGCCGACGAGCTGCAACCCTGGCTGCTACCGGGACGGCTGCTGGAGGTCGGCGTCGGTACCGGGGTCGTCGCCGTCGCGCTGCGGGACCGTGGGTACGAGGTCACCGGCGTGGACCTGTCCCCCGCGATGCTCGCCCACGCGGCGCGGCGGCTCGGCCCGGGCCGGCTCGCGATCGGCGACGCGCGGCACCTCCCGGTACGCGACTCGTCAGTGTCCACTGTGGTCTTCGTGTACGCCCTGCACGTGCTCGGCGACATCGACGCCGCGCTCGCCGAGGCGACCCGGGTGCTGCGGCCGGGCGGTCGGGTGGCGGCGGTACACGGCGGAGCGAACGACGACCCGACTGACATCTTCGAAGCGGTGAGCTCGATGGCACCGTTGCGAGGAGCGCGCATCGACATCGGGCCGGCCGTGCTCGCCGCCGCGGCGCGGGCGGGCCTGCAACCCGTGTGGCAGGGCGAGACCGCGCCGGTGCTGGCCCGGGAGACTCCGCGCAACTTCGGAGACGGGATCCGCCGGCGGACCTGGTCCTGGCTGTGGAACGTGGACGATGCCGACTGGCAGGAGAGCGTCGCGCCGGCGCTCGCCCGGCTGGAGGCGCTGCCGGATCCGGACCGGCCGCGCGAGTACCGGCAGCGGCACCTCCTTACGGTGCTGTCCAAGTCGGAGTAGCATCAACGTTCAGAACTTTCTGAACGTTAGGAACACGAGTGCGCCACTCACCGGAACGCCGGTTCGCCGAGGAGGTCGGCGTGCTGCTCTCCGGCATGGGCATGACGCCCGCGTACGCGAAGCTGCTCGGCTGGCTGCTGATCTGCGACCCGCCGGCCCAGTCGTCGGTACAGCTGACCGACGCGCTGGGCCTGTCGAAGGGCTCGGTGAGCACGGGCATGCGGGCGCTGGAACGCATCGGGCTCGTGCGGCGCGTCGCCGCGCCGGGAACGCGGGGGCACGTGTACGAGATCACGCCGAACGCGCTCATCGACATCGGGGCGCGGTCCGGTGACACGTACGCCGCCGTCCGCAAGCTGATGGAACGCGGCCTGGACCTGCTCGACGACCCAGCCTCGCCGCGGGCGGAGCGGCTGCGCGCGAGCCGGGACTTCTACGCGTTCGTCGAGCGGGAGGTGCCGAAGCTGCTGCGGCGGTTCAAGGAGGAGTACGAGCATGGCTGACACGGCCATCCGGACCGAGCAACTCGTGAAGACGTACGGTCGCAGCCGCGGCCTGGCAGGCCTCGACCTGGAGGTCCGCCGCGGCGAGGTGTACGGCTTCCTCGGCCCCAACGGGGCCGGCAAGACCACCACGATCCGGCTGCTGCTGGATCTGATCCGGCCGACCAGCGGGACGATCTCGGTGCTCGGCCTCGACCCGCGCCGGGACGGCGTCGCGTTGCGCCGCAAGGTCGGCTACCTCGCCGGCGACTTCGTCGTCGACGGCCGGCAGACCGGGCGGGAACTGCTGACGTACCTCGGCAACCTGCGCGGCGGCGTCCGCCGGCAGCGCGTCGACGAGCTCGCCGCGCGGCTCGACCTCGACCTCGGCCGGCGCATCAAGAGCCTGTCGAAGGGCAACCGGCAGAAGGTCGGTGTCGTGCAGGCGTTCATGCACGACCCCGAGTTGCTCGTCCTCGACGAGCCGACGAGCGGCCTGGATCCCTTCCTGCAGCAGGTGTTCGTCACGATGGTGCACGAGGCGAAGGCGGCCGGGCAGACGGCCTTCATGTCCTCGCACGTGATGAGCGAGGTCCAGCACACCGCCGACCGCGTCGGCATCATCCGCGAGGGGCGGCTGGTCACCGTCGAGGGCGTCGAGGCACTGCGCGAACGGGCCGTGCGCAACGTCGAAATCCACTTCGAGACTCCGGTACCGGCGGACGAGTTCGCGGCCCTGCCCGGCGTCAGCGGTGTCCACGCCGACGGCACCGTGCTCCGTTGCCGCCTCGACGGCCGCGCCGACCCGCTGGTGAAGGCGGCGAGCCGGTACACGGTGCTGAGCCTGCTGTCCGAGGAGCCCGATCTCGAGGAACTGTTCTTCACCTACTACCGGGACGGGAAGACAGCCGATGCTGCGTAACGTCTTCACCAAGACTCTGTGGGACGGCCGCCGTTCCCTGCTGGGCTGGGCGATCGCGATCGCCGCCGTAGGCGCGATGTACGCGGCGTTCTGGCCGACCGTGAACACCCCGCAGATGCAGGACGCGATGCGCAACTACCCGCAGGCCGTGCTCGAGGCGTTCAACTACAACGACCTGGCGAGCGCGGCCGGGTACGTCGGCAGTAGCGTCTACGGCCTGCTGATCCCGTTGCTGGTAGCGGTTTTCGCGATCGCGTACGGCACCCGTGCGCTGGCCGGCGACGAGGAGGCGGGCACGCTCGACCTGCTGCTCGCGCACCCGGTCAGCCGGGTCCGGACCGCGCTGTCCCGGTTCGCCGCGCTGTGCACCGCACTCGCGGTCGTCGGCGCGGTACTGCTGCTGGCCATGCTCGCGATCAGCGGCCCGGCCGACCTCGGCAGCATCACCCCCGGCGAGTTCGCGGCCGCGACCCTGCAACTCGTTCTCTTCGGCGCCCTCCTCGGCGCGCTGGCGTTCGCCGTCGGCGCGGCCACCGGCCGCAAGGCGCTCGCGATCGGCGTGACTGCCGGCGTCGCGGTGCTCGGCTACCTGGCCAACGGGGTGTTCCCGCAGGTGCGCGGGTTGGCCTGGACGCGTGATGTCTCGCCGTGGCACTGGTACCTCGGTGGCGAGCCCCTGAAGAACGGTCTGCAGGTCGGCGACTCGTTGCTGCTGCTCGGCGTGACTGTTGTCTTGGTCCTTTGTGGAACGTGGCTGTTCAACCGGCGGGACGTAGCGGTGTGAGGAAGTCCACGAGCCGCTGTTGCAGGGCTTGTCCGTGTTCCGTGGCAAACAGCTTCACTCCGTGCGCGTCGCTCGGGAAGCTCGCGAACTCCTTGGGCTCCGGCGCCTTGTCGTAGACCGCACGCGTGGCCGCGAACGGCACGATCCCGTCGCGCTCGCTCGCGATGACGAGCGTCGGACCGGGCAGCGCGGCCAGCTCCTGGTCGGTGATCCGGAAGTCGTTCTCCTGGATGGCGAGCGGGCACGCCATCAGCACGACCGCCGCCGCGCCGGCCGCACCGGCTACCTTCGCGGTCGCCATGCCGCCCAGGCTCGCGCCGACGAGAGCCAACTTCGTGGCGCCCCTGCTCTTCACGAAGGCGATCGCGGCCTGCAGATCCTCGACCGCGGTTCGCAGCGGTTCCCGGTACCGGTAGGTCAGCACGGTGTACCCGCGCGCTGCGAGGACCGGCGCGAACCCGTCCCACGGGGTCCGGTCGTTGTCGCCCATGTTGGACAGCACGACGGCCGTCGTACCGGACCCGTAGACGCGGAACGCCTGCGGGCTCTCCGTCTGGCTCGGACCCGGCTGGCTCGGTGCGGTGGTCGGTGGCGTTCCGCCGCACGCGGTGAGCGTGAGCAGTAGGCAGATCAGCAGCAGTCTCCGCATCTCGAGATAGTACGGACCCGTAGCATCTGTTGTCATGCTCTCGATCCTGTTCGACGTCTTCGAACTCGGGCAGCGGGTGCGGACGCTGCTGTCCACCGCGATGCAGGACGCCGGAATGCGGCCCGACGAGTACGCCGCCTACAGCGTCGTCTTCGAGGCCGGCCCGCTCACGGCCACCGAGATGGCCCGCACTCTCGGCATGCCGATAACCACGGCCGCGGACTACGTGCGCGCGATGGTCGGCCGCGGACACGTGCGCAAGGATACGAACCCGGCGGACAACCGCGCGTACCTGCTCGCGCTCACGCCCGCCGGCAAGCGCGCCCATCGCCGGGCGAGCGCCTGCTTCGAGAAGGCGTACCAGGCGTTCGTCCGCGAACTGCCGCCCGAGCGCGAGGCCGACGCCCGCGAGTTCCTGCGCCACCTCTCGGCCTGCGCCGCCCGCGCCGCCCAGGCGATCTAAGATCTTGGAGAGTTACTGTCGCTATAGCAGCAGTAACTCTCCAAGATCTCGACCTACAGCGCCGCGAGAACCTCGGCGGCGACTTCTTCGGGGGTACGGGCGTCCGTCACGACGGTTGCCGTGGCCACTTCGAGGTAGAGCGGCCGACGCTGGTCCAGCAGGTGCTTGAGGGTCGCCCTCGGGTTGACCGTCAACAGTGGACGGCCGGCACCGAGGCCGACCCGCTTGACCGCCTCGGCCAGCTCCACCGACAGGTACACCACGGTGTGCCCGGCCAGCGCCGCGCGGGTCTCCTCCGCCAGCACCGCACCGCCGCCGAGCGCGAGCACGCCGCCGAAGGAGGCCAGCGCCGCGGCGACCGCGGACCTTTCGAGGGTACGGAACTCCGCCTCCCCGTCCTCCACGAAGATGTCCGGGATCGGCTTGCCGGCTACCGCCTCGATGTCGGCATCGGTGTCCCGGAACGGCACGCCGAGAGACGCCGCCACGAGTTCGCCCACTGTGGACTTGCCGGCGCCCGGCGGCCCGACGAGCACGCAGCGCGGCTTCGCGCTCACCGGATCACCAGGTTCGCCAGGTAGCCGGCGAGGTTGCGGCGCAGTTCGGCCAGCGAGTCGCCGCCGAACTTCTCCACTGCCGCCTCCGCGAGCACCAGCGCCACCATCGCCTCGGCCACGACCGCGGCGGCCGGTACCGCGCACACGTCCGAGCGCTGGTTGATGGCTACCGCCGGTTCACCGGTCGCGACGTCTACTGTGGACAGTGGCCGGCTCAGCGACGAGATCGGCTTCATCGCGGCGCGTACCCGCAGCGGCTCACCGGTCGTCATGCCACCCTCCAGGCCGCCGGCCCGGTCGGTGACCCGGCGTACGCCGTCGGCCGTCGGCACGATCTCGTCGTGCGCCTGGGAGCCCCGGGAACGCGCCTGCAGGAAGGCGTCTCCGATCTCCACGCCCTTGATGGCCTGGATCGAGCACAGCGCGGCGGCGAGCCGGGCGTCGAGCTTGCGGTCCCACTGGGTGTGCGTGCCCAGCCCGGGCGGCACGCCGTACGCCAGCACCTCCACGATGCCGCCCAGCGTGTCTTGGTCCCGCTTGGCCGCGTCGACCTCGGCGACCATGCGCGCGCTGACGTCCGGGTCGAGGCAGCGCAGCGGGTCGGCGTCGATGCGCTCGGCGTCGTCCGGAGTCGGTTGGGTGCCGGGCTTGACGGCGACCGGGCCCAGCTCCACCACGTGCGAGACGATGCCGACGCCGAGGCCCTGCCGCAGCAGCGCCTTGGCCACGGTACCGACCGCCACCCGGGCCGCGGTCTCCCGGGCGCTGGCTCGTTCGAGGATGGGCCGGGCGTCGGTGTGGCCGTACTTCTGCATGCCGGCCAGGTCGGCGTGACCGGGGCGGGGACGGGTCAGCGGCGCGTTTCGGGCCAGGCCTTCCAGTTCGGCCGGGTCGACGGGATCGGCCGCCATGACCGTGCTCCACTTCGGCCACTCGGTATTGCCGATGCGGATCGCTACCGGGCTGCCGAGCGTCACGCCGTGCCGGATGCCTCCGACGATCTCCACCGTGTCCTGTTCGAAGCCCATCCTGGCCCCGCGGCCGTAGCCCAACCGGCGCCGCGCCAACTCGCGCGCGATGTCGGCGCTCGTCACCTCGACCCCGGCGGGTACGCCCTCGAGGATCGCCACGAGCGCCGGGCCATGCGACTCCCCCGCGGTCAACCAGCGCAGCACGGCACACAGTCTGTCACGGGCGCTGGACAAGCGTGACACCGGCCACACTACGAGCAATTCCCGAACGGTCGTTTTCCCAGGTCGAGAAGGCAATTCGGTCGCGAATGTGGAGAAGTACCTAGACGTCATTGGGAGGCTCGAATCAAACCACTTGGGTGGTCATCACGAATACCGCGCATGGACCAAAGGAGCGTCGCAATGACCGACGGCAAAGCGCTGACGGCAGTGGCGCGCGTCACCCGGGCCCGCGAGCAGTTCATGCAGCTCAGCGGCCATGAGCCCGAGTCCGTTTCGGGGTTCGTCCAGGTAGACCGCAGCCACGTACCGGGTGCTCACCGACGAGGCCGGGGACGTGACGGGATACGAGCGGATCCGCCGCTTCCACCGGTGCGAATCAGATCAGTAAGCGTCAATAAGGGGAGGCACTGGAAATGAACGGCAAGCCTGGCAACATGCTGTACAGCGTGCTGCTGCGCCAGCTCATGGAGCGACAGGCGATCCGGCGCCTCGACGAGGGCGACCTGACCGCCGACGACGAGGAACGGACTGTCCGAAGAGGACCTCAACCTCGATCTCGGGCCGCTCGGTCCGCTGCTGCCGCGCTGAGTGCGGTGCGCATCTCGTCGACCGGCGCCGGTACGCCGGTGAACAGCGTGAACTGGCCCACCGCCTGGCAGAGCAGCAGATCGAGGCCGGACACCACCCGGCAGCCGGCCTCGGCCGCGCTGGCCGCCAGCGGTGTGGGCCACGGGTCGTAGATGGCATCGAGGTACACAGTGGACGCTCCCCAGTGGACGGTGGAGGCCAGCGGATCGGCGACTCCGGCGGGGACGGTCGAGACGACCACATCGGCCGCGCCGGCCTCGGCGGCCCGCGCCCAGTCCACATGGGACAGTGGCAGCTCCAGGGCGGCGGCGACCGGGCGCAGTTCGTCGACGGCCGCCGCCCGCCGGGCGTACACCGTCACCGAGGAAGCGCCCAGCGAGCGGGCGGCGGCGAGCGCGGCTCTCGCGGTACCCCCGGCTCCGAGAATCGCGACGGAGCGGGTGGCGCCGGCGGGGCCCAGCGCGGCGACCAGGCCGGGCGCGTCGGTGTTCTCGGCGTGCCACGCGTCACCGCGGCGGACCAGCGTGTTGGCCGCGCCGAGAGTGACCGCGAGCGGCTCCGCCGAGGCGGCGACGGTCAGCGCCACTTCCTTCAGCGGCATGGTCAGCGACAGGCCGGCCCACTCCGGCCCGAGCCCGGCGAGCAGGTCGGGCAGCTCAGCTTCGGCGCACTCGATCGCGGAGTAGGACCAGTCGGTCAGGCCGGCGGCGGCGTACCCGGCGTTGTGGATGACCGGCGAGAGCGAGTGCCCGACCGGCTTGCCGAGAACGGCAGCCCTCACAAGACCCCGTTCCGCCGGGCGGTCTGCAGGTTCCGCTCGTGCTCGGCAAGCGTGACCGCGAACGCCGAGTGGCCCTGCTTGTCGATGGCGACGAAGTAGTACCAGCCGCCGGCCGGCGGGTCCATCGCGCCCTCGAGCGCGACCTTGCCCGGGTTGTTGATCGGCGACGGCGGCAGACCCTGCTTGTCGTGGGTGTTCCACGGGTTGTTCGGGTTGTGCAGATCGGACTCGGTCATCTGGCCGGATGTCTTGGTGGGCTTGCCGTTGAGCTCGAGCCAGTAATTGACCGTGACGTCCATCTGCAGGCACTTGCAGTCGAAGCTCTTGTAGAGCCGGTTGTACGCCACCCGCGCGATCTTGCCGATGTCCTCGGGCACCCCGGCCTCGGCCTGGGCGAGGGAGGCGACGATCAGCGCGTCGTACGGCGTGATGTTCAGCGCGGCGACCTTGTCCATGAAGCCGATCTCCTCGGCGACCTGGACGAACTGGTTGACCATCGTGCGCAGCATGTCCTCGGCGGTCGCGCCGGGGTCGAACTCGTACGTCTGCGGGTACAGGAAGCCCTCGATCGACTTGGCGACCGGCTTGTTGTCGCTGCGCTTGAACCACAACTCCGGGACGCCGAGCTTCACCGGATCCTTGGCCAGCTTCGCGAACTCGGCCGCCGGAATGTTGGTGGCCTTGGCGAGGATGTCGTACGTCTGTTTCGCGCTGCGCCCCTCGGGGATCGTCACCTTCGTCACGATCTTGTTCTTCAGGTCGAGCAGCATCGTCACGGCGTCCCTGGCCCGCATCTGCTGGCGTAGCTTGTAGAAGCCGGGCTGGATGTTCTTGCTGCGCGGGTTGGCGTCGGCCGCTTCGACGAAGGCCCGGGCGCTCTTGACCACGCCCTTGGTCACCAGCGTGTTCGCGATGTCGGTGGCGGTGTCACCCTTCTTGACCTGGACCGTTACCTCGCCGACCCCTGCGGAGTTGAAGTCAGGGGCGTTGAAGAACCCCTGGAGCCGCTCCCACCCGTACCACACGCCGCCCGCGAGCCCACCCAGCAAGAGCAGGGTAAGGAAGAGAGCCACGAAGGATCGGCCGCGCCGCTTCTTCTTCTTGGGGGGTCTCTGCGCCGACCGGCGGTGCCGGTGACGGCCGCGCTCGGGGTACTCCTCGAAGCCGAGGTCGAGCTCGTCCATCATCACGTATGCCTCCGCTGCTGCATGTCGAGCCAGCCCTGCAGAATCTCCACGGCGGCAGCTTGGTCGACTACCGCCCGTTGGCGCCTGGAACGAACGCCACGCTCGGACAGCCTACGCGCCGCGACTGCAGTCGACATCCGCTCGTCGGTCAGCCGGACCGGCACCGGCTCGATGACCTCCCCCAATCGATCCGCGTACACCCGCGCCTGTTGCGCTGCCTGCCCTTCCTGACCACGCAGGGTGATCGGCAGTCCGACCACCACCTCCACGATCCCATGATCACGTACGAGGTTCGCCAGCTCCGACATATCGGTCGGAACGTCCGGATTCTGTGTTTTCTGGTCCCGTGGGAGCGTGACCAACGGTGTTGCCAGAATCCCATCAGGGTCACTGATCGCGACCCCGACCCGGACAGTCCCGACATCGACCCCGAGCCTGCGCCCCTTTCCGTCGATCAAGGACGAATGCTCCGGCATATCGGACACAACACCCACCATTCGTCCTTGATCGACGGCAAGGGGTTACGCGGCGCTGAGCGCGCGCGTGACCGCCTCCAGGAGGGCAGGGGCTTCGGTCGCGGGGACTCCGCCGCCTTGGGCGAGGTCGGCGTTGCCGCCGCCCCGGCCGGACAGCGCGGTCTTGACCAGCGCCGCCGCGTCGAGCCCGCGCTCGCGGGCAGCCGGGTTGACCGCCACGACCAGGGACGCCTTGCCGCCGGAGCGCGCCGCCACGGCCACGACCGCGGGCCGCGCCGGTGGGATCTTGCCGCGGATCTCGAGCGCGAGGGTACGCACATCGTTGCCGCCCGCGCCCTCGGGCGCCTCGGTCGTCACGAGAGCGACGCCACCGACGTCCTTGGCGCCCTCGGCGAGCGCCGCCGCACCACCGAGGACGAGCTGGGCACGCAGCTTCTCCAGCTCCCGTTCGGCGTCCCGGAGCTGGGCGACGGTCTGCTCGACGCGGTCGGCCACCTGATCGTTGGGCACCCGGTACAGCTCGGCCAGCCGGGACATCAATACATGCTCCCGGGCCAGGAACCCGAACGCGTCCATGCCGACCAGCGCCTCGACGCGGCGGATCCCGGAGCCGATCGACGACTCGTGCAGGATCTTCACGAGGCCGAGCTGGCCGGAGCGGGCGGCGTGGGTACCGCCGCACAGCTCACGGGCGTAGTCGCCCACCTCTACGACCCGCACCTCGTCGCCGTACTTCTCGCCGAACAGCGCCACCGCACCGAGCTGGCGCGCATCGGCCAGCGAAGTGACGAACGCGTGCACCTCGAGGTCGCTCATCAGCACCTCGTTGACCTGCTGCTCGACGTCGTGCAGCACGCTGGGCGGGACCGCGTTGGGCGTGTTGAAGTCGAACCGCAGCCGGCCCGGCGCGTTCAGCGAACCCGCCTGGGTCGCCGACTCGCCGAGGAAGTTGCGCATCGTCTGGTGTACGAGGTGGGTCGCCGTGTGCGCGCGGGAGACCGCCCGGCGGCGGTACACGTCGATCTCGGCGTGCCCGTCCTCGCCGGCGCGCACCTCACCGGAGACCACGCGTCCCTTGTGGACGATCAGGCCCGGTACCGGCTGCTGCACATCGAGGATCTCTACCCGGCCCTCGCCAACGGTGATGACGCCGTGGTCGGCCTGCTGTCCCCCGCCCTCGGCGTAGAACGGCGTCGCGTCGAGAACCAGCTCGACCTCGTCGCCTTCGCCCGCGCGCTCGACCGGCTCCCCCGAAGCCGCCAACAGACCCCGGACCCGGGACTCGCGGGCCACTTCGACGTACCCGGTGAACTCGACCGGGCCGCCGTCGTCGAGCACCGCGCGGTACGCCGACAGGTCCGCGTGACCGGTCTTGCGCGCGTACGCGTCGGCCTTGGCGCGCTTGCGCTGTTCGGCCATCAGCCGCTGGAACCCGTCGGTGTCGACGTCCAGCCCCTGCTCCGCCGCGATCTCGACGGTCAGGTCGATCGGGAAGCCGTACGTGTCGTGCAGCTGGAACGACTTGTCGCCGGACAGCGTGGTCCCGCCCTTGCCGCGAGTCTCCTGGATGGCCGTGTCGAGGATCGTCGTGCCCTGCCGCAGCGTGGACAGGAACGCCTCCTCCTCGCCGTACGCGTACTGCGAGATGCGGTCGTAGTCGCTCTCGAGTTCGGGGTACGACGGCGCCATGCAGTCCCGGGCCACCGGCAGCAGCAGGGGCATCGCCGGCTCCTGCCAGCCGAGCAGGCGCATCGACCGGATCGCGCGGCGCATGATGCGGCGCAACACGTATCCGCGTCCCTCGTTCGACGGCGTGACCCCGTCCCCGATGAGCATCAGCGAGGTGCGTACGTGGTCGGCGATCACGCGCAGCCGTACGTCGTCCGGGTGCGACTCGGCCGCCGAGTGGCCGGACTTCTCGCCGTACCGCTTGCCGGTCAGCTCGGCCGCCTTGTCGAGAATCGGCCGCGTCTCGTCGATCTCGTAGAGGTTGTCCACGCCCTGCAGCAGCGCGGAGACCCGCTCGAGCCCCATCCCGGTGTCGATGTTCTTCGCCGGCAGCTCGCCGACGATGTCGAAGTCCGCCTTGCTCTTGACGTTCGTGATCTCGTACTGCATGAAGACGAGGTTCCAGAACTCGAGGTACCGGTCCTCGTCGACCTCCGGCCCGCCCTCCTTGCCGTAGTCCGGGCCGCGGTCGATGTACAGCTCCGAGCACGGGCCGGCCGGGCCGGGGATACCCATCGACCAGAAGTTGTCCGCCTTGCCCCGCCGGACGATCCGCTCCAGCGGCAGGCCGATCTGCTTGTGCCAGATGTCGATGGCCTCGTCGTCGTCGAGGTAAACGGTCGCCCAGATCTTGTCGCCGTCGAGGCCGAAGCCGCCCGCGGCGACCGGCTTGGTGGACAGCTCCCAGGCGAGGTTGATCGCGCCTTCCTTGAAGTAGTCGCCGAACGAGAAGTTCCCGTTCATCTGGAAGAACGTGCCGTGCCGGGTGGTCTTGCCGACCTCGTCGATGTCCGGCGTCCGGATGCACTTCTGCACGCTGGTGGCCCGCGGATACGGCGGTTTGCGCTGGCCCAGGAAGAACGGCACGAACTGCACCATGCCGGCGTTGACGAACAGCAGGTTCGGGTCGTCGATGGCCGGCAGCGGCGCACTCGGCACGACCGTGTGCCCGTTCTGTTCGAAGTGGGCCAGGAACCGTCGCTTGATCTCCGCGGTACGCATCAGCGGTGCGTGCCTTCCTGTTCGTAATCGAGCTCGTTGTCGAGGTCGTCGAGGTCGTCGAGGAAGCCTTCCTCGTCCAGCGCCACGCCGTCGGCGAACGCCGCGTGGATCTGGGCCTCCCGTTCGGCCATGCCGTCCCGGACATCGTCGACGAAGTCTCGTACCGAGTCGAGCAGGTTTGTCGCGGAGTCGCGGGCCGATCCGGCGATCGCGGCGGGCGTGAACGCCTGCGCCCGCTTCGCCACGGCCCGGACGACGAGCGCGCCGACGGCGAGCCCGATCCCCAACCACAGAAGTCTCTTCATCGGGCGGCCCTCCGCGCCGCTTTCCGCTGTTCCTTCAGCGTCACGCGTACCTGTTTCTCCTCGTCCGCCCGCCGGCGCGCGGCGGTGGCCTTGCGGACGCCGTACGTGAACGCGGCCACCTTCACGAGCGGGTTCGCCGCGGCGGCACTGACCACCGTGGACAGATTCGCCACGTTGGCCGTTACCTGCTGCGCGTGCCCGGTGATCGTGTCGAGGCGGGCGAGTTGCACATTGACCCCGTCGAGCGAGGTCTGCACCTGGCCCAGGGTCACGTTCACGTTGTCGAGCAACGGTGCCGTACGGTCCGTCACCTCGTTGATCGCCCGCGTCGCGGCGTCGACCGTATGCCGCAGCCGGAGGATGGGCACGGCGAGCACCAGGACGAGCATCAGGAATGCGCCGGCCACGACCAGGCCCGCGACCTCTCCACCGGACACGCCCGTTCCCCCTTCACGTAGGAAGTCATTGGCATTGCACCGCCGGAATACCCATATTCAGGCAGACCCTACCGTGGGTGACGATCAGGGGCGGTAGGTTACCCCGGCGAGCCGCTGGGACCGGCCGAAGCGGATGGGGTGTTCGTGGGTGAAATCGATTCGCTGGGCAGCGGTTGTTCACCGTCGTCACCGTGGCCCCGCGGGTCGTCGATCACGTTGCGGACCTTGATGGTGACCGCCGCGCCCGTGCAGTCGTCCTCGGGCGGTGGTGCGCTGCCCGCACCGGGTGCGGTCTCCGGGGCGGCGGGAGAGGACGGGGTCGGCGCCACGGTGGGCCGGCGGCGCAGCGGGTCGTTGGCACATGGCGGCTCGCGCACGTAGAGGTCGAGCGTGAACTCGTCGCGCTTCCAGCAGGTGTACCCGGGCAGGTCGGTCGGGCAGCCGGCGACCAGCCAGCGGCGCCAGCCGGCGTTCTGCAGGGCGCGCTCGTAGACCTGCGCGGTCTCCTCGGGCGGGCGCTGCGAGACCAGGTTGCGTTCCCGGAACCGGCATTCCTTGATACACCAACGGCTGCCGAAGACCACGTCGGTCGGATCGCCGGTCGCCCAGTCCGGGACGTCGAGCGTGTCGAGGGAGTTGAACACCGGGTCGCGGCTGGCGACCTGGGTCAGCAGGTAGCCCGGGTAGGCGCCGAGGAGGATCATGACGACCGCCACCAACGTGATCCGGCGCATCCGCTGGACCTCACGCAGCTGCCGGCGCAGCTCGCTGCGGGCGCCGGCGCGCCACCGCCCGACCGTGGCGCCCATTTCGGCCATCCGGCCGCGGGGTGCCGGAGTCGCGGGCCGCAGCCCCAGCTCGTCCTCGCTCATCCGGCGCTGCTCGCCGGTGATCGTCAGGTCCAGCCACGGTGCGCCGTCGGCGCGGCCGGGTGGCGGCTCGGGTGGCCGCGCGGGGCGGGCGGGTCGCGGCGGGACGGCCGGGCTCGCCGGGGACATCGGCGGGCTGATCGGGACCGTCGGCATGGGGGGACCGGGCGGCATGGGCCGGCCCGGCGGCGGCATCGGCGGACCCTGGCTCGGGCCGCGCCGGGGCGGCATGCGTACCGGCGGGGCACCACCCGCGCCCGTCGGCGGCTCGGCGAACCGCGAGCGCGCCCGATCCGGCCCGTCCATCCCTCGCTCGGGCGGTGCCGACCGACGCCCGCGCATGCCGCGGGGCGGCGGCGTTTCGGGCCCGTGGGGCACGCCAGGCACGGGCATCGTGGCGGGCGCGGGCGGCGGTCCGGAGCCGGGGGTACCGGGCCGGACCGGCCGCCTGCTCGGGCCGGCCGGCGGCGGGAACGGACGGGTGCCTGGCCCGGAGGTCGGCGCGCTGCTCGGCGGCGGTACGTCCTCCGGCGGCGGTGACCCGGAGCGCCGGCCGCGCAACGGTACGAACCGGCGGCCGAACGACGGCTGGTCCGGATCACGGCGCATCGGGGTACGCGCCGGACCCGCCCCGCTCGTCGGCCTCGGCGGCAGGGGCGGTGGCGGGATCACCACCGGCCCCTCGGCCGGCGAGACGGGCCGGCTTGGCGGCGGGGACGGCGGCGATACCGGTCGGGACGGGCGCGACAGCGGCGGTGGCGGGATGACCACCGGCCCACCGCCGGGCGACGATACGGGCGCGGAGGACGAACGCTTCGGCGGCAACGGTGGCGGCGGAATGACCACCGGCCCGTCGCCCCGGGCCGGCGGCGGTGGTTGCGGTGGCGGTGGTGCTTTGCGTGACGGTGGCGGCGGTGCCTGTCGTGAGGGCGCGGGCGGCGGCGGTACCGGTACCCGGGTCGGGGCGGGGGCCGCTGACGTCGGCCGGGCGGGTGTGGACACCGGCGGAGGTGCGGCGGGCCGCGCCGGCGGTACCCCACGAGCGGCCGGCGGGGTCTCGGGAGCCGCGTGCCGCCGCCGCTCGACGGTCGGGGGTGGCGGCGCCGCGAGGTCCTCGCGACGATGGCTGCCGGTGGTGGGCTCGGATTCGGGAGGCGACGGGGCTTCCCGCCCCCGGCGCCGGTGACCCACCGGTTCGCGGAGCTCCTCGGGAGCCGGTCCGATGTTGTCGTTGCCCGCGTTCCGCAGGTCAGCGAGCCAGCTGGGATCGTCGGGACTCAGCTGCTCCTCGCCGACCCCCTCGTCCGGGTCCCGGCCGCGGCCCCAGCGCCGCCCCTTGCTCTTGCTCATCCGGCGTCCCCACGGATCGTGCGGCGTAGCTTCGGCAGACGCTCGGCTACCGCCTGCTCGGCACCGTGGCCGGTGGGCCGGTAGTAGTCGCGGCCCACGAGATCGTCCGGCGGGTACTGCTGTGTGACGATGCCACGCGGATCGTCGTGCGGGTACCGGTACCCGCGGCCGTGCCCGAGACCACGCGAACCCGGGTAGTGGGCGTCCCGTAGGTGCCGGGGTACCGACGAGCCGAGCCCCTCCCGGACGTCGGTCATCGCCGCGCCGATCGCCACGACGACCGCGTTGGACTTCGGGGCGGTGGCCAGGTGGACGACCGCGTGCGCCAGGTTGAGCTGCGCCTCGGGCAGCCCGACGTGCTCGACGGCGTGGGCCGCGGCGGTAGCCGTCTGCAGGGCACCGGGATCGGCCATCCCGACATCCTCGCTGGCGAAGATGATCAGGCGGCGCGCGATGAACCGCGGGTCCTCCCCCGCGACCAACATCCGCGCGAGGTAGTGCAGAGCCGCGTCCACGTCGGAACCGCGCATGCTCTTGATGAACGCGCTCGTGACGTCGTAGTGGGCGTCGCCGTCCCGGTCGTACCGGACCGCGGCCACGTCGACGGCCTTCTCCGCCATCGGCAGGTCGATCTCGGTGACGTCCTGCGCGGTAGCCGAAGCGGCGGCCGCCTCGAGGGCGGTCAGCGCCTTGCGGACGTCGCCGCCGGCAAGGCGTACCAGATGATCTTCGGCGTCGGCTGCGAGGGTGACGGCCCCACCGAGCCCGCGCTCCTCGGTGAGCGCGCGCCGGACCAGGCTCCGGACGGCGTCGTCGTCGAGCGGGCGCAGCGTGAGCAGCACACATCGGGACAGTAGGGGCGAAATGACCGAGAAGTACGGGTTCTCGGTCGTCGCGGCGAGCAGGGTCACCGTGCGGTCCTCGACCGCCGACAGCAGCGAGTCCTGCTGGGTCTTGCTGAAGCGGTGTACCTCGTCGATGAACAGCACGGTCGGCGGGCCGCCGGCGCGGCGCTCGCGACGCGCCGCGTCGATGACCGCGCGGACGTCTTTGACGCCGGCGTTGAGCGCCGACATCGCGACGAACCGCCGGTCGGACGCGTGCGCGACCAGGTGGGCGATCGTGGTCTTGCCGCTGCCCGGCGGACCCCACATGATCACCGACATCAGCGTGGACCCCTCGACGAGCTGGCGCAGGGGCGCACCCGGCTCGAGGAGATGATCCTGCCCGACAAGCTCGTCCAGACCACGGGGACGCATGCGCACCGGCAACGGCGCATCCTCCGCCGGCGCGGCGAAGCCCGTGTTCGGGCCTTGGGACGCGCCGGCGTCATCGAGGCTGAACAGACTGTCGGGCTCCATCAGAGGAGACCATACCGGGCCAGTTTCACCATCCGAAATCGCGCAGTTGGCCTACGGACAAGGGGGTTATCCCCGGCGACGGAACGACCGGCGGGCCAAGGCGCCCGGGGAGACGAAGTGCAGCGCGAGGCACAGGAAGCCGGCCGTGACCAGTGTGCCCGGCGTGACCACGTCGCCCAGGTTCTCATTGATGAGGTCGAGCAGCAGCGCCAGTCCGAAGAGGACCGCGGCAATGATCGCAAACATGGCCCCCTGATACCCAGCAACGCCAGGGTTCACGCGGGTTTGGGTTTGGCGTCGACCCCGGCCTCGGTGCGCTGCTGGGGGGTGATCGGGGTGGGGGCGCCGGTCAGCGGGTCGAACCCGCCGCGCGTCTTGGGGAACGCGATGACCTCGCGGATCGAGTCGACGCCGGCGAGCAGCATGCAGACGCGGTCCCAGCCGAACGCGATGCCACCGTGCGGCGGTGGGCCGTACTTGAACGCCTCCAGCAGGAACCCGAACTTGTCGGCCGCCTCGTCCGGCGTGATGCCGAGCAGGTCGAACACGCGGCGCTGCAGGTCGGCTCGGTGGATACGGATCGAACCGCCGCCGATCTCGTTGCCGTTGCACACGATGTCGTACGCGTACGCCAGCGCCTCCCCCGGCGCCACCTCGAACCGGTCGGCCCACTCCTCGGTCGGCGAGGTGAACGGGTGGTGCACGGCCCCCCAGCCGCCGGCATCGTCGGGCTCGAACATCGGGGCGTCGACGACCCAGCAGAAGGCCCAGGCGTCCTCGTCGACGAGCCCGGTACGCCGGGCGATCTCGATGCGCGCCGCGCCGAGCAGCTCCTGCGCCTCGCGCCGGTCCGCCGAGGCGGCGAAGAACACCGCATCACCCGGTTTCGCGCCGACCGCGTCGGCGAGGCCGGCCAGGTGCTGCTCGGACAGATTCTTGGCCACCGGCCCGCGCGCCTCGCCGGTCTCCGCGTCGAGCACCACGTACGCCAGCCCCTTCGCGCCGCGCGCCTTGGCCCAGTCCTGCCACGCGTCCAACTCCTTGCGGGTCTGCGCGGCGCCGCCCGGCATGACGATCGCGCCGACGTACCCGCCCGCCATGATCGCGGCCGAGAAGACGCGGAACTCGGTGCCCTGGAAGTAACCGCTCAGATCGGTCAACTCGAGGCCGTACCGCAGGTCGGGCTTGTCCGAGCCGTACCGGTTCATCGCCTCGTGCCAGGTGAGCCGCTGTACCGGCCGGGCGATCTCGTGACCGGCCAGCTCGCGCCAGAGCGCGGCCACGATCTCCTCGGCGAGGTCGATCACGTCGTCCTGGGTCACGAACGACATCTCGATGTCGAGCTGCGTGAACTCCGGCTGCCGGTCGGCCCGGAAGTCCTCGTCGCGGTAGCAGCGCGCGATCTGGTAGTACCGCTCCATCCCGGCCACCATCAGCAACTGCTTGAACAGCTGCGGGGACTGCGGGAGGGCGTACCAGGTGCCGGGCTGCAGCCGTACCGGTACGAGGAAGTCGCGGGCGCCCTCGGGCGTCGAGCGGGTCAGCGTCGGCGTCTCGATCTCGGTGAACCGCCGCTCGTGCAGGACGGTACGCGCGATCCGGTTCGCCTCCGAGCGCATCCGCAGGGCGGCCGCCGGCCCGCTGCGGCGCAGGTCGAGGTACCGGTGCTTCAGCCGGATGTCGTCGCCGACGTCCACGTGGTCGTCCACCGGCAGCGGCAGCGCGGCCGCCTCGGACAGCACGGTCAGCTCGGACACGATGACCTCGACCTCGCCAGTGGGCAGGTCCGGGTTCTCGTTGCCGGCCGGGCGCCGCTCGACGATGCCGTCCACGCGGATGCAGAACTCGTTGCGCAGGTGGTGCGCCGACGCCTCGTCACGGAACACGATCTGCACGAGCCCGGAGGCATCCCGCAGATCGATGAACGTCACACCGCCGTGGTCACGGCGCCGGGCTACCCAGCCGGCGAGCGTCACAGTGGTACCGGCGTCCGAGGCGCGCAGCCCGCCTGCGTCATGAGTTCGAATCACGGGATGCATTGTCGCAGGGTGTACCGGCTGTCCGAATCACGACCCCGCAACGCGACAGCGGCGGCCGAGAATGAACGATGACCATCTACCGGTCGATCACCCCTGTGCCGTCGGAGCCGCCGAAGAAGCAGTTTTGGAAGCGGCCCGTCGTCTGGCTGGTCACGATCGTGGTCGGGGCCATCGGGGTGTACCTGACCGACGTGATCCGGTCGTTCCTCGAGGCACGCGGTGCTCCGGCCACGGAGCTGGGTGAGCGGCTGGCCCATCCGCGTCCAATCTCTATTGTGGACATCAAACGGGTCACCAATCCCGAGCTGGCCGGCGACTTCGTGGTACCGGCCGGGGTCACCGACCTGGCCACGCTCGACGAGGCGCTGGCGGCGTGGCGGCAGAGCGGTACCGACCCGGCGGGCGTGCTGGACCGGCTCGGCGCGGTCGGCGTCGACAGAGCGACCTGGGAGATCACGATCGAAGGGCTGCGCAGCTCGCCGGTCGAGGTGGTGGACATGCGACCGGTACTGGACGGCCCGTGTACCGAGCCGACCGGCGGTACCGCGCTGATCGAGAACCCGTCCGCCGGCGCCACCGACAAGATCGTTCTGGAGACGGAGGTCGACCGTCCGGCGCCGGCGTTCGGCGTACGCGACGCTGAGCAGAAGCTGCAACCGTTCTTCACGACCAAGAAGATCACTCTGCCGCTCGGCGAGAAGAACGTCGTCATGATGGCCGGCCACTCCGACGGCCGAACCTGCCGGTGGCGGGTCGAGGTCGAGTACCTGGCCGACGGCGGGCGCGACCGGATGCTGATCGCGCTGCCGGGCGACAAGCCGTTCCAGGTCACCGGCGCGGTCGACCCGAAGGGGTACGCGTGGGTCTACCTGGATCCGCTCCAGGGCTGCGACACCCAGCGGGTGGCCGGTACCGAGTTCGCCGCCATGAAGCAGGATCTTCGCAACTGCCCGTGACTCGCGGCTACGCTGTGCCGCGTGTCCGAGATCGACCAGGCAACCGCCATCGAACCCGGTGTCCGGGTCAGCACGCTCGAGCTGTTCTTCGATCTGGTCTTCGTGTTCACGCTCACCCAGCTGACCGCGCTGCTGGCCAACGAGCTGACGCCGACCGGCGTACTGCAGGTCGTGTTGATGAGCGGCATCATCCTCTGGATGTACGGCGGGTACGCCTGGCTCACCAACGCCGTCGCGCCGACCAGCCGGTTCCGCCGTACCCTCATGCTCGTCGGCATGGGCGGGTTCCTCGGCATCGCGCTCGCGATCCCGCAGGCGTTCGGCGCGGCCGGCTGGATCTTCGGACTGGGCTACTTCGTGGTCAACGCCGTCCACAGTGGACTGTTCATCAAGTCGGGTGGACCGGGTGCGGCACGGGCGATGCTGCGGCTGGCTCCGCTCAATCTGACGACGGCAACGTTCGTACTCGTCGGCGGACTGGTGCCCGGCGTCTGGCGGTACGTGATCTGGGCCGCGGCGTTCATTTTGCTGGTGTTGACGCCCTATCTGCACCCGATCGGCGGCTTCACCATCTCCCCCACCCACTTCGTCGAGCGGCACGGCCTCGTAGTGATCATCGCGCTCGGTGAGTCCATTGTGGCCATTGGCGTCGGCGCGAGCGGGCTGACCATCGACCTGGTGCTCATCGCGGTCGCCGTGCTCGGCCTGACGCTGTCGTACCTGATGTGGTGGGTCTACTTCGGCGGCGACGAGGTACGCGCCGAGCACGCACTGTCCGCAGTGGACCCCGAGCGGCGGGCGATGGTGGCGCTGCGGGCGTTCGGCTACGCCCACTACTTCATCCTGCTGGGCATCGTCGTCTTCGCCACGGGGCTGAAGAAGGCCGTCGGCCACACCCACGGGTCGCTGAAGCTCAGCGAGGCGCTGGCACTCGCCGGAGGGCTGGCCGTGTTCCTGCTCGGCGACGCGTCGTACCGCTGGATCCTGGCCATCGGCCGCCAGCGCTACCGGGCCGTGACGGCCTTGGTGGCGCTGGCGACCGTGCCGCTCGGCATGATGCTGGCCGTCGGGCAGTTGGCCGCGCTGATCGTGCTCATCGTCGCGATGCTGTACATCGAGGCGTACCGGCCCGGTGGAATCAGGGCGAACCCGTGACGGTCGGCCAGAGGTCGGCCTCGGGCGGCTGCCAGCTCGACGCGGCCGCTTCGACCTGCTCGCCGGAGCGGATGTCCTTGACCGTGTCGGGCTCGCCGGGGAACCACACGTACGGGATGCCGCGCCGCTCGGCGTACCGGATCTGCTTGCCGAACTTGGCCGCGGACGGCGAGACCTCCACCGGGATGCCGCGGGCCCGCAGCGCCGCCGCGGTCCGGTTGGCCCCGCCCCGCGACTCCTCGGCCGGCAGGGCCACCAGGACGCAGGTGGGCACGTGGCGGGACACCGCGAGCGCGTCTTGGCCGAACAACACGCCGAGCAACCTGGTGATCCCGATCGAAATACCCACGCCGGGGTACCGCTCGTCGCCGGCCGACGCGAGATTGTCGTACCGGCCACCCGCCCCGACCGACGACCCGAAGCCCTCCAGCGCGATCTCGTAGACCGTGCCGGTGTAGTAGTCGAGCCCGCGCGCGATGCTCAGGTCCGCCACGACGACGCCCTTCGCGTGCTCGCGCGCCGCCTCGACGACCGCGACCAGCTCGGCGACGCCCTCGTCCAGCATCGGGTCGGACACGCCCAGCTTCGTCACCTGCTCGGCAAAGCCGGGGTCGGCCGACGTGATCTCGCCGAGCGCCAGGCACGCCTTGGCCTGGGCCTCGGTCGCCCCGGCCGTGGCGACGAGCAGCTCGACTACTCCGGACGGACCGATCTTGTCGAGCTTGTCGACGGCGCGCAGGGCGGCCGATGGATCCGGTATCCCGAGACCGAGGTAGAACCCCTCGCAGATCTTCCGGTTGTTGGTGCGGATCCGCACCGGAGGCAGGGGCAGCCCGGCGAGCGCGTCCGCCGCCACCAGCGCCATCTCCACGTCGTAGTGGAACGGCAGGGTATCGCGGTCCACCACGTCGATGTCGGCCTGCAGGAATTCCCGGTACCGGCCGACCTGCGGCCGTTCGCCGCGCCACGCCTTCTGGATCTGGTAGCGGCGGAACGGGAACGTCAGCCGCCCGGCGTTCTCGAGCACATAACGGGCAAACGGTACGGTGAGATCGAAATGCAGGCCGAGCCCGGAGTCGGACGCGTCATCGGCGTCAGCCTGTAGCCGGCGCAGGACGTATACCTCCTGCGAGGTCTCGCCCTTGCGCAGCAACTGGTCGAGCGGCTCGACCGCGCGGGTCTCTATGGGCGAGAACCCGTTCAGCTCGAAGGTGCGGCGGATGCGGTCGACGGCGTACTGCTCGATGATCCGCTGCGGCGGAAGCCACTCCGGAAACCCGGACAGCGGCGTGGGCTTGCTCAATGATGTCCTCCGCTTTGCTCCGCGCCCTGTGCGCTGCCTTCCATCGCCGCCCCGAAACCCCGACTTCGTCGGCGGTGCGGCTCAGTCCAGGCCGCGCGGCGCTCCGCTCCGCTCATGCAATGGCAACTTCCAGGAGGAAGGGATTGGACGCCCGCTCGCGGCCGATGGTGGTCGCGGGTCCGTGGCCGGGCAGCACCACCGTCTCGTCGGCGAGCGGAAGGATCTTGTCCCGCAGGCTCTCCAACATGGTGGGCATGCTGCCGCCCGGAAGGTCGGTACGCCCGATCGAGCCGGCGAACAACACGTCCCCGGAGAAGCACAGGGGCGCGTCGCTACCGGGGAGCCGGAACAGCACCGACCCGCGGGTATGGCCGGGCGCGTGGTCGACGGTGATCTCGAGGCCGGCCAGCCTCAGTGGTGCGCCGTCGGGCAGGAGGGCGACGTCGTCCGGTTCGGTGTACGGCAGCCGGCCGCCGAAGAGCTCGTCGAGGTTCATCGACAGCGCCTTGGCCGGGTCGGCGAGCAGCTCGCGATCGTCCGGGTGGATGTACGCGGTGATGCCTCGCGCGCCGCAGACCGGTGCGACGGAGAACGTGTGGTCGAGATGCCCGTGCGTGAGCAGTACAGCTACGGGGTGCAGACGGTACTCGGACAGCACAGCGTCGAGCTGGTCGACTACGCCGATACCGGGATCGATCACCACACAATGCTCGCCCGGGCCGGTTCCAACCAGGTAACAGTTCGTACCGAAAGCCGGTGCGGGGAAGCCCTTCACGAACACGCTCACGAGCCTAACGTGCCGTCCGCCCGGTACGCGGATGCCCAGCTTGTCCCCGTACACTCGCTCGGGCGAATCGATGAGCCATGGGGAGGGAGAGCCAGTGCCTACGAGCAAGACCCGGCAGCGTCAGCTGGCGCGGGCCAAGTACGAACGCCAGATGGTCCGCAAGGCGCAGGCCGAACGGCGCCGCCGGCAGATCCAGGCCAGCGTGGCCGGTGTCGTGGTGCTACTGGTCACGCTCGGCGCGTTCTGGTTCGCCGGAGTATTCGACTCCGAGCCGAAGCCGGAGGCCCAGCCGGTCTGCCTGTGGACTCCCCGACCGAACCCCGAAGGCACCATGAAGGACGTGGGTACGCCGTCGACCACCGACGTGCCGACCGCCGGGTCCCGGGCCATGAACATCACGCTGAACCAGGGCTTCGTCGAGACCGTCCTCGACCTCAACTCGGCGCCGTGCACCTCCGCGAGCTTCGCCTACCTCGCCACCCGGAACTTCTTCGACAGCACCAAGTGCCACCGGTTGACCGACGCGCTCCTGCAGTGCGGCGACCCGGGCGACACCGGCAGCGGCGGACCGACGTACCAGTACGTCGACGAGAACATCCCGCCCGAGGCCGCGCCGGCGCCCGACCCGAGCGCGCCGCCGAGCCCGGGCGCGACCGAAAACCCCAATGCCGGCAAGGCCTTCTACCCGCGCGGCACGGTCGCGACGTGGAACGTCGGTCCGGGTACGAACGGCAGCCAGTTCTTCATCGTGTACAAGGACACGTACCTCGATCCCCGGTACGGCATCTTCGGCACGGTGACCAAGGGCCTCGATGTGATCGACAAGATCGCGAAGGAAGGCGCCTTCGACGGGGAGGGCAAGCCCACCACGGACGGCAAGCCGAAGAACGACGTGATCATCCAGTCGCTCACGATCGGCGAGGTCGTCACCCCCAGCTCCGAGCCGACCCCGGCCCCGTCCGACCAGCCAGAAGCGACGCCGAGCACCCCGGCGCCCAGCACCACGTGAACACCGAAGGAGAAGGACAGTGACGCCCACGAGGGATCGGCAGCGCGCGGCGGCGCGGGCCAGGCTGGAGCGGGAGATGGCCGCCCGGGCGGAGAAGGCCCGCAAGCGCCGCCAGCTGCAGGCCGGCATCGGTGCCGGGGTGGCGGTACTGCTGGTCATCGCCGGCGCGATCTGGCTGGTGAGCAGTCTGGGCGACGATAGTCAACCGACCGCGGCGCCGTCCGGAACGCCCGCGCCGACTGGCTGTGTGTATACGCCCGACGACACCTCGGCCAACCCGAACCTCAAGGATGTCGGCACTCCCCCGGCCAACGAGCCACGGTCCGGCAAGCAGACCATGACGATCACCTTCGGCTCCGGTACCGTCACGGCCGACGTCGACCTGTCGAAGGTGCCGTGCACCGCGGCGAGCTTCACGCACCTGGCGAGCAAGAAGTTCTTCGACAACACCAAGTGCCATCGCCTGACCACCGAAGGGCTCCAGGTCCTGCAATGCGGCGACCCGACCGGTACCGGTAGCGGCGGGCCGACGTACAAGATCGCCGAGGAGAACAAGCCGGTCGGCCAGCGCCCGACGTACCCCAAGGGCAGCATCGCCATGGCCAACACCGGCCAGCCGGGCAGCACCGGGAGCCAGTTCTTCATCGTGTTCGGCGACAGCGAACTGCCCGCGGACTACACGTTGCTCGGTACCGTCACCAGCGGGCTCGACGTGATCGAGAAGATCGCGGCCGGCGGGCACGACGGCGCGTTCGACCCGCAGCCCGGCGGCGGCCACCCCAAGCTGGACGCCACGATCAAGTCGCTCACGATGAGCGAGGTGAAGTCCTAGCGTCCTCGAGCGGCGGATTTAGGCGCCGGACGTCACGCGGTACGCGTCGAAGACGCCGTCGACCTTGCGTACGGCGGCCAGCAGGTGGCCGAGGTGCTTGGGGTCGGCCATCTCGAAGCTGAAGCGGCTCACGGCCACGCGGTCCCGCGTGGTCGTGACCGTCGCGGAGAGGATGTTGACCTTCTCGTCGGACAACACCCGCGTGATGTCGGCGAGCAGCTTGTGCCGGTCGAGCGCCTCGACCTGGATCGCGACGAGGAACGTCGACCCGGACGTGGGCTTCCACGACACCTCGACGAGCCGCTCGGTCTGCATCTCGAGGTCGGCGGCGTTGGCACAGTCGCGGCGGTGCACGCTGACCCCACCGGAGCGGGTGACGAAGCCGAAGACCTGGTCTCCCGGTACCGGCGTGCAGCACCGGGCCAGCTTGATCCACACGTCGGAGGCGCCGACGACCACCACACCGGGGTCGTGCGCGGCCCCCCGGTGCCTGGGCGGCCGGGTGGCGACCGCGGTCTCGGCGATGTCCTCGACCGCGCCCTCCTCACCGCCGTACCCGGCGACGAGCCGCTGGACGACCGACTGCGCGGAGACCTGGTTGTCTCCCACGGCGGCGTAGAGCGAGGCGAGGTCGGGTAGGTGCAGGTCCCGCGCGATCGCCATGACGGCCTCGGTGGTGAGCATGCGCTGCAGCGGCAGCCCCTGCTTGCGCATCTGCTTGGTGATGGCGTCCTTGCCGGCCTCGATCGCCTCTTCGCGGCGCTCCTTGTTGAAGTACTGCCGGATCTTCGTCTTGGCCCGTGGGCTCTTGACGAACCCCAGCCAGTCCTGGGTCGGCCCTGCGGTATCCGACTTCGACGTGAAGATCTCGATCACGTCGCCGTTGGACAGTGGTGACTCGAGCGGCACGAGCTTGCCGTTGACCCGGGCGCCGATGCACTTGTGCCCCACCTCGGTGTGCACGGCGTAGGCGAAGTCGACCGGCGACGACCCGGTGGGCAGGGCCACGACGTCGCCCTTGGGCGTGAAGACGTAGACCTCCTGCTTGGCCAGGTCGAAGCGCAGCGCGTCGAGGAACTCGCTGGGGTCGCTGGCCTCGCGCTGCCAGTCCAGCAGCTGGCGTAGCCACGTCATCTCGTCGATGTGCGCCGGCGGGCCGACGATGGTGGCGTTCTTCGCCTCCTTGTACTTCCAGTGCGCCGCGATGCCGTACTCCGCCGTCCGGTGCATCGCGTGCGTCCGGATCTGCATCTCGACCGGCTTGCCGTTGGGTCCGATCACGGTCGTGTGCAACGACTGGTACATGTTGAACTTCGGCATCGCGATGTAGTCCTTGAACCGGCCCGGTACCGGCTGCCAGTTCGCGTGGATCACACCGAGCGCCGCGTAGCAGTCCCGGACGGTCTCGACCAGGATCCGTACGCCGACGAGGTCGTAGATGTCGGAGAAGTCCCGCCCCCGCACGATCATCTTCTGGTACACGGAGTACAGGTGCTTGGGCCGCCCGGTCGTGTCCGCCTTGATCTTGGCGGACTTGAGGTCCATCTGGACCTTCTGGGTCACCTGCTTGAGCAGTGCCTCGCGCTGCGGCGCGTGCTCGGTGATGAGCCGGTTGATCTCCTCGTACCGCTTCGCGTAGAGCGTCGCGAACGCGAGGTCCTCCAGCTCCCACTTGATGGTGTTCATACCGAGCCGGTGGGCCAGCGGCGCCAGGATCTCCAGCGTCTCCCGCGCCTTCTGTTCCTGCTTGGCAGGCGGCAGGAACGTCAGGGTACGCATGTTGTGCAGCCGGTCGGCCAGCTTGATGACCAGTACCCGAGGATCCTTGGCCATCGCGACGACCATCTTGCGGATGGTCTCGGCCTTGGCCGCGTCGCCGAGCTTGACCTTGTCCAGCTTGGTCACGCCGTCGACGAGCAGCGAGACCTCGCCACCGAACTCCTCTTTCATCTGGTCGAGCGTGTAGTCGGTGTCCTCGATCTTGTCGTGCAGCAGCGCGGCGACCAGCGTGGTCGTGTCCATGCCGAGGTTGGTCAGGATGCCCGCGACGGCGAGCGGGTGCGTGATGTACGGGTCGCCGGACTTGCGGAACTGGCCCGCGTGCCAGTGCGACGCGATGTCGTACGCGCGCTGCAGCAGCCGCACGTCGGCCTTCGGGTCGCTGGCCCGGTGCTGGGCGATCAGGGGTTCGAGCACCTCGCTGATCTGCTGGCTCTGCCAAGGCGCGTTGAACCGGGCGAGCCGGGCGCGCACCCGGCGGCCGGTCGGCGCTCCGGCGAGGCCGAACGTTCGTCCGCCTTCGGGGAAGGGGACGACGACCGCCTCGTCCTCGGCCGTGACCTCCTGCGCGGGCGGGTTCTCGGGCGCACCCGGGTCGGCGCCGTCCGGGACGGCACCCGTCTCGTTGACCGTGCTCTCCACCGGAGAGGCCACGTCGCTGGACACCGGTCTCCTCACCTCAGCAGGAGATGCCATCCTACCCGCCGAGTAGGCCGTTGCCTCTGGTCAGCGCGTCATTCGACAGTGAGCAGCGCGTGTACGTCCCGGCCGCCCATGCGGTCCCGACCGTGCAGGAACGCCAGCTCGATGAGAACCGTGAACCCGGTCACCGTGCCGCCGGCCCGCTCGACCAGGCCGAGAGTGGCCTCGGCGGTACCGCCGGTGGCGAGGACATCGTCGACGACGAGCACCCGGTTTGCGGTGAGAAAGGCATCTTCGTGTACTTCCAGCGTCGCCTCTCCGTACTCCAGCGCGTACGACGCGGCATGCGTGGCGCGAGGGAGCTTGCCCGCCTTTCGTACCGGTACGACCCCGACGCCGGCGGCGTACGCCACCGCGGCGGCGATCACGAACCCCCTGGCCTCGATACCGACGACGATGTCGAACGACTCCCGCCCGTAGTGGTCGACGATCGAGTCGATCACCGCCCGGAACGCCTCCCCATCGGCGAACAACGGCGTGATGTCCTTGAACAGCACGCCCGCCTGTGGAAAGTCCGGTACGTCCATGATTTTGGACGCGACGAGCGCCGCAATGTCCGTCCCACCGCGTTGATCATGAAGTTGGTGTGACGACACGCCGTTCACCTCTCGAGTAAGTTCATGATCAACGCAAGGGTAGCGGGCGGTCGGGGTGGGCTACCTCCGTTTGGAGCCGGGGCGGCCGGGGCGGGAGCCGGGGCGCTTGCGGGCGCCCGGCTTGGCACCGGGTTTCGGGGCGGCGCCGGGGGCCGCCTTGCTCGACACCGTCACCGGCTCGCCCTGCTCGACGTCGACCGGGGCGGCCGGACGGCCGACGGTCGCCTTGGCCCGTGGCCGCGCCGCCGGGGCAGCAGCCCCACCCTTCGCCTCGGCCGCACGCTTGGCCAGTACCCGCTTGGCCTGCGCCTGCAGGTGCGGCTCGCGCTCCTTGAGCGTGACCAGGACCGGGGTGGCGAAGAAGATCGACGAGTACACCGCGGCACCCATACCGAAGAACAGCACCAGACCGAGGTCCTTGAGCGTGCCGGCACCCAGCAGACCCGCGCCGATGAACAGCAGTCCACCGACGGGCAGCAGCGCCACGAGCCCTGTGTTGATGGACCGCATCAGCGTCTGGTTGACCGCGAGGTTGGCCGCCTCGCCATAGGTCTGCCGGCTGGTACCGGTGATGCCCTTGGTGTTCTCCTGCACCTTGTCGAAGACCACGACCACGTCGTACAAGGCGAAACCAAGGATCGTCAGGAACCCGATGACCGTCGATGGTGTGACCTCGAAACCGACGATGAGGTACACGGCGGCCGTCACCACCAGGTCGAGAATCAACGAGGCGACCGCGGCGACCGCCATCCGCCACTCGAAACGGAACGCGAGGTAGGCGATCACCAGTACCAGGAAGATCGCCAAACCGATGAGCGCCTGTCTGGTCACCTGGCCGCCCCAGGCGGAGCTCACCAGGCTGTCGCTGATCTGGTCCGCTGGGATACCGAGGTCCTCGGCGGCCTTGTCCTTGACCTCGAGCGCGTCCGCGGCGTCGATCTCGGTGGTCCGGATCAGGTACACCGCCTCGCCCTGCCCGCGCAGCTCCTGCCCGGACACGACGCGGGCCGGCTCCCCGGTGTCCACCTCGCCGAGCGCCGCGGCGATCGCGCCCTGCGCGCGGTCCAACGTGCCAACGCTCGCGGGCACCTTGAACTCGTTGCCGCCCTCGAACTCGATGCCCAGCTTGAACCCGCCGCGCACGATGAACGCGGCGATCGCCACGAGCAGCACCGCGGCGGCCACCGAGAACCAGATCTTGCGCTTCCCGACGACGTCGACCCCGGCCTCGCCGCGGTAGAGCCGGTTGGCGAGGCTCGACAGGCGCTGCATGCGATCGTTCATCTCACGCCTCCTTGACGCGGGTGGAGCGCGGCTCGTCGGAGCTGGCGTGCTGGAGCACCCGGCCGAGACCGCTGACGCGAGGCGACAAGAACGCCTTTGTATTGGCGAACATCGTCATGATCGGGTGTCGGAAGAGGAACACCACGATCAGGTCGAGGAACGTCGCCAGGCCCAGGGCGAACGCGAAGCCGCGCACGGTACCGACGGAGACCATGTAGAGCACGACGGCCGCCAGCAGCGTGATGGCGTTGGCCGAGATGATCGTCCGGCGCGCCCGCGCCCAGGCTCTGGGCACGGCACTGCGCGGACTTCGGCCGTCGCGTATCTCGTCTTTGAGACGTTCGAAGTAGATGACGAACGAGTCGGCCGCGACACCCAACGACACGATGAACCCGGCGATGCCGGCGAGCGTGAGCGTGAAACCGATCTGCCGGCCGAGGAACACCAGGGCGCCGAAGACCAGCAGGCCCGACAGCACCAGGCTCAGGAAGATCACTGAGCCGAGCAGGCGGTAGTAGAAGAACGCGTAGATGACGACCAGCAACATGCCGACCCCGGCCGCGATCAGGCCGGCGCGCAGCTGCGCGGCGCCGAGCGTCGCGGACACGCTCTGCGCCTCCTGCTGCTCGAAGGTCAGCGGCAGGGCACCGTACCGGAGCTGGCTGGCGAGCAGGTTGGCGCTGGTCCGGTCGAAGTTGCCGCTGATCGTCGCGTCGCCGGGGATCACGTCCTGGATGCCGGGCGCCGAGACCACCGTGTTGTCCAGCACGACCGCGACCGCGCAGTGCTGCTTCTCGTTCAGCGTGTGCTGCTCGCACTTCGGCTCGGCGGTGTTGTTGACCGCCTCCTGGGTCAGCTTGGTCCACCGCTCCTGGCCGGCGCCGTTGAACTCGAGGTTCACGGTCCACTGGCCGCTCTGCGGGTCGATCACGCCGTCGGAGTTCTTCACGTCGGTACCGAGCACCTTGCCGACGTCCAGCAGGTACTTCGTCGAGCCGTTCTCACAGGCCACCGCCTGCTCGGTCTCCTTGACGATCGAACCGGCCGGCCGCTTGTCCAGCTTCGCGCAGTCGACGTACGGGACGTTGAACTGGATGTTGGTCGGCAGTACCGCGACCTCTTCGGCGGTCAGACTCTTGAACGGCTTCAGGGCCTCGGCCAGCCCCGGGTCCTGCGAGACGTTCGCGGGGGCGGTCAGCCCCAACGCGGCGGACCAGGCGGCCTGGCCGACCTTCGCCTCGACGTCCTTCTGCTCCGGTGCCGGAGCCACGGTCGGGGTCGGCGACGCGGCGGGCGCGGTCGTGGCCGGCGCGGTCGTGGTGCTCGGCGCGGCCGACGGGGTCGCCGACGCGGACGGGTTCGGCGACGCGGAGGCGCTCGCGCTGGCCGACGGGCTCGGCAGCGCGTCCGGCAGCGTCGAGCCGTCGGTGCTGTTGAGTACCTTGCGGAACCGCAGCTGGGCCGGTACGCCGACCTGCTTGAGCTGGTCGTTGCTCTCGCCAGCGAGCGACACGACGATGTTCGAGTTGCCCTCGGTCACCACCTCGGCCTCGGTGACGCCCAGCCCGTTCACCCGGCTCTCGATGATCCGGCGGGCCTGCTCGAGGCTGCTGGCCGGCGGTGGCTGGCCGTTCTCGGTGCGGGCCTGGTACGTCACCCGTGTCCCGCCAACGAGGTCCAGGCCGAGCTTGGGCTCCAGCCGGTCTCTCAAGCCGCCGCTACCGCCGGCGAAGAACACCAGCAAGTAGAGGATCACAAAGAGCGCGCCGAGTACGGCGATCTGCCGGCCCGGATGCGGCTGTCCCTGAGGTGGTGCCACGGCGGTTGACTCTCCCTGCGTAACGGTGGGGGGTGCGGGTGGTGGGGGTCAGTCGGTCTCGACAGGATCCTCAGCGGGTTCTTCCGCGGCTGACTTCGTCACGACCCGGGCGATCGCACCGCGGGCGAACCGGACCTCGATGTCTGGTGCGATCTCGACCCTCACCGTCTCGTCGTCCATGCCCGCGACCGTGCCGTGGAGGCCGCCGATCGTTACAACCTCGTCACCAATGCCGAGCCCACTCTGCATGGATTCGGCCTCCCGCCGCCGGCGCTGCTGCGGCCGGATCATGAGGAAGTACATCGCCCCGAAGATAAGACCCATCATCAGCAGCAGGCTGAGAGTGCCGCTGCCACCGCCCGAGGCGTCCCCTGCGAGAAGCACGTCTGTCGACCTTCCACGTGTGGCCCGCACGCGTCGACGCGCGGTAGCGGGCAGCTGGCGTCCTGTTGGACCGCGGCGAGTCTAGTCGGTATGACTGAGCTTCGCGTATCAGGGCTCGACGCTGAACAGGTCGGGCGCTGAAGCGGCGCCGGTCCCGAACGTACCATTTGGCGGCGTACGTCCGAGATGGCGCCACGCGTGCACGGTGGCGACGCGACCGCGGGGTGTCCTTGCCAGCAACCCGGCCCGCACCAGGTACGGCTCGCACACCTCCTCCACGGTATCCGGTTGCTCACCCACGGCCACGGCCAAGGTAGCCAGGCCGACCGGCCCGCCGCCGAAGGAGTCGACGAGCGCGCTCAGCACCGCTCGGTCCAGCCGGTCGAGGCCTACGTCATCGACGTCGTACACACCCAGCGCCGCCTGTGCGACCGGTCGGGTAACGACCCCGTCGGCGCGCACCTCGGCGTAGTCGCGTACCCGCCGCAGCAGCCGGTTCGCGATCCGGGGGGTGCCCCGCGACCGGCCGGCGATCTCGGCCCCGCCGTCGTCGGTGAGCGCCACCCCGAGGATCATGGCGGTCCGCCGCAGCAGCACCTCCAGATCCGTGGGCGCGTAGAAGTCGAGGTGCGCCACGAACCCGAACCGGTCCCGCATCGGACTCGTCAGCAGACCGGACCGGGTGGTAGCGCCGACGAGCGTGAACGGCTCGACGTCCAGCGGGATCGCGGTGGCACCCGGGCCCTTGCCGACCACGACGTCCACCCGGAAGTCCTCCATCGCGCTGTACAACAGCTCCTCCGCCGGCTTCGCGATGCGGTGGATCTCGTCGATGAACAGGACGTCACCCGCGGAGAGGCTGGTCAGTACCGCCGCGAGGTCGCCCGACCGCTCGATCGCCGGCCCGCTGGTCATCCGCAGCCCACTGCCCAGCTCGGCGGCCACGATCATCGCCAGGGAGGTCTTGCCCAACCCGGGCGGGCCGGAGAACAGGATGTGGTCCGGCGGGTCGCCCCGGCGCAGGGCACCCTGCAGCAGCAGGTCGAGCTGTTCCCGCACCCGGTCCTGGGCGATGAACTCGGCCAGCCGCCGCGGCCGTACGCTCGCCTCCGCGTCCCGCTCCTCGGGCCGCGCGTACGCCGAGACGACCTCTTCGGTCATCGCGTCCGGCCGAGGATGCGGATCGCCTGCTTGAGCAGGGCGGGGATCGGAGGCGGCGGACCGCCGTCGACGGTATCCGCGACGATCGAGACCGCCTGGTCGGCCTGCGTCGCCGTCCAGCCGAGACCGACGAGTGCCTGCCGCACCTGGTCCTGCCACGCGCCGGTCAGCACGCTGCTGCCGGTGGCCGGGTCGGCGGACGGCACCGCGCCGATCCGGTCCCGCAGCTCGAGGATCAGCCGCTCGGCGCCCTTCTTGCCGATCCCCGGGACGCGGGTCAGCGTACCGGTGTCGGCGTTCGCGATCGCCTTGCGCACCACGTCCGGGTCGTGCACGGCCAGCACCGCCTGCGCCAGCCGCGGGCCGACCCCGCTGGCCGTCTGCAGCAGCTCGAACAGGTGCTTGGCGTCGTCGTCGGCGAACCCGTACAGGGTCAGCGAATCCTCACGAACCACCAGGCTGGTAGCCAGCCGGGCCTCCACGCCGACCCGCAGACCGACCATCGTGGACGGTGCACAGTGGACGGTCAAGCCGACGCCACCCACCTCGACCACGACGCCGTCCGGTGAGACCGAGGCGACCCGACCCCGCACGCTCGCGATCATCTGACCTCCCCAGGTCGGGCCCGCCCCGCCGCCGCCAGCAGCCTGGCCCTGGTGCCGCCCCGCCAGACGTGGCAGATGGCCAGTGCGAGCGCGTCGGCGGCGTCGGCCGGCCGCGGTGGCGCGTCCATCTTCAGCAGCCGGGTCACCATCGCGGTCACCTGAGCCTTGTCGGCCTGGCCCGAACCGGTGACGGCCGCCTTGACCTCGCTCGGCGTATACGTCTGCACCGGCAGCCCGGCCCGCGCCGCGGCCAGCACGGCAACCGCACCGGCCTGCGCTGTGCCCATCACGGTGCGCACGTTGTGTTGGCTGAACACCCGCTCGACGGCTACCGACTCGGGACGGTGCTCGACTAGCAGATCGGCGAGCGTGCGGTCGAGATGCAGCAGGCGCAGCGCCAGGTCGTCGGCGGGATCGGTGTGGACGACGTAATACGCCACGAGCGCGCAGGTGCGGCCCGGGACGCCGTCGACGACGCCGACGCCGCACCTGGTCAACCCCGGGTCGACCCCGAGCACCCGCACGTCCACCTCCGAGCCGAGCCGTCGTACGCCGTACGCGTGTTCGACCCTAGCGACGCGTGCGTGCCGAGCCCCGCCGACACACCGAGGCGGCTACCACGGTGTGCGGTGCGCGGGCACCGGCCACCGCAGAAAGCGTTGGCAGTCGCGGTTGTCGCGGCTCTCGATGTCGGGTCCGGCACCGGGCCGGACCCGACGGGAGGAGAACTGCGATGCGCAGAACCAGGTACCTCGCACTCGTCGCGGCAGCCGCGCTGGTGGGCACGCTCGGCGCCCCGGGCGCGTCCACCGGCGCGGCGGCGGCCTACACCGGCCCCGAGATCACCGACCTCACCCTCGTAGCCCAATCGCAGGGCTGGACGTTCGCGCAGGCGGCAGCGCAGTACGACCTCGCCCGCGCGTTCGGCCGGATCCAGGGACAGGTGGCTCGGGGCCGGCCGGAGATGTACGCCGGCGCCGCGCTCTCGGTGACGCCGACCGGCCCACCGACTCTCTATCTCAGGGGCCGGGCCGACGACTTCGTCCGGGACCTGGTCGCCACGGCCGGGTTCCCGATCGTACTGGTGGAGGACAGGCCGTACTCGTCGCAGGAGCTGGACGCGAAGGCCATCCGGCTGGCCCACGAGCTGGCCAACCTCGGTTTCCGGTACGCCTCCACACACTTCGACGAGTCGAGCGGCATCGTCGCGGCGGACGTGACCCGCACCTCGACGTTGCCTACCACGGCCGAGGCGGTGCTCGCCCTGCTGCCGCCAGACCTCCGCCAGGGTGTGCGGCTGCTACTCACGGACGAGGTCGTCGTCGTCCTGCACCACGCCTATGGCGGCATGCGGGCCCGTGACGACGGCGTCAACGAATGCACCACTGGGTGGACCGTCACCGACGGCTTCCAGACGGGGGTCACCACGGCCGCGCACTGCGACGGGATCAACGAAGTGGTCGAGCCCGGAGCGGGTACCTGGGCGCTGACCCACGTCGACGAGCACCTCGGCAACTGGGGCGACGTCGAATGGAAGACGTCTACCCATGTCGAGCCGGACGACTTCTACGCCACGTCGACCGAGATCCGGGACGTGGCCGATGTCGAGCTGGTCTCCGAGATAACTGTCAACGAATTCGTCTGCGTGTACGGCCGGCAGTCGAACTCCCGCGACTGCAACCAGCGCGTTCTCGATGGGGTCACCAACGCCGTCGTCCAGGGCGAGGTGGTCTCCCACCTGGTAGCGATGGACAGCGGGGCCACCACCGTGCAGCGCGACAGCGGCGGCGGTTGGTCGATGGTCAACACGGCGTTCGGCTCGCACGTCGGCAAGGTGCAGATCAGCGGCATCTCTCGCAATGTGTGGAGCGTCTGCGACCTGTACGACCTGGCGCTCGGCGTCTCGGTCGTCAGCTAGCGCCAACCCCCTTCCCCGCTCACCATTCGTCCTCGAGCGGCGGGGAAGGGGGTTGTCAGTTTGCGATACCGGCCAGCACCGCGTCGACGACCCGCTCCGGCAGCGTCTCGTCGTCCAGGTCGGGATGCCAGCGCATCAGCCGCTGGATCAGGATCGGCCCGGCGAGCAACGTCATCGCCAGCTCGATGTCCAGATCCGCGCGCAGCTCGCCGGTCTGGACCCCGCGTTCGAGCACCCGCCGCGTCACCGCGCGCCGCTGCTCCACGAACTCCTGGTAGAGCCGGTACTGCTCCGGGTTGCGGTGCATCTCCGGGATCAGGCACGGCATGATGCGGGCCACCCGCGGGTCCCGGTTGCGGCCCATCGCGCGGGCCAGCATCACCAGGTCGTCGCGCACCGACAGCCCGGCCGGCTCCGGTACCGGGCCCTTGAGCGCCCGTACCGCGTCGAGCAGCAACGCGTCCTTGTTCGGCCAGCGGCGGTAGATCGTCGCCTTGCCGACGCCCGCCCGGGTCGCGACCGCCTCGATCGACACCAGTTCGATCGGTGTTCCCTCGCCGAGCAGGTCGAGCACGGCCTCGATGATCGCCTCGTCGGCGCGGGTGCTCCGCGGTCGCCCTGGCAACCGCGGAGCACCGGCAACGGTGGTCATGTGACCCAACCCCTCAGACCTCGGCCAGTTCCCGCTGCGGCTCGCCGGACGCCGCCGGTGGGCCGTACGGTGCCTGCGCGGGTGCCCGCCGCGGCAGCCAGATCAGCACCGCGATCGCGCCGAGCAGCGCCACGACCGACGAACCCAGTGCGGCCCAGTGCATTCCGCTGACGAACGCGTCGTTCGCCGCCTGGATCAGCCCTCCCCCGGCGGGACCGAGCTGGCCCGCGACCCCGTAGCTGCCCGCGATCGACTCGCTGGCCAGGTCCCGCTCCGGCGCCGGCAGCGCCGCCGTGGGTTCCAGCATCTGGTTCCGGAAGACGGAGGCCAGTACCGAACCGAGTACCGCGACCCCGAGCGCACCGCCGACCTGCCGGATGGTGTTGGACACCGCCGAACCGACCCCGGCCCGCTCCCGGGGCAGCGTCGACATGATCGACTCCGTCGCCGGCGGGATGACGTTGGCCATTCCGGTGCCCTGGATGAAGAAGAGTCCCAGCAGTACCCAGATCGGAGTGGTCGCGTCGACGAACATGAACGCGGCCATCGTCCCCGCGACCAGCAGCATGCCGACGGTGCCGACCGCCTTCGGGCCGTACCGCTTGACGACCGCGGCACTCCGCGGTGCGAACGTCAGGTTAGCGGCCGCGAACGGCAGCAGCATCGCGCCCGACTCGAGCGGCGAGTACCCCCGCACGGTCTGCAGGTAGAACGAGACGAAGAAGAATGTGCCCATCGCGGCGAAGAAGACCAGGCCGATCGAGCCGGCCGCGGCCGAGAAGCGCGGGTCGCGGAACAGCTTCACATCCAGCGACGGGTGATCGGTGCGCCGCTCGTACGCCACGAACCCGATCAGGATCGCGAGACCCCCCACGATCGAGGCCCAGACGACCGGGCGACCCCAGCCGTGCTCGCCGCCGTCGATGATGCCGTACACGAAAGTCACCAGGCCCAGCACGGACAGCGCGACTCCGACGAAGTCGAGCCGGCCGGGGTGGGGGTCCTTGGACTCGGGCACCAGGGCCAGGACGAGCACCGCGCCGACCAGCAGCACCGGTACGTTGATCAGGAAGACCGACCCCCACCAGAACTTCTCCAGCAGGGCGCCACCGACGATAGGCCCGATCGCGACGGCCAGACCGACAGCGCCGGCCCAGACGCCGATGGCACGACCGCGCTCACGCGGGTCGAAGACGTTGGAAATGATCGACAGGGTCGCCGGCATGACGGCGGCGCCGCCGATGCCCATCAGCGCGCGGGCCGCGATGAGCTGCCCCGGATCCTGCGCGTACGCCGACGCCAGCGACGCCAGCCCGAACAGGCCGAGACCGAGAAGCAACATGCGTTTGCGGCCCCAGCGGTCGCCCAGCACCCCGAAGGTGAAGAGCAGACCCGCGAAGACCAAGGTGTACGAGTTGATCGCCCACTCCAGCTCGCCCTGGCTCGCCCCCAGCCCGTGGACCGGGTCGGCGATCGTGCGCATGGCCACGTTCAGCACGGTGTTGTCGAGGACCACGACGAGCAGGCTGATCACCATCACACCGAGAATTGCCCACCGCTTCGGGTGGCCGGTGTTGGTGGATTCCTCCACGAGATTCCCCCCGGAATTCTGATACGGAACTGTCTCGAAACTCCAAGCTAGTCCGGTACCCAGACGATACGGAACGGGGCCGTATCGAAAAGTGGTGTAGATCACATGAGGGCGGCGAGCGCCAGGTCGACATCGTCCACAGTGGAGTACAGGTGGAACGAGGCGCGCACGAGGCCCGCTCGCACGGCCGCCCGTACCCCCGCGGCTTTCAGCTTCTCCTCCGCGCCCGGGACGTCGACGGTGACGATGGCGCTGTCGCCCGGCGGACGTCCCAGCCCGGTGAGGAACCGGTTGGCCAGCGCGACGTTGTGCTCGTGGATCGCCGCGACGCCGATCCGCTCGACCACCTCGAGCGCCGGCGCCGCGCCCACGAAGCTGAACCAGGCCGGGGAGATGTCGAACTTGCGCGCGTCCCCGGCCAGTCGTAGCGGCGGCCCGTAGTACGACTCGTGCACCTCGGCCCCGGCGTACCAGCCGGCCGCGTGCGGGGTCAGCCGCTCCCGCACCTCGGGCGCGAGATAGGCGAAGGCCGCGCCGCGCGGGGACATCAGCCATTTGTACGCCGCCACGACCACCACGTCGGCCGTTGTCGCGTCGAACGGCAGCCAGCCACACGCCTGCGTGGCGTCGACCACCACGAGCGCGCCGTGGTCACGGGCCGCGGTGACGATCTCGTCGTACCGGGCGACCTCGCCGGTCGCGGACTGCACCAGGCTGAACGCCACGAGGTCGGTGTCCGCGTCGACGGCCTCGGCGAGCTTGGCCGGCGCGACCGTGCGTACCCCGACGTCCGGCCGGGCGAGCCACGGAAACAGGTTCGAGGTGAACTCGACGTCCGGCGCGACGACCCGGGTGCCCGGCGGCAGCGCGGCCGCCAGCGGGGCGAGCACTTGGGAGACCGCGCTGCCAACCGTCACGTCGGTCGGGTCCGCGCCGACCAGCCGGGCGAATGCCGCGCGGCTACGGGAGGTCGATTCGTCCCAGCCCTCCCACGACGTCCGGCCCACTCGCCAGTCGTCGAGCGCGGCCTGCAGCGCGTCCCATGCCGGTCGCGGCGGCAGCCCGTAGCTAGCGGTGTTGAGCCACCCCGGTACCGGATCCCACAGTTCGTCGATCACGCGTCGATCTTGGCCATCAGGTCGTCGGAGACGTCGAAGTTGGCGTACACGTTTTGTACGTCGTCGCAGTCTTCCAGGACGTCGATCAGCTTGAAGACCTTGCGGGCGCCGTCCTCGTCCAGCGGTACGGTCACCGACGGGACGAAGGACGACTCGGCCGACTCGTACTCGATACCCGCGTCCTGCAGCGCCGATCGCACCGCCACGAGGTCAGTGGGCTCGGAGACGACCTCGTACGCCTCACCGAGGTCGTTGCACTCTTCCGCACCCGCGTCCAGCACGGCGGCCAGTACGTCGTCCTCCGAGACGCCGGCGCTCGGGACGATCACCACGCCCTTGCGGGAGAACAGGTACGACACCGAGCCGGCGTCCGCCAGCGAGCCGCCGTTGCGGGTCACCGCGGTGCGGACCTCGGTCGCGGCCCGGTTGCGGTTGTCGGTCAGGCACTCCACGAGCAGGGCCACGCCGCTCGGGCCGTACGCCTCGTACATCACCGTCTGCCAGTCGGCGGCCCCCGCCTCCTGCCCGGAGCCGCGCTTGACCGCCCGGTCGATGTTGTCGTTGGGTACCGAGTTCTTCTTGGCCTTCTGGATCGCGTCGTAGAGCGTCGGGTTGCCCGTCGGGTCCCCGCCGCCGGTCCGGGCGGCCACTTCGATGTTCTTGATCAGGCGGGCGAACAGCTTGCCGCGCTTGGCGTCGACGACAGCCTTCTTGTGCTTGGTCGTCGCCCACTTCGAGTGGCCGGACATCTATGCCTCCGTTGCGTGTACCCCTCGCGCCATATCCACGAAGTGCCGGTGCACACGTAGATCCCCGGTCAGTTCCGGATGGAAGGCGGTCGCGAGCAGGTTCCCCTGGCGTACCGCCACGATCCTACTGCGATGCTTGCGCCCGCCTCCGCGGGCGCGGGCTCCGGTGCCCTCGAGGTGGCGACTTCCCTCGTCGCTGCGCTCCTCAGTCCAGCCGCCACCGGCACCGGAGCCGACCGTGCCCAGGACCTCCACCGCGGGACCGACCCGCTCCACCCAGGGCGCGCGGATGAAGACGGCGTGGAAGGGGCCGCCGTCGATGCCGTCGAGCGACACGGACGCCTCGAACGAGTCGACCTGGCGGCCGAAGGCGTTGCGCCGTACCGCCATGTCGATAGCCGCGAAGGACTGCTGATCGGAGCGGCCGTCCAGGATCTCGGTCGCCAGCATGATCATGCCGGCACACGAGCCGTAGGCGGGCATGCCGTCGGCCAGGCGCTTGCGGATCGGATCGAGTACGCCGAACTCCACGGCGAGCTTGCTCATCGTGGTCGACTCCCCGCCCGGGATCACGAGGGCGGAGACGTCGTCCAGCTCGGCCGGACGGCGTACCGGCACGGCGGTGGCACCGCACGCGGACAGCGCATGCAGGTGCTCGCGGACGTCGCCCTGCAGGGCGAGGACACCGATGTTCACTACCAGCCCCGGGTAGCCAGGCGCTCCGACTCGGCCAGCGTGGACACGTTGATGCCGACCATC
>DASRII010000081.1:0-4125 GCA_035650075.1 Micromonosporaceae bacterium | reverse complement strand
TGCCCGACCGACCGATCCCCGCGTTGGCACAGCTCCACGATCTCGGCCTTGAACTCCGGGGTGAACGACCGGCGACGCCGAGGTCGCTTCTTACCCATGCTCTCCATGATGCTGGACATCCTTCCAGGGCCCATGCCCCTGATCTCGGATGTCCGTCAAAGCGGGTCAGGCCCACCTACCGGTGCGATGGGGTTGTGGACCCAGGTCGTTCCTGGACCTGTTGCGAATGGCTGGCTGCAGCTTCCACCATGATCGACTATAGGGATCGAGGCTGAAAGGCCGGGCACGGCGTGCCGAGCGGCCGTCCGGTCGGCAGGTTACGGCCGGCGGATCCGATCGTCGATCGTCCGGAACGCCTAGTATCGTCTCGGCGTAAACACCCTGACGGTGGACGATTACCGGATCGAACCTCTGACCATGCGGACGTGGGACGCGTCCGCGGATCTGGCGGAGCGGCACAACGGTGTATGGGGTGGTTGTTGGTGCACGTGCTTCCACCAGCACCCGGATCGCGAAGAGGAGCGCAGAGCGCTCGGCCACAACCGCAACCGTATGTGCGGCCTCTGTCCGTTGAGGGCGCGGCCCAGGAGCTTCGACTACTCCCAGGATCAACTCGAGGAATACTGCGACCGGTCCACGTCGGACGAGCACCGCAGGAGCACACGATCATCCATAGTGGACAACTGAAGATCGGCGCCTCACACAAAGTTCCACGGGTCAGGCGCCACTTTATCTGCGCGCCCAAAGGGACTCGAGCCGCCAGGTGCTGCTGTCTCCGCAAGATTGCGGTACGGAATGCGGCCACCGAGAGAACGCCTCGTGACGCACAGCTCAGCCTTTCATTGCGTCGGAGATCGACTTCTTCGTCTCTTAGCACCCCAGTGGTACCGAAGCGCTATGTATGCCCCCACGAAGGCGATCAGCCAGAACAGTGACAGCGCCCAGCTCGTGCCCAACGAGTTCCTTCCGAATACATGAAGACGGCCGCTCATCGTTGCCCAGTCCACGACGGATGACGCCACGAGGCTGGCAACAAGGGCTACAACTGCTGAGGGTGTCAACGCCTTGACGGCTTCGTCCCGCCCCTTCTCAGGTGTTGACGGACGGTAGTAGGCAGCGAGGAGAATCGCCAACACCACACCAGTTACTGTCTCGAACGGTTCGTACCGGCCCTCGGCTGAGCTGATGGCAATTACTCCAGCTACAGCCGCGCCAGCCAACGCCGCTTGATCCACTTCGACCGCCATTGCAGCACAATATCGCCAACCCTCGATCGCTCACTCCACCGTTCGGTCACGACTCTGCAGATCAAGCAGGGTATCCAGTGCGACATCGGCGATAGCGATGCCTACAAAGGAAGAGTTCACGAAACATTCGCCGGCGACCCGACAGTCCACTTGTCGCTGCCGAGACCAGTGATGTCCGCGGTCCCCGTGGCGGGCGTGGCGGGTTACTGACATAGCGGCGACGGACAGCCAGCATGAGCATCGACAATCGGGGGAGCTGGGAAGCCCCGTTGCGGACCGGGGGTCTCATGCAAGGTGGACACGCGGTTCGTGTGCCCTACCGAAGAGCCTTGAGGTGTTCTCGGCCTGTCAGCCCAACCGGCCTGTGGACAACTCGGCTTGGTCGATGGCGTTGGCGGGGCGGTCAGCGGGTCGGCGGGACACGCGTCCGACGGCGGAGCCGGCCGCGCCGGCCACGGTCCTGAGCCGAAAGCTATGGCACTAGCCGCAGCACTGGCCGTTGGTGTGTCAGGCCCAGCAGCTCCTCAACCCGCCGTACCGGCCAACCTAGTTCGTGCGCGATATCCTGCACCGTCAGGCTGATCTCCTTGGCGGCGAGGTTGAACGCCTGCCGCAGCATCATCGGCTGCTCGCCCGGATATCGGAGCACCGACTCGGTGGCGAAACCTGGCTGGTGACGCAGCTCGGCCAGCCGTCGCCAGGCGCGACCGGCCGCCTGATCGGATAGCAGTCCCACCTCTCGGCACCGGTACAGCAGCGAGTCGACTGATACGCCCCAGACTTGTCGCAGCTCCACCAGCTTTCGCAGGTCGACGCGGGCCGGCAGGTCAGGCAGGATGCTGTCGCGCGGGGTGAGGAACTCCGCGGCGAACGCGTCGGCCTCGCGCTCGTGCTGTGTGTCGCCCGGAGCGGTGTCGCCGTGCAGAAGCAGGTGGCCGAGCTCATGCGCGGCGGTGAACCGCCACCGATACACATCGTCCGTGCGGTTCGCGGTCAACACCATGATCGGCCGTAGATACGCGATGGAGAACGCGTCGACCTCCCGGTCGGCGCGGCTGGGCAGCGGCGCGTCGACTACGATGCCGCGCGCCTCGAGGTGTCGCACCAGGTGGGAGATCGGGCCGTCACCGAGCTGCCATGACGCCCGCAGCGCGCGGGCCGCGTCTCCTGGCGAGCGCGGCAGGTCCACCCCGGAATGTACCTCGCCGCCGGCGAAGCCGGGCAGGTCAACAGCGGGCAACTGCACCCGCTTCTCCAGCGCCAGCGTCAGCTCCCACACTTGCTTGACGTGCGCGATCGCCTTGTCGCGCTGCCACGCCCGGGCTGAGCGTAGGTTGCGGAAATGCGCCCCTGAGGCGTCCAAGCGGGCGTGCGGGCGGCCAGAGATGAAGAACGCAATCGGTACCCGCAGCTCCCCGGCCAGCCGCGGGATCAGGTCCGGCCGGGGCTTGGTCATCCCGGACTCATATTGTCCGACCGCAGCCGCGGTCACCCCGACAGACGCCGCGACATCCTTCTTCGTCTTGCCCGCCAGCTGCCGCGCCTGTGTCAGCCGCGCCGGGTCAAAGGCCCGCGCCACCGCACCCGGGGTGGGCGGCGCACCCGTCGGGTCCGTGCTCGCGGCGCCGGGTAGCAAGGAGAGTTGTTTACCGCCCCGCGTCATCGGTCTTCGGCTTCTGTAGTGCCTGTTCCATCGCTGGCGGGAACCTCTCGCTGTGCTCGCGTTCGACCGACGCCCGTGTCGTCAGCGGGACCGCCGGCATAGCGCCGTCGTCGAAGCGGGACCCAGCCGTAGGCGAGGCAGTCGGGCCGGCCGGGTCGGAAGGCCGCGGCCCGGGAAGTGGGCCGAATGGGCCTGACGGGCCGTAGCCACGGCTCTCGCCACCGCCCGAGGCGGGCCACCCGAGCGGCAGCTGCTGGTACCGGCCAGGCAGCCAGTGCACGTGTCCCCGCAGGCCCAGCTCACCCTCGCCCAGCCAGGCGTTAAGCACCCCGGCCCGGTCGTTGCTCGCGTAGGCGAGCAGCGCCAAGCGGGTGCCCTCCGGCAGCGCAGTCAGCACCGGCACGCGGTCGGTCTCCGCGGCGTCGTCGCCGGACGGGTCGAACAGCGACGGCTGCTGTTGCTCCGGTCCGTAGAACGCGAACAGCTCGGCGACCAGCCCGCTGACCTTCTCTTCCGTCACCCGCGCCCGCTGGATCGGCACGCTACCGTCCTTGGCGTACCGAAACGGATAGATCAAGTTACCGTTAAGCAGCACCAGCTTGTGCGGCGAACCCTTGGGCTTGATGAGCTGGGCCCCGTCCATCTCCTTCAGAGCATCCACGATGCACTCGTACCGGCGAGTTGCCTGCGTGCTACCGAAGGGGAACAGCAGCTTGGCCTTGGATATCTTCTGCGCATCCCGCGCATCCGTCAGTGCCTGATGGAGCGCGTCCACCAGAGCCACGCACACATGCGCCGCCCGCTCGCCAAACCGCTCACGGACCCACGGGCCGACCGGGTACTCCACCGCGTGCTCCTTCGCAACACTTGATCGAGGAGCACCACCGTAACACCAGCGCTTTAGTTGATCTCGCATTCTGCTCCTCGGCGTGTCACACCGGCGCGGCCGGCGGCTAAGCCATACCGCGTGGGAGCACCGTGCCATCCTGACCGCGACCCCGTGCGCACCTGGCGGCGGGCCGACCGCCATGGCCGGCTCGGCTGAGACTTGCCGACGCGGTAGCCCTCGGTTGGGTGTCGCCTGCCACGATCATGGGTTCTGGCGACGATCTTGTGGATGACCCGCGTGTCGGCTGGATGTCCTATGTGGACTCTGGTAGCTGAGTCCGGTGCTGTCTCGATCTTCTCCTCCCGCACCTGGAGAACGTGACCGTT
>DASRII010000080.1:0-6740 GCA_035650075.1 Micromonosporaceae bacterium | reverse complement strand
GGTTGAGAGCCAGCGCGCGGGCGATGCCGATCCGCTGGCGCTGTCCGCCGGAGAACTCGTGCGGGTACCGGTCGACGTATGTCTTCGACAACCCGACGACGTCGAACAGCTCCTCGGTACGACGGCGGACCGCGGCGCCGTCACCGTGACCGTGTACGTGCAGCGGATCGGCGACGATGTCGCCGGCCCGGCGGCGCGGGTTGAGGGATGCGTACGGGTCCTGGAACACGAACTGCACGTGCCTGCGTACCGGGCGCAGCGCCCGTCGGGACATTCGCGTGATGTCGCGGCCCTCGAACTCGACCGTGCCGCTCGTCAGGTCGATGAGGCGTACGAGGCACCGGGCGAGTGTCGTCTTGCCACACCCCGACTCTCCGACGATGCCGAGCGTCTCCCCACTGTGGACTGTGAGCGATACGCCGTCGACGGCCCGTACGACGCGCCGCCCCGGCCGCAGCGGGAAGTGTTTCACCACATCCGTCGCGCGCAGCAGCACCTGCCCGTCGCCGGCCGCTCGCGGAGCGGGAACGCCGCTCACGGCCCTACCTCGGCGGGTTGGCTCGACCGTGCCTGCTGGCGGATTTCGGCGCGGTTGTCGGGAAGCCAGCAGGCGTCCAGGTGACCGTCGACACCGCGCAGCTCCGGCCTTTGCGCACACGCTTCGTGCCGGTGCGGGCACCGCGCCGCGAACACGCAACCGGTCGGTACCTCGAACGGTGACAACGGTGACCCGGGGATCGCGGCCAGCCGCCTGACCCGCCCACCGGTCACTCGCGGTACCGAGTCGAGGAGCCCCCAGGTGTACGGGTGTCGCGGTCGCCGGAACACGTCCGCCCTGGACCCGTGCTCGACGGCGCGACCGCCGTACATGACCAGTACCCGGTCGGCGGTTTCGGAGATGACGCCCATGTCGTGGGTGATGAGCACGATGGCCGAACCGTGGGTGTTGCGCAGCCGGAGCATGAGCTCGAGAATCTGCGCCTGGGTAGTGACGTCGAGCGCGGTGGTCGGCTCGTCGGCGATCAGCAGTCGCGGATTGCACGCGAGTGCCATCGCGATGCACGCGCGTTGTCGCATGCCGCCGGAGAGTTGGTGAGGGTAGCTGTCGACGCGCACCTCCGGGTTGGGCATGCCGACCTCCCTCAGCAGCGCGATGGCCCGAGCCCGGGCGGCGGCCTTCGACATCGGCTCGTGTGCGCGGAGCTGTTCGGCGATGTGCCAACCGATCGGGTACACCGGGGTGAGCGCGGTCATCGGGTTCTGGAAGATCATCGAGATGTCCCGGCCGCGGACAGCCCGCAGGTCGCTCTCCGGCATGCTCAACAGATCCTCGCCGCCGAAGAGCGCGGTACCGGTGATGCGCGCGTTCGGATCGCGGATCAACCGCAGGAGACTGAGGACGGTCACACTCTTGCCGGCGCCGGACTCACCTACCACGCCGAGCGTGTCGCCCTCGAGTACCGAGAAGGACAGCCCGTCGACGGCGGTGACCGTCCCACGTCTGGTCCGGAAGGTCACCCGCAGATCGCGCACCTCGAGTAGCGGCTCAGGCATCGCGCACCCGCGGGTCCAGGCGGGCGTACGCGATGTCGACGAGCGCGTTGGCCAGTACGACGAAGAACGCCGCGTACATGACCGTGCCCATGATGACCGGCAGGTCGATGTTCTGCAGCGAGACGAACGTCAACCTGCCGACGCCGGGTAGCCCGAAGACAATCTCGGTCAGCAGCGCCGATCCACCGACGAGCGCGCCGAAGTCGAGACCGAAGAGCGAGACCATCGGGATCAGCGAGCAGCGCAGCGCGTGCCGGATCAGGATGCGCCGCTCGGAGATTCCCTTGGCCCGCGCGGTCCGCACGTAGTCCTCGTTGAGGTTCGCGATCAGCTCGGAGCGCAGCAACCGGGCGTAGATTCCGGCGAAGAGCACCGCCAGCGTGAGCCACGGAAAGAGCAGATGCAGCGCCCACTGGACCGGGTCCTCGGTCAGCGGGACGTAGCCGAGCGGCGGTACCCAGCGGAACAACCCGTCGTGCAACCGGCTCTGGGTGACGAGGTTGACCACCTCGCCGAGCCAGTAGACCGGCAACGAGACCCCGACGAGGCCGAGCAGCATGACGAACGGGTCGACCACCGTACCGCGCCGGTGCGCCGCGAACGTTCCCATGGCGACGCCGAGGACGAGCCAGATGACCGCGGCGCCGAGGACGAGCGAGAAGGTGACCGGCGCCGCCTGCGTGATCTGCGGGATCACCTTCGCGCCCCGGTTGACGAAGGACTCCAGGTCCCGGTCGATGAACAGGTGCCGCATCATCAGCACGTACTGCACCGGCAGCGGACGGTCGAGGCCGAACGAGTGCCGTACCTGGGCCAGCGTCGCCTGGTCGGCGTTCCGCCCGGCGATCCGCGCGGCCGGATCGACGCCCGGCGTGGCGAAGAAGATGGCGAAGACCAGCACGCTGATCGCGAAGAGCACCAGGACGGCGGAGGCGGCCCGACGTAGCGCGAACATGAGCATCAGGCACCGCCCTGCAGCCGCGCACCTGGGTCCAGCGTCTCGCGCAGGCCGTCCCCGAGCAGGTTGAGCGCGATCGTCGTCGCCGCGATGAGCAGGCCGGGGGCGATGGCAACGGCAGGGCGGGTGTACAGCAGACCGAGGCCGTCGTTGATGATGGTGCCCCAACTGGCGTCGGGCGGTTGCACGCCGACCGAGAGAAACGACAGTGCCGATTCGGTGAGCATGCTCAACGCGGTCATCAGTGGTACGAACACGACCACCGTCGGCAACACGTTCGGTACCACGTCGCGGCGCAGTATCCGCCAGTCGGACGCGCCCACCCCGATGGCCGCCTGGATGAACTCCCGGCTGCGCAAGGCGATCACCTGCCCGCGGATCGGACGCGCCACGTACGGCACATACACCACCGCGATGATGAGAATCGGCACCCACAGGCTGCCGGCGCGCAGGTGAATCGGCCCGGCGGACAGGCCACCGGAAAGCAACACCACCGACAGGCAGATCGCGAGCAGATACACCGGTACGGACCAGAGCACGTCCAGGAACCGTGATAGTACGGCGTCGAGCGGGCCACCGAAGTAGCCCGCGACGACACCGATGAAGAGCGCCAGCAGGCAGCAGATCAGCGTCGCCGTGAGCCCGATGTAGAGGCTGTTGCGTCCGCCGTACAGCAACCGCGCCATCACGTCGCGGCCCTGGTTGTCCGAGCCGAGGAAGTAGTGCTCCGGATCCCACGTGGGACCGATGGGAGTCACGCCCAGTCCCAGCCCGGTGCTGCTGTGGGCGAGCACGGGAACGGTCGCACCGTCGACCACTGTCGTACCGGAGATGTTCGAGCGGAACGCGTTGGTGTGCGCGATCCGGCTCGCGTACACCGGCGCGAGCAGGCACCCGATCAGGATCACGAGGAAGATGGCCGTGCCGGCCAGCGCGGTCCGGCTACGGACCAGCTGGCCGAACGCGGCACGCCACGGACCTGTCGAGACCTCGTCCCGCAAACTCATTGCACCCAGAGCTGGCCAACCAGCATGTAGAACTGCTTGCTGAACTTGTAGTTGCCGACCCGCTTGGACGTGAAGTCGATGATCTTCGGGTGGAGCAACGGTACGACCGGCGACTTCGCCATGATGGCCTGGTCGATCTGACCCCACTTCCGGTTGGCAGCGTCCATACTGGACTGTTCGAGGGTCAACGCTTCCTGCATCTGAGCGTCGATTTCCTTGTCGCAGAAGCCGGAGATGTTGATGCTCGAGTCACTGCCGGGGGTGAACGACGCGCAGGACAGCAGTACGTTGAGGAAGTCCGACGCGGCCGGGTAGTCCTGGTACCAGGAGGTCAGCGCGAGCTGCACCTTGTTGTTGGTGTTCTGGATGTACGTGAACTGGATGTTCCCCGACAGCGGCTTCAACACGGCCTTGTAGCCGATCTCGGTGAGCAGGCTCTGGAGGTACTCGCCCATGGCCTTGTTCACCTCGTCGTCGGTGACCACGATGCCGACCTCCTGGCCGGCGGTTCCGGACTGCTGCACCAGCGACTTGGCCTTGTCGATGTCGGGTGCACTCCAGGTGGCGCCGCCGCCCTTGGTGTAATCGCAGAAATCAACATGCCCCGGGAACCCCGGTGGCAGCATCGTGCACCCCGGAGCGGCCAGGTTCGTCCCGCCGTACAGGCTGACCAACGCGTTACGGTCGACCGCCCAGTTGATCGCCTGCCGGGCCATCAGGTTGTTGAACGGCGCGATGTTCACGTTGAGGGTGAGGTACCAGACGGCGGTCAACGGGTTGACGTGCACCTGGTCGGCGTACTTGGTGCCGATCTCGTTGAGCCGGTCGGCGGGTGGCGGGTCGAACACCCAGTCGGCCTGGCCGTTCTCCACCGCGGTGACGGCCGCCTCGACGGTCTGGCCGAACTGGTACTCGATCACGTCGGGATACGTTTGCGGCTGCGCGTCACGCGACCACTCGACGAAGTGCGGATTGCGTACCAGAGTGAGCCCGCGGTTTGGGTCGTAGCTGGAGGCCATGTATGGCCCCGTGGTCGGCAGCGGCGTGGTCCCCGCGTCCTTGGCCGGCGAGTCCTTCGGCACGACGCTGGCGTGTGGGATGCCGAGCTTGTAAAGGAGCTCCGGATCCGGCGCGGTGAGGTGGATGGTCACCGTGCTGGCGGCGGCGTCGCCCACCACGCCGCTCTTCAGGGAGCACGTCTCCGGCTTGCTCAGGCAAGCGTCGGCGCCGACGATTCCGTTGTAGAACGTTCCGGCGGTGGGACTGGAAATCTTGAAGATGCGCTCGAACGAGGCGACCACGTCGTCGACTGTCACCGTCGCCCCGGTGGAGAACTTGATGCCCGAGCGCAGCTTGAAGGTGTAGGTTTTGCCGCCATCGGTGATCTGCGGCGCCGCCTCGGCCAGATCGGGTACCACGTTGAAGGACTCCTGGCCGCCGACCTTCTTGAACGCCATCAGACCGTCGTACATCGACTGATACGGCTGCCAATACTCCAACGTGTAGTTGACCTGCGGATCGAATGAGCCAGCCGCGCTCTTGGCGAGGATCCGCAGCGTTCCACCCTTGTGCTGGGCCTGAAAGCCGTTGGAACCATCGGATCCGCCGGTTCCCGAATCTGGATTCTTCGTTCCGCTACAAGCGGACGTGGCGAGCAGGATCGCGACGAACAGCGCTCGAGCGCGAAGGAGGTTACGGGCCATGGGTGCGGCTCCTGTCCTGATCCGGGCGGTACTGGTCGAGAAACCCGCCAACGGTACGGAGGAATGCTTCTTCCTCTTCGACATGGGGCATGTGGCTGGAGTATTCGAAGATCTCCCAGCGCACGTCGGGAATGCCGCTCGCAAACGGCTCGACGGTGGCCTCGGTGGCCTCGTCGTAGCGCCCGGACACGAGCAACGTGGGCACCGCGATGCGGTAGACGCGGTCGACGATCGTCCAGTCGCGCAGCGTCCCGACCACGTAGAACTCGTTGGGGCCGTTCATCGTGTGGTACACCGTCGGGTCTGCCTGGATGGCCTCGAAGGTCCGCACGACCTCCGGCGGGTTCGGCACGACCCGGCATACGTGCCGGTCGTTGTAGACCCTCTCGGCCGCGTGGTAGTCGGGATGGTCGGTGGTACCGGCCTCCTCGTGCTTGCCCAGCGTGTCCTGCACCTCGGGCGGAAGCATCTCGCGCAACCGCGTCGCTTCCGACCGCCAGAGCGCGATCGACGCGGGCGAATCAGCGATCACCAGCCGTGCCAGGCCGGGCGGTCGGCGCACGGCGTGTTCCGCCGCCAGCATGCCGCCCCACGACTGGCCGAGCAGGTGGTACCGGTCGGCGATGCCGAGCGCGTCGAGCACGTTGTCCAGCTCGTCGAGGAAGAGTTGGACGTTCCAGAAGTCGGCGCCCTTGTCGGGCAGGTGGGTCGAGTTGCCGTTGCCGAGCTGGTCGTAGTGGATGACCGCGCGCCCCGGTCGCGCGAGGCCGGCGATGCGCAGCGTGTAGTCGTGCGTCGCGCCAGGTCCGCCGTGCAGGACCACCAGGGGCGGTCCCGCGCCGTCGAGGTTTCCAGTGATCCGGTACCACGTACGCCAGCCGCGGAAGTCCAGCATGCCGGTGCTGCTTGGTTCCGGGATCGCCACGAGTCCTCCCCGTCCGCAGGGTGATGCGAATTATGCGAGGTCAGGCTCTCGTACTTCAAGGGTGATCGATATTTATTGGCGTAGTTGGAACGTCAACTATTAGTCAACTTACCTAATCAAAGCCGGTCATCCCCGGCGGGTGGCGCCATCTGGCCAGGCGCAGATGCAGACGCGGTTGCCGGCGCGGTCGGCGAGGATCCAGGCGGTCGGGGCGTCGGATTCGTCGACGATACGGCCGCCCGCCGCCAGGGCCGCGGCGAGGCGCTGTTCGACCTGCTCGCGGGCCACGGATACGTCGACGTGCATCGCGTGGCGCAGGGTCTTGGCCGGGTCGAGGCGCTGCATCCAGACCGTCGAACCGTGGCCGAGGGGGTCGACGGCGTTGTCGTCGGCCACTTCGGCGTAGCCGAGGACCGCCCGCCAGAAGCCGACGTCGATCGCATCGGGCTGCGCGGCGATGGCGAGCTGCACCTCCTGCGCCAGCGTGCGGTCGGCCGTGGCGCCGTGTTTCTGGGCCACCGCCGAGACCGCTCGAGCCAGCTCGACATGCCGCTCCTCGAGTTGCCAGAGGTCGCGTGTCAACCGCACGGTGA
>DASRII010000079.1:0-9341 GCA_035650075.1 Micromonosporaceae bacterium | reverse complement strand
CCGACCCGGGGATCGAGAAGCCGTGTGCGTTCCGGAACGGCTTGCCGTCGACGACCAATTCGGCGGGGCACGGCACCGGAGTATCAGAAGTCACGGCGCCGGACGACATGACGCCGTACGCCGTCACGACCTTGAAGGTGGACCCCGGCGGTACCTGAGCCTCCAAAGCCAGATTGGCGTCGTCGGTGTTGGCGACGGCGAGCACCGCGGAGTCCTTGACGTTCAGCGCCACGATCGCGCCGCGCCGGCCGAGCCCGCGCAGCGCGGCGTCGGCCGCCCGCTGGACCGCCGGGTCGAGCGTCGTCTTCAACGGCGCTCCGGGCTTGGGCTCGGACTTCCACAACTCCGTCGAGGTGACCGAGTTGTCCGCCGCCGTACGGCGGGCCACGACGGTCAGGCCCGGCGCGCCGCGCAGCCGGTCCTCGTACTGGCGCTGCAGCCCGAACAGGCCGACCTCGTCGCCGACGTTGTACACGCCGGGCTTGGCGTCCATGATCTCCTTAGTGACCTCGCCGACGGTGCCCAGCAGGGCACGGGCGAACTCGCGGCTCTCCGCCAGCGGCAAGGTGTCCTTGCGCAGGAAGACGCCGTCGATCGCCTCGAGCCGGGCCCGTACCCGATTGAACGGCTCCTCGCGCAGCACCACCACCTCGACGAAGATGCCCTCCTTGGCACCGGCCAACCGGGCCGGCAGACCGGACACGTCCACGCTGGCGCCGGCCGCCTTCAGGGCCGCGTCCAGCTCGGTCAGCGAGGCGGGCTTGGCCAGAAACTCCTTCGGCTCGACGCCGATGCGGTACACCGTGCGGTCGGTGACCATCGGTGCGCCGCTGCCGTCGAGGAAGCCCGCGCGCGGCGCGCCCACCCGCGTGGTACCGAGCACGTCGCCTGCGGCGAGTTTCGGATGTACGACAGTCGGCGCCCAGACCACCTGCCACTGCTTTTCCTTGTTGCGGGACAACTGGACGGCCGTCGTGTAGTCCCAGGAGACGCCGGCCGCCACCGGCCAGGCCACGGCCACGTCGGCGTTAGCGAGGTCGCCACTCACTCGTGGCTCATTCACGGTGCGAAGCGCCGGCGGGGTCTTGGCCAGCTCGCCGGATAGCGCCTTCAGCTGCTCGGTCACCGTGGCCGCCGGTACGCCTTGGCCATCCGGCGCGACGAAGCCCACGGCGGACATGTTTCCGCTGTGCCAGCCGGCCAGGAAGGCATCGAGCGTCGGACCCGGCGCCGGGTCGCGTGAGCAGGCGGCCAGTGTCGCCGCGGCCATGACGCAGCACAGACCAAGAGCCAATCGGCGCATCCTCCGGTCACCTCCGGGGTACGGGTACGGGCAGACAGCACATTGTCGGTCATCCGCACAAGGCGACCGGAATCTACCGGGGTAACGTTGGGCATACATGGTCAATTCTGCGACGTGTACCGGATGGGGCCCGCTGACCCGAGGACCTAGGCTGGCGGAGGAGCAGTCCACGGTAAGCCCACAGCGTGGTGGGCGAGGGGAGTGGCACCCATGAGCGCACGTCCGAAGACGGTGACAGCCGCTGGCGCTCGCGGTGACGACAGCGCCGGAGCGAGTATCGACACGCTGCGCGTCGAGGGGGTGCCGACCGCCGACGAGGACGTGGACGACGTCGAGGATGCCGAGCTGGACGAGCCGGTCCCGAACGTCGAACGGCTGGTGGCCCAGGCGGTCGCGCTGGCCGGCGACGACCTCGACGAGGCGATGTTGGTCACCCGCTACTGGCGGTTCGCCGCCGACGAAGAGCTCGTCGGGCGCTCTCCGCGGGGGATGCTCGAGGCCGCGCGGCGGCACCGTGAGTTGGCAGAGCAACGGGTACCGGGTGAGCTGAAGCTGCGACTGTCCGAAGCGGACAACCAGCACCATACGGTCATCGAGATCGTCACCGACGACATGCCGTTTCTCGTCGACTCGGTCACCGGTGCTCTGACCGCCCGCGATCTGGACGTACACATGCTGGTCCACCCGATCCTCGTCGTGCACCGCGAGCCGCTGGGCAAGCTCCTCGAGGTGTGCGCGGATGTCGAACCCGACGACGCCCTCAGCGGCGACCAGCTGGAGAGCTGGATGCGCATCGAGGTCGACCCGGTTCGCGACCCCGACGAGCGGGAGCAGTTGCGCAACGACCTGCAACGGGTTCTCACCGACGTGCGGGAGGCGGTCGAGGACTGGCCGAAGATGCGGACCCAGGCACTGACCCTCGCCGACGAGCTGGCCAGCGCGCAGTTGCCGGTACCGGACAAGGACATCACCGACTCCGTCGAGCTGTTGCGCTGGCTCGCCGACGATCACTTCACGTTCCTGGGCTACCGGGAGTACAAGTTGACGCCCGGTCCCGACGGGGAGCTGTTGCTCGAGGCCATCCTCGGTACCGGCCTGGGTATCCTCCGCCAGGACCAGTCGTCCCCGCGGGTGCTCTCGTCGATGACGCCCGAAGCGGCCGAGAAGGTACTCGAGAAGCGGTTGCTCATCATCACCAAGGCCAACTCGCGGGCCACCGTGCACCGCTCGGCGTACCTGGACTACATCGGCTTCAAGACCTTCGACGCGGACGGCAACGTGACCGGTGAGCGCCGGTTTCTCGGGCTGTTCTCCAGCGCCGCGTACCGCACGTCAGTGCGCGAGCTGCCGGTGGTCAAGCGCAAGGTGGCCGAGGTGCTCGACCGGTCCGGGCTCTCCCCGAGGAGCCACTCCGGCAAGGACCTCATGGAGATCCTGGAGACGTACCCCCGGGACGAGCTGTTCCAGATCAAGGTCGACGACCTGTACCGCGCGGTCGTCGGCGTGCTGCGGATGGCCGGTCGCCGGCAACTGCGGCTGTTCCTGCGCCGGGACGGGTACGGCCGGTTCATCTCCTGCCTCATCTACCTACCCCGGGACCGGTTCACCACGCAGAACCGGTTGCGGATGCAGGACATCCTGCTGCGTGAGCTGAACGGTGTCGGCGTCGACTACACCACCCGGGTCAGCGAGTCGATGCTGGCGCGGGTGCACTACATCGTGCGGACCGACCCGGCCAACCCGCCGGCGCACATCGACGTGGACGCGCTGGCCGAGGAGCTGGCGGACGCGACCCGGCTGTGGTCGGACGACTTCCGGCTGGTGCTCGAACGCAAGCTGGGCGACGAGCAGGCCAAGGCCTTGTACTCGCGGTACGCCGACGCGCTGCCGGACACGTTCATGGACGAGCACACGCCGTACGAGGGCGTGAAGGACCTCGCCAAGCTGGAGCTGCTGGAGGAGTCCGGCCAGCTCGAGATGCACCTGTTCCGGCGCCGCCAGGACGATCGCGACGTGCGGTTCAAGGTGTACCGGTACGGCGAGCCGATGATGCTGTCCACCGTCCTGCCCGTGCTGCACTCACTCGGCGTACGGGTGACCGACGAGCGGCCGTACGAGGTCCGCCGCGCCGACGGCACCATCTACCTCTACGACTTCGGCCTGACGCTGCCGGAGGGCGCCCGGGACCTGGCCGAGGTACGCCCGCATGTGGAGAACGCGTTCTCCGCCACCTGGCGCGGCGAGGCCGAAGTGGACGGCTTCAACGAGCTGGTGCTGCGCGCCGGTCTGACCTGGCGACAGGTCGTGGTGCTCCGCGCCTACGCCAAATACCTGCGGCAGGCCGGGACCGTGTTCTCCCAGGAGTACATGGAGCAGACGTTCATCAACTATCCCGGCATCGCGGCGTTGCTGGTGGCGCTGTTCGAGACGAGGTTCGACCCGCGGCTCGGACTGTCCGATGAGGACAGATCGCTGCAGACCAAGGAGCTGGTGACCGCGGTCGGCCGGCAACTGGACAACGTGTCCAGTTTGGACCAGGACCGGATCCTGCGCTCGTACCTCAACCTGATCCAGGCCACCCTGCGGACCTCGTTCTTCCAGCGGGCCCGCGACGGACGGCCGAAGTCCTATGTGGCAATCAAGCTCGATCCGCAGGCGATTCCGGAGCTGCCCGCACCGCGACCGAGGTACGAGATCTTCGTGTACTCGCCCCGCTTCGAGGGCGTGCACCTGCGGTTCGGTCCGGTGGCCCGCGGCGGACTGCGCTGGTCGGACCGGCGGGAGGACTTCCGCACCGAGGTCCTCGGTCTGGTCAAGGCGCAGATGGTCAAGAACGCGGTGATCGTACCGGTCGGCGCCAAGGGCGGCTTCGTGCTCAAGCGGCCACCGTCCACAACAGACCGAGACGCGTACCAGACCGAGGGTGTGGCCTGCTACCGCATGTTCGTAGCGGCGCTGCTGGACGTCACCGACAACCTGGTCGGCGGCGCGATCGACCCGCCGCCGGACGTGATCCGGCACGACGTCGACGACCCGTACCTCGTCGTGGCGGCGGACAAGGGCACCGCCACGTTCTCCGACATCGCCAACGAGATCTCGACGTCGTACGGCTTCTGGCTCGGTGACGCGTTCGCCTCCGGTGGCTCGGCCGGCTACGACCACAAGAAGATGGGCATCACCGCCCGGGGTGCCTGGGAGTCCGTGAAGCGGCACTTCCGCGAGCTGGATGTCGACACGCAGACGCAGGACTTCACGGTCGTGGGCGTCGGCGACATGTCCGGCGACGTGTTCGGCAACGGCATGCTGCTCTCCGAGCACATCCGGCTCGTGGCCGCCTTCGACCACCGGCACATCTTCCTCGACCCGAACCCGAAGGCCGCACCGTCCTATGTGGAGCGCCGGCGGTTGTTCGAGCTGCCGCGCAGCAGTTGGGCCGACTACGAGAAGAAACTGATCTCCGCCGGTGGGGGCGTGTGGCCGCGGACGGCCAAGGCGATCCCCATCTCGAAGCAGGCGCGAGCAGCTCTCGGCATCGACGACGCCGGCGTCACGTCGATGTCCCCGGCCGAGCTGATGAAGTCGATCCTTCAGGCACCGGTGGACCTGCTGTGGAACGGCGGCATCGGCACCTACGTCAAGGCGAGCACCGAGTCCCATGTGGACGTGGGGGACAAGGCCAACGACGGCATCCGGGTCAACGGCCGGCAGTTGCGGGTCAAGGTGGTCGGCGAGGGCGGCAACCTGGGCCTTACCCAACGGGGCCGGATCGAGTTCGCGACCGCGGGTGGCCACATCTGCACGGACTTCATCGACAACTCCGCCGGAGTGGACTGCTCCGACCACGAGGTCAACATCAAGGTTCTGCTCGGCGGTGCGGTGGCCGATGGCGAGCTGACACTGGCCGAACGGGACGAGTTGCTGGCCGAGATGACCGACGAGGTGGCCGACCTCGTGCTGCGGGACAACTACGACCAGGCGTGCGCGCTGGGCAACGCCCGGGCGCAGACCCGCTCGCTGCTGCCGGTACACCGGCGCATGATCTCGGACCTGGAGCGGGCCGGGCGGCTGGACCGCACGATCGAGGCGCTGCCGACGGACGAGGAGCTGGCCGCTCGCGCGGAGGCCGGTACCGGCCTGACGTCGCCGGAGTTCGCGGTGCTGCTGGCGTACGTGAAGATCGTGCTCGAGGACGAGGTGGTGGAGTCGTCCCTGCCGAACGACCCGTGGACCGCGGAGGTTCTCGCCCAGTACTTCCCGACCCCGTTGCGCGAGCGGTGTCCGGACCGGATGGCCGGCCACCCACTGCACCGGGAGATCGTCACCACGTCGTTGGTCAACGAGACGGTCAACCGCGGCGGTACGTCGTTCGTCTACCGGGCGGTCGAGGAGACCGGCGCGTCGGCCGAGGACGTGATCCGGGGGTACGTCATCGTCCGTGACGTCTACGGCCTGCGCGACCTGTGGCATGCCGTCGAGGAGCTGGACAACCACGTGCCGACGAGTGCGCAGACGTCGGTGTACCTGGCGTGCCGGCGGCTGCTCGACCGTGCGGTGCGTTGGCTGCTGCAGAACCGTCGCTCGCCGCTGGACGTCGAGGGCGAGATCGCCCGGCTGCGCCCCGGCATCACCCACCTGCTGCCCGACCTCGACCGGCTGTTCCGCGGCAAGGAATGCGAGGCGCTGCAGGGGTACGAGACGGCGTTGGTGGAGAAGGGCATCCCGCAGGAGCTAGCCGACTGGGCCACCCGGATCGTGTACGGCTTCGGCCTGCTCGACATCGTCGAGGTCGCGCTGACCACGGGACGGGACATGACCGAGGTCGCCGGTATCTACTTCGCCCTGTCGGAACAGTTCCGCGTCGACGACCTGCTGTCGGAGATCTCCGCGCTGCCGCGCGAGGACCGGTGGCAGACGCTGGCCAGGATGGCGTTGCGGTACGACCTGTACGCCGCCCTCGCCGCGCTGACCACCGAGGTGCTGAACTCGACCCCGTCGGAGGGTACGCCGGAGGACCGGGTGGCGCAGTGGGAGCAGTCGAACGCGGCATCCATCGCCCGGGCCCGCAATGCGTTGCGCGAGTTCAGCGACTCGCGCGCCGACCTGGCCGCCCTGAGCGTGGTGCTGCGCCAGATCCGCACCCTGGTCCGCACCACCGCCGCGGTTTAGCGCCTTTTGTCGTTCGCGGACCAGGTTACGCGATCGTCACGGCCGCATCGAGCGTCTTGACTGGCGGTCCAGCGGCAGGAAGTGTTCCGGTAGCGACAGACTGACATATGTCGCTGAACGGGACCGGCCTGCAGCGAAGGGGACCGGCATGGCGACGCCAACTGGTACGTCGGACCCCACCGCCCCCGGCGCCTTCGAACCGACCACCCTGACGCCGGAACTCGAAGGTTCGTTCGAACTCGCCCGGATCCAGGGTCGTTCACTCGGACAGATCGCCTGGTCGCGCCTCAAGCGTGACCGCGTCGCGATGGCCGGCGGCGGCTTTGTGATCTTCCTGGTCCTGGTCGCGCTCTTCGCCCCGCTCATCGTGAAGCTGCTCGGCCACCCACCGAACGAGTTCCACCAGGATCTCATCGACGCCGACCTGCAGATCCCCACGGGCAAGTTCGGCGGGATGGGCAAGGACTTCCTGTTCGGCTTGGAGCCGCAGAACGGGCGCGACCTGTTCAGCCGGGTCGTCTATGGGGCCCGGATCTCGTTGCTGATCGGATTCCTGGCGACCGTGCTGTCCGTTGGTCTCGGCACCGTGCTAGGCGTCATCTCCGGGTACTTCGGCGGCTGGGTCGACACGCTGATCAGCCGGACCATGGACGTGTTCCTCGCGTTTCCGCTCCTGCTGTTCGCGATCGCGCTCGCCGGTGTGGTGCCGGACCGGGGCTTCGGGCTGCAGGGGGACAGCCTCCGGATCATCCTGCTGATCTTCATCATCGGGTTCTTCAACTGGCCCTACATCGGCCGGATCATGCGAGGCCAGACCCTGTCGTTGCGGGAGCGTGAGTTCGTGGAGGCGGCCCGCAGCACTGGTGCCCGCGCGCCGCGGATCATCTTCCGGGAGGTGCTGCCCAACCTCTTCGCGCCGATCCTGGTGTACACGACACTGCTCATCCCGACGAACATCCTGTTCGAGGCGGCGCTGTCGTTCCTTGGCGTGGGTGTACGGCCGCCGACCGCGACCTGGGGCGGCATGCTCTCCGACGCCACCCACTGGTACCAGATCGCACCACACTTCATGATCTTTCCCGGCCTCGCGATCTTCGTCACCGTACTCGCTTTCAACCTGTTCGGTGACGGACTGCGCGATGCGCTCGATCCCCGGGCGCGTTAACGAACCTCTACCTGACGAAAGGTGTCAGCAAATGAGCAGACGACCTGCGGTCGCGGCGGCCGCGCTCGGCGCAGCGCTAATCATGGTCCTCGCGTCGTGTAACAAAGGTCCCGACGCGCCGGGTCCGACAACCCAGAACCCCGAGTTCAACGCGGCGGTCGGCAAGGTATTCAAGCCGTCCGACGTCAAGGGCGGGACCCTGCGCATGGCCAACTCCGGCGACTGGGACTCGCTCGACCCGGCCGACACCTACTACGGCTTCTCCTGGGACTTCATCAGGTTCTACGGGCGGGCGCTGGTGATGTTCGCGCCGAAGCCGGGCCCGGACGGCAACAAGCTCATCCCCGATCTGGCCGAGTCGCTCGGCACGCCGAGCGACGGCGCCAAGACCTGGACCTACAAGATCCGCAAGAACCTCAAGTTCGAAGACGGCACGCCGATCACCTCGAAAGACGTGAAGTACGGCGTCGAGCGCGCGCTGGACAAGGAGACGTTCCCCAACGGCCCGACGTACTTCAACGACTTCCTCGATCTGCAGGGCTACACGAGTCCGTATAAGGACCCCTCGCCGGACAAGCTGGGTTTGAAGGCGATCGAGACGCCCGATGACAACACGATCGTGTTCCACCTGAAGGCGCCGTTCAGTGGCTTCGACTACTTCGCGATGCTGCCGGCGACCATCCCGGTACCGGCGAGCAAGGACACCGGTACGAAGTACAAGGAGCACGTGATTTCCTCTGGGCCGTACATGTTCGAGACCAACAACCTCCAGAAGAACTTCACGCTGGTCCGCAACCCGAACTGGGACCCGGCTACCGACCCCAACCGCAAGGCCCTGCCGGACCGGATCGAGGTCGCGCTCAACGTCAACGCCGACGACATCGACAACCGGCTCCTCTCCGGCGACCTCGATGTCGACGTGGCCGGTACCGGTGTGCAGCCGGCGACCCAGGGCAAGCTCCTCGCCGACGCCAATCTGAAGAAGAACGCCGACACCGCCGCGCTGGCTCGGCTGTGGTACACGTCGATCAACTCCGATGTGGCGCCGCTGGACAACATCCACTGCCGCAAGGCTGTCCTGTTCGCCACCGACCACGAGGGCTACCAGCGCGCCTACGGTGGCTCGACCGGTGGCGACATCGCGACGAACATGATGCCGCCGCTGGTCCCGGGCTTCGCCAAGGTCGACCTGTACAACTTCGAGTCCAAGAAGAACGGCGACCTCGACTCGGCCAAGACGGAGCTGCAACAGTGCGGCCAGCCGAACGGGTTCGAGACCAACATGTCCTATCGGGCCGAGCGCCCGAAGGAGAAGGCGCTCGCCGAGTCCCTGCAGCAGTCGCTCGCCCGGGTCGGCATCAAGCTCACGCTCAGGCCGTTCCCCCAGGGCGACTACTTCAAGCTCTACGCGGGCAAGCCGCAGTACGCCCGGGACAACAAGCTGGGCCTGATGTCCAACGGTTGGGGTGCCGACTGGCCGGACGGGTTCGGGTTCCTGCAACAGATCGTCGACAGCCGGGTGATCCGCGAATCGGGTGGCAACACGAACCTCACCGTCAAGATCCCCGACGTCGACCGCATGCTCGACGAGGCATTGCAGACCACCGACACCGCGGCGCGCGAGAAGATCTGGAGTCAGATCGACAAGCGGGTCATGGAGGAGGCGGTCGTCCTGCCCGGCATCTGGGCCAAGGTACTGCTGTACCG
>DASRII010000078.1:0-3967 GCA_035650075.1 Micromonosporaceae bacterium | reverse complement strand
AGGTGCAGGCCCGGATCGCGGCTGAGGGCCGCTGGCGCGATGTGCCGTACGCCGACTCCACCGGTGCCGGCCGGATCGACCCGCGCACCCTCACGATCGCGCTGGACGACATGCTGCCCGCACAGCGCACCGTCGTCATCGACTCGGGCAACTTCATGGGGTACCCGTCGATGTTCATGTCGGTGCCGGACACCGCCGGGTTCTGCTTCACGCAGGCGTACCAGTCGATCGGGCTGGGCCTGGCCAGCGCGGTGGGCGCGGCCATCGCCCGCCCGGATCGGCTGACCGTGGCCGGCCTCGGCGACGGCGGATTCCTCATGGCCGTGGCCGAACTGACCACGGTCACCCGCCTCGGCCTCCCACTGTTGATCGTGGTGTACGACGACGCGGCGTACGGCGCCGAGGTGCACCACTTCGGGCCGCAGGGCCATCCGGTCGACACCGTCACGTTCCCGGACGGCGACCTCGCCGCCCTCGCACGCGGCTTCGGCTGTGCGGCGGCGACAATCCGCAGCCGGGACGATCTGGCGGCGGTGTCCCGCTGGCTCGCGGGACCGCTCGATCAGGCACTGCTGCTCGACGCGAAGATCACATCAGACCGTGGCTCGTGGTGGTTGCAGGAGGCGTTCCGCGGTCACTGAACCGAAGCCGCCGTCCGCCGCGTCAACTAGGCGATGACCTCCTACCCGTACCGCCGTCGCATGCGCCGGTCTCTCCTCGCCGCCGCGCTGTCGATCACCATTGCGCTCGCCGGCTGCACGGCCGGCGCACGACCGGCCGGCCGGCCGCCGGCCAACCCGCCTGCCAACCCGCCGTCGGTGACCGGGGCGGGTGCCGGCGGGTCGACGCCGGTGGCCGACCCGATCTATCCCCGGCGCGGCACCGGCAGCCTCGATGTCCTGCACTATCGCCTGGATCTGGCGTGGACGCCGAAGACCAGGATCCTGCGGGGGACAGCCACGCTGCGGATCCGCCCCACCGCGGACCAGGCCGAACTGCGCCTCGACTTCATGCCGTACCGGCTGGAGAGCGTGACCGTCGACGGCGCCACGCGGCCGGGGCGGGTGAGCGCCGAGAAGCTGGTGGTCCCGGCGGCGCTGGTGAAGGACCGGCCGGTCACGCTGGAGGTCCGCTACAGCGGCACCCCCCGGACGACACCGGCACCGTCGAAGCGCAGCGACATAGCGCCGCTCGGGCTCACGGTCACCGCCGACGGCGGACTCTGGACGATGCAGGAGCCGTTCGGCGCCTTCACCTGGTATCCGGTCAACGACCACCCCTCGGACAAGGCCCTGTACGACATGGCGGTCGATGTGCCGGCCGGCTGGTCGGCGGTCGCGTCTGGCACGCCCGCCGGCACAACCGCCACCACCGGCGGCGCAGGCCGCGAGCCCGGCACGACGTTCCGGTACCGCAGCACCGACCCGGTCGCCAGCTACCTCACCACGCTGGCCGTCGGCCGGTACCGCAAGGAGACCGCCACCGGTCCGCACGGACTGCCGCTGACCTACTGGTACCGGCCGGGGACCGACGACCAGCTCGTGCCGGTGCTACGCAAGTCGCCACAGTTCATCGCGTGGCTGGAGGAGAGATTCGGGCCGTACCCGTTCCCCACCGCGGGCGTCGTCGTCGTACCGGCGTTCTCCGCGATGGAGACACAGCAGATGGTCACGATGGGCGGCGGCTACGACTGGTCCGATTCCCTCGACCTGTTCGAGATCAACTTGTTCCACGAATACGCGCACCACTGGTTCGGCGACACCGTCACGCTGTCAACGTGGCGCGACCTGTGGCTGAACGAGGGCTGGGCCACGTACGCCCAGTATCTTCTCCGGGCCGAGCGCGAGAAGTGGACGAAGGCTGAAGTGGAGAAGCGGCTGCGGTCCAGCGACGCCCGCCACCGCGCGCAGCACGGCCCGCCCGGCCAGCCGGGAGCGAACACCTTCGGATCGCCAAACGTCTACCTGTGTACGGCGGCGATGCTGCACGAACTGCGCGACGCGCTTGGCGACGCCGGATTCTTCGCTCTCGCCCGCGACTGGGTGCAGCAGAATAGGAACTCCCAGCAGGACCGGGCCTCGTTCATCGCGTTCGTGAACAAGCAGACCGGCCGCGACTTCACCCAGATGATCAACACCTGGCTCGACTCGCGTACGACCCCTCGCTAGCTTCCCGGACGCTCGGCTGGTCAAGCATCATTGGTGCGTCCGTCGCCGCCCGTGCCACCGGCTCCGACGCCGGATCCATGCCCGCCAGCAGTGGTGAAATGTCCCCCGCGGCGTCGAACCATGCGATGACCTCGTCCTTGGTCATGCGGTCAAAGTCTGGCGTGCTCAATGGATCCACCTCCGCCGCTCCTTGCCCATCGCGCGAGACTATGCGCACTGGTCGACGAGCCCGACCCGGGGACAGTCCCATCACAGAGGACGGGTCTAGGACCAGACCACCCACCGCGTTGCCCGCGACGAACGCCAGGGCACTTGGCCGACCTCCGACCCGTGTCCCAATGTCTCTTTCATTAGGTCATCGCCGCGAGAGCCGGTAGTATGTCTCTAAATTAGAGACATTGGGACATGAGATGATCTACAAGACGCCCACACTCGGCACCGACGATGCCGCAGTCCTGACCGAGATCCACGCGATGCGCAGGGAACTCGCGGCGGTACTACGTGTCCCTCGCCGCTGGCAAGGCGGGCTGCGTCGAACTATGCTCGCCCGCGCCATTCGCGGTTCCAACAGCATCGAAGGCTACGTCGTGGATGAGGACGACGCCGCAGCGGCTCTCGATGACGAGGAACCGCTGAGCGCCGATCAGCAGACCTTCGCGGAGATCCGTGGCTACCGCCAAGCCCTCGGATACGTCCTTCAAATGGCCACCGACGCGCACTTCGTCTTTGACGCCTCGGGGCTACGCGGCATGCACTACATGATGCTCGCTCACGACCTCTCCAAGAGTCCGGGTCAGTACCGCACAGGGCCGATCTTCGTACACGACGAGCGAGCGGACCGCCGGGTCTACGAGGGACCCGATGCCGGCCTCGTACCCCGACTTGTCGAGGAGCTAGCCGGACAGCTGCGCAACGAATTGGAACTCGACCCGATTGTCCGTGCCGCGATGGCCCACCTGAACCTCGTCATGATCCATCCGTTTCGGGACGGGAACGGGCGCATGGCGCGCGCTCTGCAGACGCTCGTCTTATCCAGGGAAGCGATTGTTGAGCCGGCATTCTCCAGCATCGAGGAATGGCTGGGACACAACACCGACGACTACTACCGGATCCTGTTGGTCACAGGGCAGGGGGCCTGGCATCCGGAAAACGACGCCAGCCTTTGGGGGTCGTTCAACCTGCGCGCACACCACATGCAGGCGCAGACGGTAGCTCAGCGCTTCGACGAAGCGTCCGCCATCTGGCAAGAACTCGATCAGCTGACGGCAGCTCACAAGCTGCCCGAACGGGTCACGGGTCTGCTATACGAAGCGGTTCTCGGCTATCGGCTACGCCGCGGCGGCTACGTCAAGATGACCGGAATCGAGGAGCGGACGGCCTCCAGGGATCTGGCGCAGCTCGTGGAGGTCGGACTCCTGCGCGCGATCGGTGAGCGGCGCGGCCGTCACTACGTGGCTAGTAACGTGCTCCTCGGCGTACGCGGACGCTGCCGCGACGGTCGGCGTCCGATTGTGGATCCATACCCGTGGCTGTCCGGGCAACTACGGTCGGCCACCAATTGATTATGCGGGCATGCTCGACCCTTCAACGGGTGCGCGGCCTTTCGTCGTCAACGGCGTCGGACGCCGCAGGGCGAACCGAGGTCATTACGACGCCCATCGTCGTGGTGGATCCCCGGCCCATGCGATTCGCTACTCGACCGCCGACACACCACACCAATGCACTAGCGGCGGTACCCGCTTGAGCGGGTACCGCCGCCATTTCCGTGGAGGTGCCGGGAATCGAACCCGGGTCCTTCG
>DASRII010000077.1:0-3630 GCA_035650075.1 Micromonosporaceae bacterium | reverse complement strand
TGGGGAGCACATTGGGAGCGACCCCCCGGTCAATCACGGACACCAGTGGTGTGCGGCTGACGTAGGGGGCTTACGCGGAGGTCGCGGTTGTGGTGCGTTGTCGTAGCCGGTCGTAGGGGGTGTCGCCGCCGAGGCCGCCGTGGGGTCGGTTGAAGTTGTAGAAGTCCTGCCACTCCTGGAGCTTGTCGTTGAAGAGCTCGGTGTCGTCGATCACCACGCCGTCGAGCATTCGGTAGAACTCTTCGGCATCGATGCGGTGGGATCGCTCGATGCTCCTATGTTCGTCAAGCGGCAGTTTCGGGTTGGGTGGCGGTTGGGGTTGAGCGGGCGGCGGCGGGGAGGTTGTTGTAGATCTCGCGGGCGATGTAGCGCTTGAGGCAGCGGATGATCTCTCGTTTGGTTCGGCCTTCGGTGGTGCGTCGTTCGAGGTAGTCGCGGGTGGGCTGGTGGTGGCGCATCCGGACGATGGTGATGATGTAGAGCGCGCTGTTGGCTGCTCGGTCGCCGCTGCGACTGAGGCGGTGGCGGCCGGTGGTCCGGCCACTGCTGGCCGGTTGGGGCGCGACACCGCAGAGCTTGGCGAAGGCGGCTTCGCTGTGGATGCGTTCCGGGTTGTCACCGGCGGTGACGAGGAACTGGCCGGCGATCTCGACGCCGACACCGTGGAGGGCGACGAGCTCGGGAGCTGCGGTGCGCACGAGGGACTCGAGGTTCTTGTTGAGGGCCTTGATCTCGTTGTCGAGGGCTTTCCAGCGTCGAGCGAGGTCCCGTAGCGCGGTCTTGATGCCGGCGGTCAGCATCCGTTCGGGGTCCCCGGCCAGCGACAACAAGTCCTCGGTCTCGGGACGCAGTCGCAGGCAACGGTTGACCAGGGTTCGCTTGGTCAGCACGACCAGTTCGTCGCGCAGCGGCGAGGGGGCGCCGATCATGACGCCCCACAGGGTGTTGAACGCCTGGGTGCGAGCCTTGACCGCGCTCGCGCGCGTCACCCGCAGGGTGCGGATGACCTCGACGATGCCGGACTTGGTCTTGGGGACCGCGGTCGAGGTCTGCCCCAGGACCGCCCGGGCGATCTGTTCGGCATCCAACCGGTCGGACTTGCCGTCCATGCGGCGGGCGAGGCGGTTCGGCCGGTTGACCTCGATCACCTCCACACCCGCGGCGGTCAGGAACCTGGTGAGCGTGGCGCCGAACGAACCGGTGCTCTCGACACCGATCGAGCGAACCTCGCCGTGGCTGCACATCCAGGCGAGCAGCTGGCGGTAGCCGGCGTCGCTGGCCGCGAACTCCCGATGGCCCAGCAGCCGGCCCTGGTCATCGATCACACCCGCGTAGTGGGTGTGCTTGTGGGTGTCGACGCCACCGATCACGGTGACACCAGGCCGCGTGGTTGCCATGCTGGGCGCGCTCCTCCGTTAGGGCTCTGACGGAACGGGCGAGCCGGCCGAGTGGGCGACAGGTCTGTGACGGGGCTTCTAGTCCAAGCTCCTATCAGGTCAGATCCGCTCGGTCGGCACGCGTCGAGGCACCGCACCAGCCCCGGCCGACAAATCGAACGCAGGACACCACGGTCATACCTTGACCAGGGTCAGACCGGAGCCGATGCGACGCCGGGCCCCAAGTCTTCACACACCTTTCCCGTGGTCGTCGGCGACGCGGGCTGGGTGAGACGGTGCACGATCCCGTTGTCCCGGCAGATCCGATCGAACAGCACCTCACCGCCCTTCCCGAACCGGTCGGTGAACTGCTTGCCGTTATCCGTCAGCACTTCCTCCGGGACCCCGTAGCGCGCCAGCGCCCGAGCGAACGCCAGACACACCGCCCGGCCCGTCGCCCGCAGATACGCCGAGGCGATGACGCAGTATCGGGAGTGGTCGTCGACCCCGGTCACGACCTTGACCTCCCGGCCATCGGCCAGGAAGACGCCCCCAACGATGTCGAGCTGCCAGAGCGCCATCGGGGCGTCTCGTTCCCAGCGCTTGTAGTCCTCCCGGCGCCGGCGCCGAGCCTTGGCGTCGACCAGGCCGTGCCGAACCAGGATCCGATACACCGTCGACGCCGACGGCACCGGCGACATCCCCACCCGCCCGAGCTCGTGGGCCAGGCGGCGAGACCCCCACCTCGGATGCTCCCGGCGCAGCTCGCACACCGCCGCCTCAACCTCGACCGGCGACTGATGGGGACAGAACTCGGGGCGATGCGACCGATCCACCAGACCGCCCAGGCCCTCACCCCGATAGCGGGCCAGCCAGCTGTGCACGGTCTGGCGCGACACCCCCACCTGGGCCGCCACCTCGATCACGGACTCGCCAGCCAACACGGCCAGCACCGCCCGATAGCGCTGCTCGACAACGGACAACTCGACAAGCACCGATCCCGGCCCCCAGCTGCGCGTCGCCCGCAAACGACGAACAGCCAGCAGGCCGATCACAGCCACTGTCAACCCTCAGCTGAAACCGATGTGTAAAGCATCAACCGAAGCCGGACACTAGACGCCAGCGTCTGCTCTGCCGAATCTGGCTCTAGGAGATCAAGCGGCGCCGGCAAGCCGGCGCCGACCTGCGGGCGGGCGCCACAGGCGCCCGCCCTCGGCCCGACCGCCAGATTCGTGTGTCAAGTCGGCTCGCTTGGCGACAGCCCGGCGGATCGACAGCTATGCCCCGTGTTCCGCCGCTCGGCGTTCGTCCTCGGTGGCGCATTCAACCTCGGTCGAGAGAGACACTGCTATGACTTCACGCGCGTCAAAGCGGGGATCAGTCTTGCGCGGCGGAACGTAGCCGCCGGGAAGCACGACGATGCACAGAACCCGGGTTCCATCGCGTAGCTGGAGGGTCACCGGAGACCCGCTCCAGTTCCCGGCCCGGATCGGAGCGGGTAGATGGTCCGGAAGTCGAGTGCTGGGCCGAAGCCATCGCATCGTTTGGATCGCACCGACCATGCCGAGCACAGTTGCCAACGCGCCTAGGACCACGATGCAGATACCCAACGCACCACCCCCCGACACACCGATCAGGATGGTGACTACGCCGACAACGGCGGCGACAGTCATGTACGAGAGGAGCGTGCCTTGAACACGGCTGACAGACTGCCCGGTGCTCCGCTTCCGTTCGCACGGGCAAGCTTCGGGACGCGTGGTCGTGCCACATCCGTGCCAGATGGGCGGAGCATCGGAGCTGTCTTGCGGTCATTGGCGGTCAGAGCGGGCGCCTGAACGGGGGGGCAACGTTTCCCAGCACAGGCGCAGGGCGCCTGATCAACCGTTGGAGCTGGTTGTCCCGGGCTGCGAGATCGGTACATCTCTCGTGTGCTAGAGGCTGAGACGTTCACAGACCGCGGCGACTGCGACATCCGGGTCTCGTGTCTCGAGTAGGAGTGTTGCCTCGACGCGCGAACCTTCGAGGACGCTGTAGGTCCCTTGCGCGGTGAACACGACAGAGACCGGCTGCTCGTCGTCGAAGCGAAACGTCGAGCCGCGTGCGAAGCCGAGCTGGTTCACACTCGTAAAGGGGAAGAACTGACGCAACGTCGACGCCTTGGCAGATGTGGCGAGGGCAACGACTGCCCGTCGGTAGATCGAGCCGTCCCAGCCCTCACCGCGTACAAGCGAGTCCCATTCTTCGTCGTATACAG
>DASRII010000076.1:0-19983 GCA_035650075.1 Micromonosporaceae bacterium | reverse complement strand
GACTGCTGTGGTCCACCCGCGGTGGATCGGGCCACCGCGGCCGAGATGGACAGAGCGAAAGACGCGTACGCGTCGGCGTTGCTCACGGCCTGCTCGACCTTCGAGCTGTTGTACGCAGCCAAATCCGCCTTGCGATAGATGTCATTGGTGAACCCGAGGCCAGCGGTACGGTGTGCCATCTCGTGCACGAGGGTGTGGGTCTGGTCGTCGGGCTCGGCCCTTACCCATGCCGGGCACAGGTGAATGGTGCCGCCCCGGGGCGAGAAGATACCTCCCGTGTACGCGGCCGTGGCGGTGCGATCGTCCTCACCGCACTCCTCCTCGCACTCGATGGGAATCTCCGTACCGAATCCGGCCTGCATTTCGTCGAATACCTCTCGCACTCGCGCGAGGTGCTCGACATTCTTCTGAGCGGCGAGGTCTACCTTGAAATGCCGTTTCAGCTGGGAAATGACTCCCGGGTCCGTGATGGTTCCGGCCAGGGCGGATACGGCCCGGGCCACCCGGATCTCCGCCTGTCGCGTCGCCGTCAGGATCATCCCGTGTACGTGTGGAGGGCAGTCCGTGAGCGTGACCTGCAACCCCTCCTGCGCGAGCGCTCGGGCGGCCTGCCCGTAGGAGTCGGCGTTGGTCAGCGCGGTGGCCAATTCGAGGCCCTCGGTGTCGGAGGCATAGAACTCCGGGATGTCCCCCTGCCGTTTCGCATGATGGAACGCCTCGTGGACAACGACCCGCGCCTGGGGCTGCGCGTCCTCCGCGAAGAAGTCCGGAAACAGCAGGACCTTCGTGTCATTGCCGGTGGTCTGGGTCAGCGCGATCGCCTCGACGCCGGGCTCGGGCTCGAAGGTCTTCACCTTACCCTGACTGTCCGTAACCTTGAAGCCGGTAAAAGGTTCGGCCGGGCAGACGTATTGGAGTTTGTCGATGGTAGTGCGAATCTCGACGAAATTCTGGCGGATCGTTTGGATGACACTCGGCGTCGCCCCTTTGAAATAGATGCCGAGCACCCGGCCGACATTCTTGTTCTCGTCGGGTTGGGTAGTGAACTGGTCGATCATGCGGATGACCCGTTCCACCTGGACGATCGCCCGCCGGTGCGCGAAGTCGATCAGCAGCGCACGCCCTGCGGTACAGGAGCCATCCGTCGTCGCCGTACCCTTCCCTCGCTTCAGATTGCCCTTCCTCAGGTCGGGCAGCTTCGCGTCGATCGCCTCGTACAGTTGTGCGATCGCGTCGTCCCCCAGATCACCCTCCACGTCCCGGATGGACAGACCGAGCTGGGGGTCGAGAATCTGCTGGATCTGCGATCCCGTCGACTGGGCGAACAGCCGGACGATCGCCTGCTCGTCGGGAGCGTCTGTGGGTCCGGACAGCATCTCCTGGACGAGGATGCGTTTGATGTCCGTCGACGAGACGTCTTGGAAGCTCGCGTCGGTCAGTCGATATCCGCCTTCGCCGCCGACGCCGCCCCGGTCGACGATGGCTCGGGCCATGTCGTCGTCGAGGAAGCCGTCACTCAGCTTGCGCTGACGGGCGATCTTGGTCAGGTAAGCCGTCAGGTCCTCTGGTGTGAACTCACCAGACTCGATGCCGAAGAAACGGAGGAACGCGTGGCCCTCGCCGATGCGCTGCAGGGTCGGCACCGGTACGGGTGCGAGGTTGTGACGCAGTCCCGGTCCCGCGAGCAGCACCGCGTCGGCCGTGCGGTCAGCCGCGTGCTCGCTCGGCGTATCGGACCGTCCGATCGCGAGCCGCTGAGGGAAGGCGGCGTCGGATGCGGCCGCGCGCTGTTGGCTCACATGGGATAGTTCGTGCGCGATGAGCCAGCGGCCGTGGGGGGTCTCGGGCCGGTAGCTGCCCGAGCCGAACACGACGTGCTCGCCGACGGTGTAGGCAAGGGCATCGACGGAGGCGGCCGACTCGGCTGCCCGGCTGTCGCGATGCACCCGTACCGAACCGAAGTCGACCTCGAATCGACGCTCCATAAAGGACCGCGCGCTCGGGTCGAGCGGTTGCCCCGGCGAGCTGATCACCTCATGGACGACGGGCGGCGCCGAGTCCTCGTCGCGGGCATCGGGCGTACGGGCCTCCGTCCACGTCGGCGAGGACGCCGAGGACGCGGCCGATGCGGCCGGTACCGGATCCGCCTTCACGTCAGCACGCTAACGCCGGAAGATCGCCAACATCAGACACATGCCCGATTGCCGACAGGCAGCGCGGACCGCCACGGGGTGAGATTGGCAATTCGGGCCCGATGACCGCGGCTCTGGAGGAATGCTGAGGGGGACGTGCGCTCCGCGTGGGGAGGCCTCATGAACCCGTACCGGGTCGAGCCGGTGCTGAGCCGTGACACAGGCTAGGGCGGCGGGGCGGAGGGTCCTCGCGCCGCTGGCGTTGGCTCAGTTCATCTGTAGCTTCGCCGGCTCCAACATGAACGTGATGATCAACGACATCAGCCACGACCTGGATACCACCGTGCAGGGTGTGCAGGTAGCCATCACCATCTTCCTTCTGGTCATGGCCGCGTTGATGATTCCCGGCGGCAAGCTCACCGACCGGTACGGCCGGAAGCGATGCTTCACCGCCGGCCTCCTCCTGTACGGTGCCGGAGCACTGCTGAGCGCCGTCTCCCCCGGGCTGGGTGTGCTCATTCTCGGCAACTCGATCCTGGAAGGGGTGGGGACGGCGCTGCTGATCCCGCCGGTCTACATCCTCACCACGTTGTTTTTCACGGAGGTCACCTCGCGTGCTCGCGCCTTCGGAGTGATCAGCGCCATGGGCGGTGTCGGCGCGGCGTCCGGCCCACTGCTCGGTGGTCTCATCACCTCGGCGATCAGCTGGCGCGCGGCATTCGTCTTCCAAGCACTGGTGATCGCAGTGATCGTCTGGCTGAGTCGGGGGCTGCGGGATCCGCTACCGCCGGATCCCACGCGCAGGTTCGACACCGGGGGTGCGGTGCTCTCGGCCGTCGGCCTGATTCTCGTCGTCACGGGCATCCTGGCCGCCGACGACAACGGTTGGCTGATGCTCGTACTACTGGTCGCGGGCGCGCTCGTCCTGGCGCTGTTCTTCCGATCGGTCAAAGCAAAGGAGCGGACCGGCAAAGAACCACTGCTGTCGACGGCCATGTTCGGCAGCCGCACCGCCAATCTCGGCCTCGTCACACAGAACACCCAGTGGCTGCTGCTGATGGGTACCTCGTTCGTCGTATCGGCGTACCTGCAGGTGGTCCGCGGCTACGACGCGATCCAGACCGGCGTCATCTTCACCGCGGCCACGGTCGGCCTACTCGTGTCATCGCTCGCCGCCGAGCGCCTCGCGAAGCGATGGGCTCAGCGCACCCTCATCGTGGCCGGGTTCGTCGTCACGATCGCCGGCGTCGGCGCGCTGCTCGCCCTGGTGGTCGGTTTTCCCAATGCCTGGGCCTTCGCCCCCGGCCTCCTGCTCATTGGGCTGGGGCTCGGCCTCATGCTGACCCCGTCGGTCAACGTCGTCCAGTCGAGCTTCGGCGAGGACCTCCAGGGCGAAATATCGGGACTGTCGCGCAGTGTGTCGAACCTCGGCTCCACCCTCGGTACCGCCATCGCCGGCACCATCCTCGTCGCCGGAATCACCGTCACACCGGAACGTTCGTACGGGCTGGCGATGGCTGTCCTCGGCCTGATCGGCGTCATCGGACTGGTCGCCGGAGCCTTTCTGCCGCGAGCCATCCGGGTGGTCCGAGCCCAGTAGCTCGTGTCCAGTAGTTGACGGAGCGGACGTCGCGATCGGCGCGCCTAACCGACATAAGATCCGCGCCGACTCGAGGAGAGTCCCCATGGCAACTGAGTGGATAATCAGCGCTGCGGCGGAGCGGGTCGACCTCGACGTCAGAAACGAGGGCACGACCAGCTTCACCGTGACCAACCCGGGTCCGGCTTCCGACCGGGTGGTGTTCGTACCGGTGGCCGGCGACGGCGCCGACAGTTCATGGTTCTCCATCGATCGACCGCAACGGGTCGTCGACGGAGGTGCATCCGTCTCCTATCTGGCACGCATCACCGTGCCTGCGGGGACACCGGCCGGCAGCTACTGGCTGCAGGGCCGGGTGTACTCGGCGGACACCGAACCCAGTGAAGGCTCACGGCTCAGTGGCCGGATCGCCTTCGACGTCCGGCCGTCCGACAAGCCCAAGCGTCCACTGTGGCCGTACGCCATCGCGGCCAGCCTCGTGCTGATCGTGTTCGCGGTCGTGGGCTTGCTCGTGTTCGGAGGAGGAGGCGACGACACGCCGACCGAGGAGCAGCAGGAGCACAACAGTCTGCTCGACCATCCCATACCGCACATCAGCATCCCGGACGATCAGACGAACCCTGATGTACGACCGATACCGCACATCGACATACCGATCGCCCAGAAACCGATCCGCTCCGGCACTTTCACGCTCGACCGGTCCCAGTACGTGAACCTCGAAACCGGCAATGTCGCGGACGGCGAGAAAGGCGACATCGCCTACGTCTGGGGGTTCGCGGCACCGGATGAGTCGCTGGCCGTGCAGGGCAAAGCCAAGGCGGCGTACCTCGGTGTCGTGGCGGATCCGAGCTTGTCGACGTGTTCGTCCGCGAAGCTGTCGACCAAGCTCGTACCGATCGAGAAGCTCGAGGCCGGTGGCCTTCTGTGCGTGTCCACCAACACGGGACGGATGGCTGTCGTGACGGTCGTCGACCCGGACCTGAAGTTCCCGGATGACGGCGTACGGCTTCGGTTCGACCTCTATGCGACGCAGTAGTCACCCGGACCACCAGCCCGGCATCCGACAGCACCCGCAGGTGCTTGCTGACCGCTGGTCTGCCGACTGGAAGCCCGGCGGCCAGTTCGCCCACGGGCAGCGGGCCGCCGCGCAACCGCTCGACGATCAGCCGCCGGGTGCGATCGCCCAGCGCGTCGAGCACATCGCTCACCACAACTTGGTTACTCATCAGCAACGGTTACTCTAGAGCAACTGATGCAACTTGCAGAACGGGCCTTACTCCCTCGACGGGTACCCGCTGCAATGGGCCAAATGGGTGTCGATTGCGACTGATCGTCACTGGCCGATACCAGAACACGATTCGTCCTGCCCCGGTAGCCTGACCCCGCGGGAAAGCACCACACCGTTCGCTCTCTGGCCGGAGGCGGCGAACGGCGATCAGAATGTCTGCGCACAGCATTCTCAGGGAGCGGACGTGTCCCACATCGAGGATTGCCTCCGGCAAGTGATGGCAGTCCAAGGCGCACTCGGCGCCAGCCTCGTCGACTATCCCAGTGGCTCCGCGATATGCGCTGCCGGACCGGTACCGGCCAACGATGGTCAACTGGTCCGCGCCGCAATGAACACCGCCGCGTCCACCGCGATCGGCCAACCGGACCGGATCGAAGACATCGTGGTGACGGCCGGCGACGGCTACCACGTCGTCCACATACTGCCGGGCGATCGCCTGGCGCTGTACGTGTGGCTGGACCGGATGCTCGGCAACATCGCATTGACGCAGCGGACGATGCGCGTAGTCGGCATGCAGTTCGCCGCCGGCTGATCGACGGACATTCGAGTCCACGCGAAGGGACACGCTTGTCCGGGTACCTGCCTCCACCACGGCTCCGGGATGCCCTGGAGCCATGGTGTGCCGCCGGGATGAGCGGTGCCGTTCGGGTGATGGACGCTCCCGGTGGCGCGGTGTATCTCGTCGACGGCCTGATCGCGTACGCCGAATGCTCGATGCTTCCGGGCGTCGATCGGTTGCTCATCGCCTCCGGTCGGGTGCCCGGCGATGCGTGGCGCGCGGCCGTGGTCGCGGGCCGCGCGCAGGAACGCGTCGGTGCCGAGCTGGTCTCCGCCGGCCTACTCACCGTGGCCGAACTGGAGGCCGTGACGGTGCTGGCGCTGTACGACGCCGCGCATGTGTTGTTCGACGCGGCGCTCACGGTGCGGTTCGAGTCCGGACAGCGGCACCCGCTTGGTCTGCACAACCCGCTCGATCCACGGGCGGTGGGCAATGAGGTAGACCGGCGCAAGCAGGCTCTGGCCGACGCGTGGCCCGACGCGTCGATCGATACCGCAGCCGTCGTGCCGGTCCGTCGATTGCCGGGTCATTTCGTCTCACTCACCGCAGTGCAATGGGAGGTGGTTGCCAACGCAGACCGTCGGCGCAGTCCTGTCGACCTGGCCCGGTTGCTGGGCCGAGACGCATTCACCATCATGCTGGAGGTCCGCCGGCTGGCCCGGGCCGGCCTCGTCGAGCCCGGACGCCCAAACCCTTCGGTGGCAACCGAGTCCGTCGCCACCGTCCGGGCCCGCGCGGCCGTTCCGGTCCGCACCGCGCCGGCAGCGGCTCGGGTACCGGTACCGGAGCCGCCGCCCGACGATGCGGCACCGCCGCCCGTCGGGGAACTCCCCCGTCGACGGGTACGCGACGTCCCACCGGCCCCGTCGACGGGGTCGGAGTACTACTCGGAGGAGGTTCTCGTGCGCCTCCGGAGCGGGCTGGCGGCGATGCGATGAAGCTCGCGCTGATTTTGGAGCGGCTTGTCCGCAAGGAAAGGAACACATTCGTGGGCGTCGAACCCGCCGTCCTCGCCGAACTCGGGCAGTTGCGCGAACGCCTACCCGATGTACTCGGCGTCCTGGTCGCTAGCGTGGACGGCCTCCTCATCGCGCACGACCTGACCGGTGCGGAGCCGGACACCTTCGCCGCGATGTCGGCCGCTCAGCTCGGGCTGGGCCAACAGATCGCCGGAGCGGTGGCCCGCGGCGACTTCCAGGAAACCGTCACCAGGGCGGCGAACGGGTATGTGGCCACCTTCGCCGCGGGCACGAATGCACTGCTCGCCGTCATCGCCGGTCCGGAGCTCAACGTGGGCCGCCTGCACCACGAGGCACGGCCCGTGGCGGCCCGGGTCGGCGAAATCGTCGAAGACGTCAAGCAATGACACTCGAGGAGAACCCCATGATGGACATGGACACCGCACTCAAGGAAGCGATGCAGATCGATGGAGCGATCGGCGTCGCACTCGTCGACTACAACAGCGGGATGGCGCTGGGGACACTCGGCAACAGCAAGGAACTCGACCTGTCGGTCGCGGCGGCGGGAAACACCGACGTCGTACGGGCCAAGATGCGCGCGCTGGAGATGCTGCAAATCAAAGACGCGATCGAAGACATCCTCATCACGCTCGGCACGCAGTACCACCTCATCCGGCCGCTGACCGGGCGGGGGGCCAAGGGTCTGTTCCTGTACCTCGCGCTGCTCAAGTCCCGCGCGAACCTCGCGATGGCCCGGCACCGCATCCGGACCATCGAGGAGGAGCTCCAGATGTAGCCGATCGTTCTTCCCGCCGGTCGTCCGGCCGGCGGGAAGAACGCTTCGTTGCTTCAGATCGGATACGCCACGTCACATACTTCATCGTTCGGACCGGCCGCCATGAAGTCAGTGAAGTAAACCTCGCGCGGCGCCGCGCTCATCGACAGCTTCTGGCTTGCTATCCACTGCGCGACCGCGTCGTATGCGGACAGGATCTGCGGATACTCCACCTGTGCTTTCCGCAGCCGGACGAACGCCTCCCGGTGTGCCGGTTCGCGTCGCGTCGGCGCGCCGTCCACACTCGCCTTCGCGGGATCGATAGGTGTACAGACCTCGACCGGTCCGTCACTGTCCTGGTTGACCTCACCGTGGAAGATGACGAACTGTGGCGCCACGATCCCGCCGTACTCGGCCGCCGTCTTCGCCTGCCGGGGCATGGTCGTACCGAGCCAGTCGGCCAGTTGATCGACGAGTACGTGCCGTTGTTCGGTGAGCACCAGCTGTTCGGGTACATCCCGCTGTTGGATGTCGAACATTCCCAAGTTCCTTTCGTCGCCGGACAACCTGATGAGGAGATGGGCGACGAGCTCGCGTCGGTTCGCGACCCGGCGTTCGAATGCCTCCCAATACGCCTCGAGCGCCTGTGCGGGTCGCGGTGCCGAGATGACCTCCGCGACCTGTGCCAGGGGCATGTCCAGCCGGCGCAGCATAGCCACCAACCGCGCGACCTTCAGCTGGCTCTCCCGGTAGCGGCGGTACCCCGTCGCGGGGTCGACATGGTCCGGGGTCAGCAGCCCCAGCCGGTCGTACAGCCGCAGCGCCTTCCGCGACAGCAGCGACCGACGGGCGAACACTCCGATGCTCAACGGCCGGTCCGGATCCGTGGTCTCCTCGCGCCGCGCCGGGATGACCGCGCCAACGTCGTCCATGGGGTACACGATCCAGCGTGCCCCAGGGGCAAGGTCAAGGACGGCGGCGGTTGAAGTGGTCTCGCATCCGCTGCCAGTGGGTACGTTCGCGGCACGGGTAGAGGCGGCCGCAGCGGCACAGGCCCCAGCCGTCGGCGGCGTGCGTCTCGAGCATCGAGTCGGCGTGCCGCATCTGGTCAGTGACGTAGTCAGCGAGCGCGGCGGCGCCCACGGTGGCGGTCATTGTCTTCTCTCCCAACGGAATCGGCCGGGCGAGGGTACGTAACCTCGTTTCATGCGGGGGAACCGGTTGATCACGTACCCTCGCCCGCCGGGCCCGCCGGATCCAGGAGGACGCCTGGCCGGAGGCGTCGACCGGCGGAGGCATGCCGGCCCAGATCCCTGGCGGGTGTTCGCGGTACGCCGTGGCGTTGGCGGAACGCCGTGGTCGTGACCGCGTTGGTGAACGCCACTCGCATCGGCTTACCGGGGCTGGAACCGACCGGTGGGCGTTCGGTAATCGAGTCTTCGTCAGTCGAACAGGCCGCGGTTGAGGCGCGCGCCGCGGCGGTCGTACCGTGCCGCTCGCCAATCCCGCTGGCTGGTGAGGTCGTGCCGAGCGGTCCACCCCTCCCGCCAGGGTCGGCGGGAGGCCGCCGCGGCGCGCTCGGCGAGGCGTCGCGGTTGGCACGGGGAGGACTGTCCACACCAGGCACAGCAGCCGTTGAGATCAGCAGCGGTGTGCCGGTCCAGCATCAGTTGGGCGTCCCGCCACAGGAGACGGTCGACCACATCCGCTGGTTCGGCCTGGTTGATCACTCTTCGTTCCCCCAATCCTGGGAGATCGCAAGTTGCGATCGGGAAGCTCCGGACGCAATGTTCAACTGCCCAGGACCACCAGCAATCGGACAGGATGTGCGACCTTTGCGCAGCCCGGTGTCTGCGGCTGGAGAGTCCGACTCACATAATGGGGACATGGGCCCGGAAGACACCCCGCTGCTGAACCGCATCCGTGATTCGGTCATCGGTGACGACCAGGTGATGTGGGGTCCATACGGTCCGCGAAGGGTCACCTACGCCGACTACACCGCATCCGGCCGGGCATTGAGCTTCATCGAGGACTTCGTCCGCGAGGAAGTGCTGCCACGGTACGCGAACACGCACACCGAATCGTCCGGTACCGGGCTGCAGACGACGCGGCTGCGCGAGGACGCGCGGAGCATCATTCGCGACGCGGTCGGCGGCGACGAGCAGACCGCTGTCATCTTCACCGGCTCGGGATCGACGGGCGCGATCGACAAGCTCGTTCGCATCCTCGGCATCCGCATCCCGGCCGAGCTGGACGACCGGTACGGATTGTCCGAACGGATTCCCCCACACGAACGACCGGTCGTCTTCATCGGACCGTTCGAGCATCACTCGAACGAGTTACCGTGGCGCGAATCCATCGCGGACGTGGTGGTGATTCCCGAAGACCTCGACGGGCACATCGACGCCGCACGCCTCGAGGCAGAGCTTATCCGGTACGCGGAAAGGCCTTTGAAAATCGGCTCGTTCTCGGCCGCGTCCAACGTCACCGGCATCGTCAGCGACACCCACGGCATCTCCGATCTGCTGCACCGGTACGGCGCGCTGTCGTTCTGGGACTTCGCCGCGGCAGCGCCCTATGTGGACATTGCGATGTACGGGCGATGTACGACGCATCCGCAGGCGTACAAGGACGCGGTCTTCATCTCGCCGCACAAGTTCGTCGGCGGGCCGGGTACGCCAGGCGTCCTGATCGTGCGCCGGGAACTGTTGCGCAACCGGGTGCCTACGGTGCCGGGCGGCGGCACGGTCGACTACGTCAACACGCAAGAGCACCACTACCTGACCGACCCGGTGCACCGCGAGGAGGGCGGCACGCCGGCGATCGTGGAATCGATCCGGGCGGGCCTGGTCTTCCAACTCAAGGACGCGGTCGGTACCGATGTCATCCGCGCGCGCGAGGAGCACTTCGTCCGCGAGGCCGTGAAGTCGTGGGGCGAGAACCCGCGGATCGAGATCCTCGGCAACCTCGATGCCGAGCGGCTGTCGATCTTGTCGTTCGTGATCCGCCGGGCGCACGGCCGGTACCTGCACCACAACTTCGTTGTCGCGGTTCTCAACGACCTGTTCGGCATCCAGTCCCGGGGCGGCTGCTCGTGCGCCGGCCCGTACGGCCACCGCCTCCTCGGCATCGACCTCGACCGCTCACACCGGTTCGAGGAACAGGTCATGGCCGGGTGTGAGGGCATCAAACCGGGATGGGTACGGGTCAGCTTCAACTACTTCATCTCGGAAGCGGTGTTCCGGTACATCGTCGACGCCGTGCACCTCGTCGCGACGTACGGTTGGCGACTGCTGCCGGATTACCGGTTCGATCCGCGTACCGGGCTCTGGCGGCACCGGGGCGGGTTGGTCGAGCCGCCGCTGCGGCTGGCTCAGCTGCGCTACGACGCGGCCGGTCACCTGCGCCGCCCGGCCCACCAGGAGCGGGCGCCGGAACAGGCGCTCACCGGGTACCTGGATGAGGCCCGGGTGCTGTTCGAGAAGCTGGACGGGCGGCCGTGCCTGGACGGTACGGCGGGCGCGGCGATCTCGGCCAGCTTCGAGGAGCTGCGCTGGTTCGAGCTGCCGGACGAGTGCCTCACCACGTGACGTTCGCCCACGGCGAACTCCTGCGGGCATCGATGGACCGTCCCGCTTGTTGCTGACGACATGGAAACCGAACGGGACGCGCTCGACGCGTACAGCCGGGTGGTGACGACCGTCGCGGCGAAGGTACTGCCATCCGTGGCGGCGCTGGCCGTCCGCACCGCCCGCGGCGGCGGCGCTGGTTCGGCCGTGATGTTCACTGACGACGGGTTCCTGCTCACCAGCGCACACGTCGTGGCGGGCGGGGTCAGTGGCGGTAGCGCGACGTTCAGTGATGGCTCGGAGGCGGCCTTCGACATCGTGGGCGCCGACCCACTGTCCGACCTGGCGGTCCTGCGATCACGGGTGGTCGGAGCGCCGCCGGCCGAGCTGGGCGACGCCGACCAACTGCGCGTCGGTCAGCTGGTCGTGGCGATCGGCAACCCGATGGGCCTGTCGGGCTCGGTGACCGCCGGGGTGGTGAGCGCGCTCGGCCGGTCGATACCCACCCGGGACGGGCGGTACGTCCGGCTCATCGACGACGTGATCCAGACGGACGCCGCGCTCAATCCCGGCAATTCGGGCGGCGCGCTGGCCGACTCTACCGGTCGGGTGGTCGGCGTGAACACCGCGGTGGCCGGGTTCGGGCTTGGTCTCGCGGTACCGATCAACTCAACGACCCGGCACATCATCGGCGAGCTGGTATCGAGTGGGAAGGTACGCCGGGCGTGGCTCGGTGTGGCCGGTTCGCCGATACCGCTGCCGCCGCCGATCGCGGCCAGGCTCGGCCAGCGGGTCGGTCTGCGGGTGGCCGAGGTCGTACCCGGCAGCCCGGCCGGGGTCGCCGGCATCTACCTCGGCGACGTGATCGTGACAGCCGGTGGTCGTCCGGTGGAGAGCGTTCAGGCGCTGCTCCGCCTGATGCTGGGCCCGGCGATCGGTACCCGCCTCCCGATCACGGTGCTGCGCCGCGGCGCGTTCGTCGACGTGGTCGCGGTCCCCGCCGAACTCCGCTGACCCGCCCCCCGACCGGTTGATCATGAAGTTGATAGCTCGACACGCCGTCGAGCCCGAAACAAAGTTCATGATCAACGGATCGGGTCGGGTCGGCGGTGGGTCAGTGGTCGCCGAGGTGGGCTAGGAGGTCTTGGCGGGTGATGACGCCGCGGGGTTTGCCGTCGATCAGGACTATTGCGGCGTCGGCTTTCTCGAGTAGGTCCACTGCTTCGCTTACCGGCTGGCCGCCGCCGACCATCGGCAGGGGCGGGCCCATGTGGCGTTCCACCATGTCGTGGAGGTGGGCTTGGCCGGTGAACAGGGCGTCGAGCAGGTCCTTTTCGGCCAGCGAGCCGGCTACCTCGCCGGTCACCACGGGAGGCTCGGCCTTGAGTACCGGTAGCTGCGATACGCCGTACTCGCGCATGTAGTCGATCGCGTCCCGCACGGTCTCCGTCGGGTGGATGTGTACCAGCTCCGGCATCCGGCCACTCTTGCCGGCCAACACGTCGGCGACGGTCGACGCGGCGGTGTCGGTACGCAGGAAGCCGTACCGGGCCATCCAGTCGTCATTGAAGATCTTCGAAAGGTACCCGCGGCCGTTGTCCGGCAGCAGGACCACGACCACGTCGTCCGGGCCGGCCGAGGCGGCCACCCGTAGCGCGGCCACGGCGGCCATGCCGCAGGAGCCGCCGACGAGCAGCCCCTCCTCGCGAGCGAGTCGGCGGGTCAGGTCGAACGAGTCCCGGTCGGTCACCTCGATGATCTCGTCACAGATCGTCCGGTCGTACGTCTCCGGCCAGAAGTCCTCGCCGACGCCCTCGACGAGGTACGGCCGACCGGTACCCCCGGAGTAGACCGACCCCTCCGGGTCGGCGCCGATCACGCGGACCTTGCCCCCGGAGACCTCCTTGAGATAGCGCCCGGTCCCCGAGATCGTGCCGCCGGTACCGACACCGGCCACGAAGTGGGTGATCCGCCCTGCGGTCTGCTCCCAGAGCTCCGGACCCGTCGTCTCGTAGTGCGAGCGCGGGTTGTTCGGGTTGACGTACTGGTTGGGCTTCCACGCGCCGGGGATCTCGGCCGCGAGCCGGTCGGAGACGTTGTAGTACGAGCGCGGGTCCTCGGGCGCCACGGCGGTCGGGCAGACGACGACCTCGGCGCCGTACGCCCGCAGCACGTTCTGCTTGTCCTCGCTGACCTTGTCCGGGCACACGAACACGCAGCGGTAGCCGCGCAGCTGCGCCACCAGCGCGAGCCCGACACCGGTGTTGCCCGAGGTGGGCTCGACGATCGTCCCGCCCGGCGCGAGCAAACCGGACTTCTCGGCCTCTTCAACCATCCGCAGCGCGATCCGGTCCTTGACCGACCCACCGGGGTTGAAGTACTCCACCTTCGCCAGCACGGTCGCTGGTATACCCGCCGCCACGTTGCGGAGCCGGACCAGCGGGGTATTGCCGATCAGATCCACAACCGACTCGTAGTAACGCATTCCACGAGCCTACGTGGGCCCATTGCGACAGAGCGCACCCGCACGGAAGACTCGCAGCCATGTCATCGGACGGCGGGCCACGGACCAGCTACGAACACGTGTACGTCGTGGTGCGCTACGACCCGATCATCGACCCGCACACGCCGATCGAGCAGATGTTCACCTTGGCCAAGGCGTACCACTCGTTCGAGCAGGCGCGGCGCGACGCCGACCGGCTCAACCAGCTGGCCAAGCAGGCCGATCGGGAATGCCACTACTGGGTGGCGATCACCCGGCTGATGTCTTCCGACGCGGATCTCTTCGACTGACGGCCTGGTGCGGGATCGCTTGGCCAGGGACCACCCGCGTCCGCTGCCGCTCCCACTCCAGGAACCGGTCCGTCTCCGCGAGCACCGCGCCGGCGAGCCAGGTCGCGGCCACTACGTCGTCGGCGAGGCCGAGGATCAGGAGAAAGCCCTCGGGAATGAAGTCGATCGGAGACACCACGTAAGCCGTCGCGGCCGCCATCATCGCCAGCCGCACACCGCCGTCGTACTGTCCCCGGGACGTGGCTTTGATCATCCGGGGGAGGGCGGCCAACCGCTTGCCCAGGGGCGCGCCGCCGCGGGTACCCGCGGTCAACGCTCGCCACAAGGCGGTGAAAGCGGCCGTACGCCGTAAGGCCTTCGCCATTTGCTACCAACTCCTTCTCGACCATGGTGCCAGGTCCCTTGTACCCAGTACCGGCAGATTCGAGCCGCGATCGTGTCTCGAGCGTGACCCGAGCGATCCGACTGACGCGACGGAGTAAAGAGCAAGAGGTAACACGGAACCGTCGCACTCGCGGGTTAGCCTCGAAGTCACAACGTGACGGGGGAGCGTGCATGGACCGCACCAAGCAGGTCGCAAGGGTGGCCGCGTACAGCGGAGGTGGGTTGGTCTTCGCCGGGGCGGCGGTGGTCGGCCTGCTGCTCGGTCAGGCGTTTCTGGCCCGGCATACCATCCAACGCGCGGAGGCTCCCCCACCTCGCTGCGACGGGCGGTACGGGCGGTTTTCCGGCAAGAGGGCGGTGACCCTGGCCCTGCTCGGCGACTCGACCGGCGCGGGGTACGGCGTGCACCACGCGCGGGAGACCCCCGGTGCGCTGCTGGGAGCCGGGCTGGCCGAGCGCCTGGGCCGACCCGTGGACGTGCGCTGTTTCGCCGTTCCCGGCGCCAAGTCGGCGATGCTCGCCCCCCAGGTCGAGGCGGCGATCGAGGTCCGGCCGGACATCACGGTCATTCTGATCGGCGGCAACGACGTCACCCACCGCGTCAGCAACAGCATCGCCGTGCGCCATCTCGTGACGGCGGTACGAGCGCTGCGCGCCATCGGCTCGAAGGTGGTCGTCGGCACGTGCCCCGACCTCGGCACGATCGAGCCGATTCAGCAGCCGCTGCGCTGGCTGGCCCGGCGGTGGAGCCGCGACCTGGCGACCGCGCAGACGATCGCCGTGGTCGAGGCCGGTGGTTCCACGGTGTCGCTGGGTGACCTGCTCGGCCCGGCGTTCGCGGCCGAACCGCAACGAATGTTCAGTTCTGACCGATTCCATCCGTCCGCCGACGGGTATGCGGCAGCCGCGGCGGCTCTGCTGCCCACGGTCGCGGCGGCAGTCGGCGCCGAGCCGGAGACCCGGCCGAGCCTGGCCCGGGGTGAGGGTGTCCGGTCCCTGCCACAGGCCGCGGCCGAAGCCGCGGGCCGGGCCGGCACCGAGGTCTCCGGTGCGACGGTGGGCGGTCGCGAACGCGGTCCCGCCGGCCGCTGGGCGCAGCTGCGCAATCGGGTGCGCCAAGCGATCCGTCCCATGGACCCATTTGTTAACGGAGCCACCGTAAGCTCCATGGTGGAGCGCGCCCATGCGTTCCTGAAACAGTCCACTGTGGAGCGTAGATGAGTGTGGCGAGACGCATCGGCCGAGCGGCCGCGATCACCCTCGTCGCCGGTACGGTCGGCGGTGCCGCCGTGCTCGCCGCGGAAGCCATCGCGGCGCGCAGCCGGCGGTACGCCCAGCCCACCCTCGGCCTGGCCCTGCGCGCCAGCGTCGGCGACACCAAAGCAACGCCGTTGCGACTGGTGCTGTTCGGCGACTCGGCGGCGCTCGGCGTCGGCGTGGACCGGGTCGCCGACACGGTCGGCGGCCACTTGGCGAACGCGTTGGCGAGCAAGGGGCACCGTCGGGTCGAGCTGTCCAGCGTCGGCGTATCCGGCTCGCGATCGGTGGACCTGGCGACGCAGGTGGCGCGGGCACTGCTCGGCAACCCGCCCGACGTGGCGGTGATCCTGGTCGGCGCGAACGATGCCACCGGGCTGCGGCGCCCCGCCGACGCCGCGGCACACCTGGCCGCCGCGGTTCGTCGGCTGCGGGACGCTGGGGCGGCGGTCGTCGTCGGTACCTGCCCCGATCTCGGCGCGGCCCGTGCCTTCGCACCGCCGTTGCGGCAGGTCGTCGGCTGGCTCGGCCGGCGGATCGCCCGGGCCCAGGCCCGCGCGGCTCGTCAGGCCGGCGCGGAAGTGGTCGACCTGGCCGCCGAGACCGGACCGGTGTTCCGGGCCGACCCCGGCACGCTGTGTCATGACGGTTACCACCCGTCGGCGGACGGCTACCAGCTCTGGGCTCACGCGCTGTATCCGGCGGTCGAGGTCGCAACCGGGGGGACCGCGAACGTAGGCTGAGGAGCGTGCCGGAAGCAGTAGTAGTCGCCACCGCTCGCTCGCCCATCGGTCGCGCCGTCAAGGGGTCCCTGCGCGAGCTGCGCCCCGATGATCTGACCGCCACGATCGTGCGGGCGGCGCTGGACAAGGTGCCCCAGCTCGATCCGAGCCAGATCGACGACTTCTACCTCGGCTGCGGGCTGCCAGGTGGCGAGCAGGGCTTCAACATGGCCCGGGTGGTCGCGATTCTGCTCGGGTACGACCATCTGCCGGGCGCGACGATCACCCGGTACTGCTCGTCCTCCCTGCAGACGACTCGGATGGCGTTCCACGCCATCAAGGCCGGCGAGGGTGACGTGTTCGTGTCGGCGGGTGTGGAGTGCGTGTCGCGGTACGTCCGCGGCAACTCCGACGCGATACCGCCGGAGGCCGCGGAGCTCGTCGGCGGCACGTGGCACAACCCGGTCTTCGACGGCGCCCGCGCCCGCTCGGCGGAACGCGCGGCCGGCAGCGCCCCGACCTGGCACGACCCGCGTGAGGACGGCGAGGTGCCCGACATCTACCTCGCGATGGGGCAGACCGCGGAGAACCTGGCGCAGATCAAGGGCATCACCCGCGAGGACATGGACGCGTTCGGAGTACGTTCGCAGAACCTCGCCGAGAAGGCGATCGCGGACGGCTTCTGGGCCCGCGAGATCATCCCGGTGACGTTGCCGGACGGCACGGTCTGCTCGGCCGACGACGGCCCCCGCCCCGGCGTGACGATCGAGGGTGTCGAGGCGCTCGAGCCGGTGTTCCGCCCGGACGGCCGGATCACCGCCGGCAACTGCTGCCCACTCAACGACGGCGCGGCGGCCGTCGTGGTGATGAGCGATACGAAGGCCCGCGAGCTGGGCATCACGCCGCTGGCCCGGATCGTGTCGACCGGCGTCACCGCGCTCTCCCCCGAGATCATGGGACTCGGCCCGGTCGAGGCGTCGAGGCAGGCATTGCGCCGGGCCGGCATGACAATGTCCGACGTCGACCTCGTCGAGATCAACGAGGCGTTCGCGGCACAGGTCATCCCGTCGTACCGCGACCTGGAGATCCCGCTCGAGAAGCTGAACGTCATGGGCGGCGCGATCGCGGTCGGGCATCCCTTCGGCATGACCGGCGCCCGCATCACCGGCACCCTGCTCAACGCGCTGGACTGGCACGACAAGACGATCGGCCTCGAGACCATGTGCGTAGGCGGCGGCCAAGGCATGGCCATGATCTTCGAACGAGCCTGACTCTTTCGACGGAGAGGGGCGGCTACAGAGCGCGGCGGGTCGCGGCGATCTCCCGGGCGGCCACCGCGAGGACCTCAGAGCCGGCGGCCACAACCAGGTCGGCCACCACGACCCGCAACTGGTCGGGCAGGGCGAGATCGTTGTCGAGCCGGGGTACCGGCCGGCGCGGCTCCCCCTCGGCATCCGCGGCGAGGTCGGCGAGCCGCTGCACCAGCGCGTGGACCCGCTCCGCTCGACCCACCCAGCGGGGTGGCCCCCAGTGGGATACGGCGTTGCGCAACAGCTCGAGCTCGCGGCGCAGATCATCCGGCGAAGTCATCGCCGACGAGGCTACCTGCGCCGCGAGTCCGGCAGCGTCAGTCTCGGAAGTAGCTGATCAGTCGCAGGATCTCCAGGTACAGCCAGATCAGGCCGACGAGGATGCCGAACGCGCAGTTCCACGCGTACCGCTGCGGCAGGCCGTACCGCACGGCCTCCTCGACCTGAGCGAAGTCGAGGATGAACGTCAGCGACGCGACGATGATGATGACGATGCTGAAGCCGATGGCGAGCGGGCTACCGTCGCGCAGTCCCGTGTTGATGTGGAACAGGCTCAGCACGAAGTTCATCAGGATCAACGCGAAGACCCCGACCAGCGCGGCCAGGACGCCCTTGACGAACCTCGGGGTCGCGCGGATGACCCGCGCCTTGAACAGCATCGCCATGAGGAAGAACAGGCCGAAGGTACCGAGCACGGCCTGCAGGACGATGCCTTCGAAGGCGGTCTCGTAGAACTTGCTGACCGCACCGACGAACACGCCCTCGACGATGGCGTAGGCGCTGATGACAAACGGGTTCGTGACCCGCGCGAACGTGATGACCAGGCCGAGCACCAGGCCGACCATCGCGCCGCCGATCCATGCCACACCCAGCAGCGAGTCGGGGACGAGCGCCCAGGTCAGAGCGCCTGCGACGCCGGTCAGGGCAAGCAGAGCAACGGTACGAACAACGACGTCGTCGACCGTCATCGGCCGGACGATCGGCGGAGCAGCCGGATAACCCGCGGGGGCGTAATGGCCGGCGGCGCGCTCCTGCGCGGCCGCCTCGCCCAAGCGGGTGAGCACGGGATTCGAGGACTTCACGGCAACCTTCCTACGCAGGACGCATGCGGGTGTTGCGGTCAAGGCTAACGGCAGACTGCCCGCCGGTGGGTTTGCGGCGCAGCCGATGCATCTCCCGCAGCGTCTCGAGTCGAGAGCGTGAACTACCGGTGGTGCTCCCCGAGCAGCCGGGTGGCCAGCACCGCGGCCTGGGTACGCCGTTCCAAGCCCAACTTCGCGAGCAGGCTCGACACGTAGTTCTTGACCGTCTTCTCGGCCAGGAACATCTTGCCGGCTATCTCCCGGTTGGTCAGGCCCTCCGCCACGTACTCCAGGATCCGCCGCTCCTGCTCGGTCAGCGTCTTCAGCTCCCGGGGCTCCTCGACCCCGCGACGGATCCGCTCCAGCACCCGCTGGGTCACCGCCGGGTCGAGCAACGACTGCCCCGATGCGACGCGCCGGACCGCGTCGATGAGATCCGTGCCGCGGATCTGCTTGAGCACGTACCCCGACGCGCCGGCCATGATGGCGGCGAAGAGCGCCTCGTCGTCCTCGTACGACGTCAGGATCAGACCCTTGATGGACGAGTCCACCGAGCGGATGTCCCGGCACACGTCGATCCCGCTACCGTCGGGCAGCCGGGCATCGAGGATCGCCACGTCCGGCCGCAGCGCCGGGGCAAGCCGGGCCGCCTCCTGCGCCGACCCCGACTCCCCCACGACCTCGATGTCGTCCTCGGACTCGAGAAGCTCGTGCAGACCGCGCCGGACCACCTCGTGGTCGTCGAGCAGAAAGACCCTGATCACGTCTACTTTGTACCTCGCCGGCCCGGGCCAGCCAACAGGGCCGAAGGTCCTGTCGGGAAAGTCGTCGGACTCTGCCGGTCGCCCCGAGCCGCGGCGCAGTGTGGTGGACGTGACCACAGATGCCTTACGGCAGGCAGCGCGGGTGGCCCAGCGGGCTCCTTCGGTGTTCAACACGCAGCCCTGGCGGTGGCGGGTCGGCGCGGACCTGCTGGAGCTCGTGGCGGATGCCGACCGCCAGCTCGAGGTCGATCCGGCCGGACGCATGCTGACGGTCAGTTGTGGTACCGCGCTGCACCACGCCCGCGTCGCGCTGGCGGCCGCCGGGTACCGCTCGACGGTCGAGCGGCTCCCCGATCCGGACCGGCCCGAGCTGCTGGCCCGACTGCGTACCGGCGACGCGCACGAGCCCGACCTCGCCGACCTGGCCCTGCGCGAGGCGATCGACCGGCGGCGTACCGACCGGCGCGGCTTCGGCGACCGTCCGGTGCCCGAGGCGGTCGTGCGACGGCTGCGTGTGTCGGTCGAGGAGCAGGGTGCCTCGCTGCACGTCGTACGCGAGGATCAGCTTCCGGTACTGGCCGCCGCGGTCGAGAAGGCCGGCGAGCTGGAGCTGGCCGATCCGGCGTACCGGGCCGAGCTGATCCGATGGACCCACCGTCCACAGTGGAGCGGTGACGGGGTACCGGCGGCGACGGCGGTCGAGTACGCGCCGCGACCCGTGCCGGTGCGGGAGTTCTCGCTCGGTCCCGAGCCGCGCCTGGACGCCGGACCCGGTACCGACCGGGGCGC
>DASRII010000075.1:0-35257 GCA_035650075.1 Micromonosporaceae bacterium | reverse complement strand
CATTCACCACGCTGCGCAGCACCCGCCGAAGCCTTCCCTCACCGCCACGGTCGCGCACGGCAGCAAACCGCCCGTGACCAACGGCCGCCCCTGGCCGCTCCTGCTCATGTCGCACGTCCGTCGCGGTCCCGACCGCTGCTCATTGGTCAGCATGGTCGGGTCCGGTTCTGCGATGATCCGGACGCACCTCGGTCCGTCAGGTCATCGCCTACCGTATGCAGTCCGGCACGGTTGAGGGCCCGCGGGAGTTGTTGCGAGACCTGACGGCCCGGGACATCCCGACTGGCAACAGGGCTATGCGCCATCTGAGCGCCTGTCAATGAGCGACCGGCTGTGGTGTCCCGGTACCGCCAGGTGCTTCCCCACTGGTAGCGCAGCGGAGAGGCAACCATGAGTCTGACCGACACCACACCCACCACGCGAGCCGCGACGGCCGGGGTGGACTGGGCCAAGGACAATCACGCCGTCTGTGTCGTCGACGCCGACGGCGAACCCGTCGAGCGGGTCACGGTTGTCCACAACAGCGTGGGCCTGGACCGCTTGATCGCAGTGCTGGCCCGGCACCGGGTCGACGACGTGGGTATCGAACGCCCGGACGGGCCGGTGGTCGATGCGCTGCTGGCCGCCGGCCACACCGTGTATGTGATCGCGCCGTCGCAGATCAAGGCACTGCGGCTGCGGTACGGCGCCGCCGGGAACAAGGACGACCGGTTCGACGCCTACGTGCTGGCCGACACCATCCGCACCGACCGGCGCCGGCTGACCCCGCTGCAGTGCGACACCGCCGCCACGGTCGTACTGCGGCGGCTGTGCCGGGCCCGCAAGGACCTGGTAGCGCACCGGGTCGCGGTGGCCAACCAGCTGCGTGCCCACCTCGAGACCGCACTGCCGGCGGCGATCGGCCTGTTCCGCGACATCGACTCGCCGATCACCGAGGCGTTCCTGACCCGGTTTACCACCCAGGACGCCGTGGATTGGATCTCGGTGGTCCGGCTGGCCGGCTGGCTCAACCGGGTCAAGTACAGCGGCGGCACCCGCCCGCAGGTGCTGTTCCGCCGGCTGGCCGAAGCCCCGCGTGGTCCCACCGGTATCCACGGCCAGGCGTTGGCCGGCATCACCCGCGCCTACCTGGCCGCCCTCGCCGCGATCCGGGCGCAGATCGCCGCCCTCACCGAGCAGATCGAACAGGCCCTCGAGGCGCATCCCGACCGGAACATCTTCACCTCGCTGCCCAGAGCCGGCACCGTCCGCGCCGCCCGACTGCTGGCCGAGATCGGCGACGCCCGCGGCCGATACCCCACCGCCTCCTCGCTGGCCTGCATCGCCGGCGTCGCACCGTCTACAAGGGAATCCGGCAAGTCCCGGATCGTGTCGTTCCGCTGGGCCGTGGACAAACAGCTCCGCGACGCCATGTGCGACTTCGCCAGCGACAGCCGCCACAACAACCCATGGGCCGCTGACCTGTACGCCAAGGCCCGCGCCCGAGGACACGACCATCCCCACGCCGTACGCATCCTCGGCCGCGCCTGGACCGACATCATCTGGAAATGCTGGACCACCAACACCGCCTACCAACCCGACCGACACCGCGCCCTGCAACGCCTCCTCCAACAAGATCAAACAGTTGGGGGTTGACACAGGGCATCTCCCGCCGAGCCGTCGGGTCCACTGTTTGGACAGCCTCAAACCGGGCATATCCACCAGCGGCATTCAGGCTGCAAGACAGAACCGCGTGCTGTCGACCGGACGGACCCGACGCGGAACCTGGCCGTTACCCGCGTTCACGAGGATGCGGTCTACGGGTTGTGCGGGACGCTGCACACCACGTTTGCCCACCTCAAGGCTAGTGATCAGATGTGATAAATGATGCGCTTGACTGGTGCGACGGGCATCATATTGTCCACTGGGTCGACGGTGGCGCGACCTGCCTCGACAACTCGGTCCTGGTTTGCCGGTTCCACCATCGGCTGCTGCACAAGGGCGATTGGACTGTCCACATCGGACATCACGGGCGGCCCGAGTTCACCCCACCGGCATGGATCGACCCGCACCAACGACCACGCCGCAACGTCTACCACCGGCGACGGTGAGAGGGTCAGAGTACGAGGTCAGCCAACCGGTCCACCTGGTCGACGGAGGACGTGGTCGGGTCGAAGTACAGCTCGGTACAGCCGGCGTCGGTGAATGCGGCCACGGCGCCCCGGATCGCCTCCGGCGTCCGCAACGCGCTCTCGGCGACCTGGTCGGCGTACGGGCCGATGAAGCCGTAGTAGTCGCGCAGGTACGCCCGCGACGCGTCCTCCGCGTCGTCGCCGACGGAGAAGTAGACCAGTGCGGCCAACCGGGGCTCGCCATCGCGACCGGCCTGCCGCCACGCATCCCGCACCTGCGCGAAGTAGGCGCCCGCGTACTCCGCCGGCGCGCCGCCGAGGGTCCAGCCCGCGGCCCAGGTGACCCCACGGCGGATCGCGGCCTTGCTGCCCCCGCCGATCAGGATCGGTACCCGGCCAGCGATGGGACCGGGCGCGAACGACGGCTCGCCCGCCCAGATCTGGTGCATGAGCGCCAGGCTCTCGTCGAAGACCCGCCCGCGGGCGGCGAAGTCGACACCGACCGCGGTGAAGTCGTCCTCCCGGCCGCCGGTCGCGAGGCCGAGGGTCAGCCGTCCGCCGGAGAGCTGGTCGAGGCTTGCCGCGCTCTTGGCCAGCAGTACCGCCGGATAGACCGGCGCGAGCAGGATGTTGGGGACCAAGCCGATGCGGCTGGTCGCGCCGGCCGCGACGGCCAGTGTGGTGAGGGAGTCATAGCTCGGATAGGCGATGCGGTCGATCGTGGCCAGTCCCGAGAAGCCCCGTTCCTCGGCTCGTCGGGCCCAGTCCACCAGGGCCTGGCCGGGCGTACCACGCACCGGGTTGGGCATACCGATACCGATCTTCATAGATGGACACAGTACGCCCGGCCAGTCCCAGCGGTACGTCAGCCCTGGTTCGAGACTGCCACGTACGGGAATGCGGTGCGGAACGGTACCTCGTTGGCGTCCACGGCGTCGCTCAATCCCTCCACAATGGATGGATGGCCGGGCAGCAGTACGCCCTCGGCCACGCGCAGGGTCACGTCGATCACGTCGTCGGCGAGTCGGCGACCGTTGGGGAACCCGGCGAAGTCACCGCCGAGCGCGCCGAGCCGGTTCGGGCTCGCGGCCGGCGGGATCGCCATGTTGAGCCGCAGTTGTTCGCTCGGGCGGAACGCCGACTTGTCGACGTCCTGATTGAGCAGCTGCGAGTTCAGGTCGGCGTCGATCGGCCCGCAGGCCTTGCAGAGGCCGGTCAGGTACGCCTCGACGAGATCCTGCCGTGGGGTGGCCGGCGCGGGGATGCCGTAGATGCCGGCGACGAGCTTGGGAACCTCGGGGTTGGTGACGTACTGGAGGAACTTGGCGTCGTCGACGGGCTTGCTGGCGTTGAACTCGTTCTTGCGCCCGACGGGAATGATGACCTCGTTCACCAGCGGCATGCCGAGCCGGGAGACCTGGCGCAGGCCGTGTTCGCCGCCGTCGGCCACCCGAGCGCTACCGCGCGAGGTCGTCGTCCACAAGCCGATGACCGGGTTGCGGTTGGGGTCACCGCGCAAGGCCAGGTCACGCTTGGGCACCTGCAGCGCGACGGTGTTGACGTTGTAGCCGGCCAGCGTGTCGGTACCGACCTCGGACAGGTTTCCGCCGTAGAGCAGATCGAACACGCGCAGATCGAGGAAGAACGGGTCGTCGGCCTGCCCGGCGAAGCTCCTGCCGCCACCCGGGAAGTTCGTCACCGCGGCGTTGGACAGCGCCTCGTAGTCGGGCATCGACGCCTTGCCGGTGAACGACGGCGCGACCTTCGCGTGGCGCAGCAGGGTCGTGGTACCGCGTTTGGTGATGCGCTGCAACGTGTACGTCTGGCGGAAGTTCAGATCCGGGTCGTCCAGCGACGTGACGGGACCGGTGTTGTAGAGGAACGTCTTCTTGTTGCGGTAGCTGCTGGCGAACGTCCACCGGTACGTGATGTCGGGGCGGGCGTCACCGTCGTTGTCGATGTTCACGTCGTACGCCGTCCGGTCCGCGAACGGGTAGAAGTTGGGACCGCCGTTGGGTTCCTCGAACGGGATCCAGTTGGCGATGACCGTCACGGTGTCCGGGCGGTCGGGGCTGACGAAGGCGTACAGGTCGGTCGTGTCGATTCTGGGCTCGCCCGCGACGAGCGGTGCCTCGCGGTGCGAGGACGCGGTGCCGGTGGTCGGCGCGGTCACGCCGAGCCCGAGCACCGTGACGGCGGCGGCCGAGGCGCCGATGGCCAGGCGCGTGCGGAGCCGGTATCGAGTTGCTGTCATCTGTCCCCCGTGCTGATGCGGTTTGCGCGGTCGAATTTCACCGCATCCGGATCAACGGCACCGGGGACGCCGACGTGACGCTGCTAGGCGTCGAGGAACTCCTCGATCATCGAGGACAGCCACTCTCCACGGTGGACCAACGTGACGTGGGTGGTGCCGGGCAGGATCGCGAGGCGGGACGCCGGCAGCCCGGCCAGGTCGCCGGCGACACCGCCGCCGAACAGCCGGAAGATCTCCGCGCTGTGCTCGGGCCGGACGATGTCGGAGTCGCCGTACACCAGCAGGGCCGGCTTGCCGATCGCCCGGATCGCCTCGGCCGACCACTCGTCGACCTCGCTGTCCATTTCCTTGATCTTCTCGATCAGCACGGGCCAGTCCTGCGGCCGCGGCGCGACCCGGGCGTACGACTCCTCGAACGGCGTCCCCGCCAGGTGTTCCGGCTGCAGGTCCTGGATCCCGTCGAGCAGACCGGGATGTAGACCGTCCTTGTGGTAGGCGATCGACGCCAGAACGAGCTTGCGCACCAGCTCGGGGCGCTGGATCGCCAGGTGGACGGCGACGGCCGAACCGCTGCTGTAGCCGAAGACGTCCGCCTCCGCGATGCCGAGGGTGTCGAGCAGCGCCGCGGTGTCGGCGGCCCACGTCTTTGTCCTCAGTGGCCGATCGATGTCCGCGGTGTGCCCGTGCGCCTGCTGCTCGACCGCGACTATCTGTCGGGTCGCGGCGAGGGTATGGATGATCCGCCCGAAATCGACCTCGACGGTCGACAGGTTGCCGTGCAGCAACACGAGCGGCCTGCCTTCGCCGTGCACCTCGTAGTACATGTTCAGGCCGTTGATCGCTGCGTAGCTCACGCTGTAGCTCCTCTCAGGTGTCTCAACCACGGGTGCCCGGGTCGTGCCTTGACGAGCGACTCTCGGAGCCAGGTGCGTTGTCGCTCGGTGAGGGTGGGCAGGAGGGCGAGCATGTCCTGCTCGTCGTGCGGCCGTTGCTCACCGGCCTTGTAGAAGAGGACAACCTCCGGGCCGGCGGTCGGCAGCCCCCAGGCGGAGTGCCGGATACCGCGGTCCAGCGGAACGCTGATGAGCGGGTCCCGCTCGAGGACCCATTCGTGGTCGGCGCGCTCGTTGAGGAGGAACTCGAACTCGAACTCGGTGCCACGCCGGACATGGACGTGGGCGGGCAGGTCGAGGCGTCGACCGTTCCACGGCTCGGTGGTGTCGTCCGCGACGTTGGGGTCATGGCCGACCAGCTCCCAGCCCGGGAAGTGGTCGAAGATGGCGCGCTGGTCGTGGTGGAAGACCGCGATGTCGACATCCCCGTGGTAGCGCGTCTGCTCGCCGAGCCACGCGTCGACGGCCCAACCGCCGCACAGGAACCACGGGGGATCGAAGTCGACGAGCAGGTCACGGACGTACGCGACGGCCTCCGGCACCATCCTGTGACGATAGACCCTGTGACCGATAGACCTTGTCAGGCGAGGAGGGCGGCGGCGGTTCCGATGGCTGCGAGCACCGCGGCCATCGGGCGTACCAGCCGCCGGCCGGTCGTGGTGCGCTCCTCGGCGTACATCACGATGGCCAGCGCGACCATCCACAGGACGTTCGTGACCACGGCCATCAGCAGCATCAGCGGCCAGCACGAGACCACGCAGCGCCAACCCTGGCGCATGCCGAAGCGCAGGCAGGCTACGTCCGCTCGGCGTCCTTCCGGCGGCAATGGCACGGTACGCCGGCAGGCCAGTAACGCCCTCCGTTTCGTGCGCGTCAGCTGCCAGCCAGCGGCGACCATCAGCAGGCCGATGACGAGAACCTTGTGCAGCGGTTCGCCCGCGAGCCAGACGATGGTCAGCGCCACGATGCCGAACGCGGCCCACACGCCCAGGTATGCCGCCAGGTACAGCACCATGGCCCGCTGCCGCCGGCTGCGGATGCTGTTGCGGGCGACGTACCGGACTGCCGGCAGTGTCAGCGGTACGGTCATCGCGAACGCCATCAGCATCCAGCCACCCATGTCGTCCACTGTGGACGCGCGGTACCGAGGCGCGTGGTGGTGCCCGCCGGCCAGCAGGCCGGCGAGCAGAACGAGCCACGCGACCGCTACCGCGACCGCGACCCACCACTGTGGATGGCGCGCGGTCAGTCGGTTCACGCGACGAGGTCCGGGCCGGCCTCGGCCACGAACAGCGCGATCCGACCGATGCGTACCGGCGGCAGGTCGAGATCCTCGATCGCTACCGGTTCCTCACCGGGTGGTGGCACCGGCGGTACCGGCTCGACCGTCACGTCGAGCGCGTCTGGATCCCACCGGTTCATCGACACCAGACTCGCGATGACTTCGGCGGCATCGAACGTGTGGCGTAGCCCGGGGGCTCCATCGTGGACATGGTCCGGGTCGTTCATCAACTCGATGCCGAACAGGCTGAAGGTACCGACCCGGCGCTCGTTCAGCAGGATGTCGAAGACGACGCCCGGGTTGCGCTCCGCCTCGATGTTCTCGATGGCCAGGAACGCCCCGACCGCCCGGCTACTGAGCCGCTCGATCAGGCTGCGGGTGCTGTCCGGTACGACGAGCCGCGCGGTCACCCGCCGGGTCACGTCGATCACCTGGTCGGTCGCCGCACCGAGCTCGGGTGGAGGTGCCACAGGAGTAACTCTAGGCGGTGGCGCGACCGGAGTCGGCCGGTCGTCGTACACGTAGTTCAGCTGGGTGGCGCTGTCGAGGATGTCGGAGCCGGCGAGCCGCACGGCGGTACCGGTCTCGTCGAAGAAGCCGAACTGCTGCGTGAGCCACGCGCTGTCGGCCGGGTTCGCCCGCCCGCCACCGGAGTCGAGCCAGCGGTTCCACAGCCGGTCGATGTTCGCGTGGTGCAACCAGAAGATGGGATCGAGCGCGGCGCACCGTGGGTCGGTCATCAACCCGACGTTGCAGTTGGTAGCCCCGGCCGGCCGCGGACCGCCGACGACGACGTGAATGATGTTGTGCGGTTGTAGCTCGAGCATCCCCGACTCGCCGTCGAAGTGCGCCGGCGCCGAGACGCCGCCGCCGAAGGTGGTGCCGCCCGGGCCGGTGAAGATGGTCGACGCCATGGCGTTGGAGCTGTCGGTGTCGGCCGTGCGCAGTTGACCGCCGGCCTGGATACCGGCCGAGCGCCCGCCGGCGGGAAGCATCAACGGGTTCGGCGTACCGTCGGGCAGCGTCGGCTCACGGAACGGTTGCGGCAGCGTGTTCCGCGGCGTCGCCTGGTCGTAGTTCCAGTACGGCAGTGCGAAGTCGCTCGGACCGCCGTCGGCGAGCACCGCGGCCCGCACGATCTTCTCGAAGAAGAACAGGTACATCCGGTGCCACGGCAGGAAGAACCAGCTCGCGTGCTGGCAGCCGTTCCACGCCGGGTTCGCCGGGGTGACGAAGCTGGCGTGGATCGCCGCCTGGAACGCCCAGCTCGTCGGGTCGCTCATCGGCCGCGCCTGCATGGTCCGCACGGCTCGCGCGTACGCGATCGTGATCGGGTCCCAGGGCGCGGCGGACTGCAGGGTCCAGACGTCCCGGCGGACGAAGAGGGTCGGCGTCGGCGGTGGAGGCGGGGGTGGAGCCTCCGCGGCGGCCTGGATCTCGTCGAGCCGGATGACGGTACGCGGACCGACGTCGTCGATCGCCTGTGCCGGCGCCACGGACAGTTCCTCTATCTTGAAGCGCCGTACCGCCGCGGCCGTCTCGTTGCCGTACACCGCGTCGGCACCGAACCGGGGCAGGGCTCCCGGATCCCAGGTCAGCAGCGCGGTCTGCACCTTACGCACTGAATCGCCGCGCGAGTGGCGGGTACGGGAGATGCGGTCGTTGTCGTCGGCGATCGACTGCAGCAGCGCGTCGTTGGCGAACAGCTGGGATCTGAGCATGCCCGCGATGTTCCTGCGCCGGGCACTGCCGGGCAATCGGCAACTCGACAGCTACTGCACCCGGATCGTGTGGTTGTCGAGAAACTGTGGCCGACCGTCTACCGCCGACTCGGCGTACGCCTCGATCGTGTAGGTCCCGGGTGGCAGCGTCACATCCGTCTTGGCCTCACCGAACTGGCCGCCGGCCGGCGCGCTGACCGTCACGAAGCGCTGCAGCACCGTCCGGTCGGTCTGCCGGACCCGAAGCTGGATCGTGGACTCGAAGACCGCGCCGGAGACGTGGACGGTGAAGGTTCGGCCCACGGTCGCGTCGTGCTGCGGGTCGATCAGCCAGACGTGCGCGAGTACGTCGAGGGCCGGTGCCCGGCGCAGGACGCCGCCGACGGCCACGTGTCCCCACAGCTCGCTGACCTCCGCGCCGTCGAGGAGCAGGCGCACCCCGGTCTTGCCGCTGGCCGCGGTCACCGTCCAGATCAGCTGCTGTACCGCCTGGTCGGCTACCTCGGCGCCGACGTTGTTGCGCTCCGCGCCGCCGATGTCCACGGTCACCGTAGCGCCGTCGATGCGCACCTCGAGCACCCGGGCGCCGGAGGGCCAGCCGGTGCGGTAGTCCGGGTCGTACGCCGAAGACCCGTCGAGCATCTCCGTGACGGCCTTGACGGTCCGGTCCCGGGGTCCGCCGTCCCCGGCCGGCCCGCGGTGGAACTCGCGGTACAGCTTGACCCGGTCGACCGGTTGCCCGTTGCCCTCCTGCCAGACCCGCTCGTTGCCGAGGTAGTACACGGCGACCGTGGCCGAGGCAACCCCCGGCTCCGAAGGCACAGCCGGCGTAGTCGGCACCCCCGTCGGTGTCGCCCCAGGTCCCCCGCCCGGCTGCGCCCCCGCACACCCACCCACCAGAACCGCCGCCAGCACCCCGACCGCCCAACCCAGCCTCGTCATGCCCGTACGACGCCCACCCCCCGCGCTCGGTTTACCCCCTCGACCCCGCCCGACCCCGTCGATCATGAACTTTGTTTAGGGCTCGACGGTGTGTCGTGCTGCGGACTTCATGATCAACGCGGGGGGAGGAGGGCGGTGCAGTCGGGCTCGTCGGGGAGCAGCGGGCGGAAGGCCAGCGACCAGCGGCGGTCCCCGAAACGCCAGATCGTGGTGGCGTCGGCGGTGGCGGCCAACTGCTGGGCGGCGTCGACCTCGGACCCCCGGAGCACGGTGCACCGATCGTCCAATGCGGACAGTGTCCAGTCGCGGGCCGGGCCGGGTACCTCGTTGCCGACCGCGATGACGGCTACCGCCGCGGGGCGGTACCCGGTACCGGGGTGGTCGGTCGCGAGCCGGCCCAGCTCCGCGCGCAGGCCCGCGACCGACCGGTCTGATCGGGGCAGCTTGACCGTGTGCCGTTGGCTGACCGAGGCGGCGGTGACGACGACCACCGGCCCGTCCGGTCCGGCGGCCGGCCGGTCCGCCCCGTCGAGCAGTCCCGCGTCGGCGGCCGCCCCCAGCAGCCGGCTGACCTCGGCCGGCGGGACCCGGTGCTCCGTGAACATCGGCCACGCCCCGCCGCCGGTCGGAACGATCAAACGGCCGTCGCCGTAGAGCGAGAAGCTGGGCGGGACGGCGGCCGTACCGCCCAGCGGCAGCAGCCCGGGCAGGTCGCTCACGCGCAGCACGAGGTCGCTGGCACCGGTCGGCGGGATCGGGCGCTCCCCGGAACCGCAGCCGGCGGCGGCCAGCAGTGTCACCACTACGAGGGCCGCCGCACGGTTCATGCCGTCATTGTCGTCCCAGGCTGTCAAGCCCTCGTCAAGGTGTAGTTGCCGGAGCCGGCGGCGTTGACCACTACGACCCCGAACCACCCGGTACGCGTCGGTGTGTACGTCAGCGTCTCCGCGACACCGGGGCCGTTGGCGGTCGACAGCGATACCGCGGAGGACCGGGGGCGGACCCACGTCGACGAGTTGGCCGGGTCGGAGCCCATGAGGAACAGCTCGGGGTTCTGCGTACCGACGCCGGGCGTGACGGTCAGCGTCACCGGTACGCCGGCCGTCAGGTACGTGTCCCGTACCGCGACGACGTTCGTCGAGGCCATTGTGATCGTGGTGCTGCCGACCGGCAGCGTGGCCGATCCCTGAGCCAGCTCGATCTGGTAGTTGCCGTACCCGGACCACAGCTGCGCCCTCGGGTAGTAGTCACCCAGCGCCCGCAGGTTGGAGTCCACCGCTACGAAGTCCACCATGGACGCACCGAACGCGCTGCTCCCCAGGAACGTCGTTTGCGCGCGTTCGTCGTACAGCGAAAAGTCATAGTCGGTGCCCGACGGCGGCCGCAGCGCGACGACGGACCAGTAGATGGTCGAGGTCGAATAGCTGAAGTTCTGTGACGGTACCGGTCGCGGCCGGTTCAATGGCGAATAGTCGCTCAGCGGGTCGCGGAACTGGTAGTCGATGGTGTTCTGGTACGCCCCCGCCAGCGCCCCGGAGTCGGCGACGTTGAAGCCGTTCGCGGTGCGGCTCGACCAGTACTGGGCGAACGTGTTGTTCAGGTGGTGCATGAACGTGTACCAGATGTTCGCCGAGCCCTCGCTGTACCGGTCCCACGTCACCTCGTTGAACGAGTCGGTGATGTCGATGAGCGCGCCGGCGACCCGACCCTCGGTGGTGTCGCCCTCGCCCCATCCGTTGCCCCAGACCTGCAGCTCCAGGTTCAGCGAGGCGCCGCTGGGCCAGCGGTAGTACGGGTCGTTGTACACGGTGCACGGGAACCATTCCGCCCAGCCCTCGACCCACGCGCAGCCCGCGGAGCTGGTCGCGTCGATGTTGTGCGGGTTGCAGTTCGGCGACGGCGGCATCGCGTCGTTGTAGACGTCGTCCATGACCGCGTGGCCGATCTCGTGCACGACCGTGATCGCGCCGTTCGGGTCGTCGGCAGCGAGGTGCACGTCGTTGCCACCGTGCGAGTAGTAGGTGCCGTCGGTCGAGTCCGGAGCCCAGTTGATCTTTAGCTGCCGGCAACTGGAGTCGTCCTGGTCCCAGCACGAGTTGACCGACTTCGGGATCCACAGCCACGCGTCGTTCGCCTCGTCGAAGGCGTGCAGTCCACGTTGGAGGGTCGGGTCGTCCGCGGTACGTGAGCCGAGGCTGAGCGTCGTACCGGGGACGAAGTCGGTCGTCGTCGCGGTGCGGAACGACAGCGGGTCTCCGCCCCGCTGCACCTTCCACAGGGCGTTCTCGCTGAGGAACTTGACGTACACGTCGGCCGTACCGCCCTCGGGCCAGCCCTCAGCGGCGCCGTCGAAGCACAGGTTGAAGTTGCCGTTGACGTCGGTGACCCCCGAGGCCAGCAGATCGTCGCCGGACAGCGAGTCCTGGTCGAACACCTGCACCGTGAGGTTCATCGAGTTGTGCCAGTTGCCGTTCTGGTCGGTGTAGCTGAAGTTCCCGGTCGCGTGGCTGTCGCACGGAGCGTCCACACTGGACGGTACCGGTACCCGCTGCGGGCGGAGCCAGGCCGGTCGTGCCACGCGGTCCGTCGTCGGCACCGCGGCCGTCCCGGCGTCACCGGTCGGTGCGGCGTACCCGATCCGGGACTGGCCACCCGGTCCGGCGATCGTGAGGAACAGGTCGTCCTGGCCGGCGTGCACGCGGTCGCCCCGACCCGAGGTGGCCCGCGCGCGGATCTGCGTCGCTCCGGCGCGCACCGCCCGCACCGTGCCGGTGAAGACGGTGCTCTGGCCGGGGTCGAGTTGCCGGGTCGTGCTCGCGACCGCCAGTGCGCCGGCCCGCTCCGGTTCCCGGGCGGTCGCCTGCGTCACGGCCAGCCCGGCGGGCGCGTGTTCCCAGGCGAGTTCGTCGGGCAGCTCGATGCGGATCTCGCTGGGGTCCAGCTTCGCATCGGCGGTGACCGTCACGGACAGCGTTGCGGTCTGCCCGACGACGGGCAGGCGATCCACCTTCACCCCGACCGCCAGGCAGCTGGACCACTCGTCCTGCGAGGTCTTGCTGGCCGACGCCTTCAACGTGCAGGCCGGGCCGGTCGCCAACTGGTGCGCCGGCGGCTGACGGCCGGTATCGTCGGCCGCCGATGCGGGGGCCGCGGCCGCGAACGCCGCGATGCCACCGGAGAGCAGAATCGCCATAACCCTTCTCGTCATGAATGTTTTATCCCAGCAGTCGCCCGATCCATTGTTCGCGATGACTGTTTGACGACTGACAGCTAGGCGACGTATCTGGCCTATATCATTTGCCGGTGAGTCCCGCGCAACGCGTCGATTACGACACCGAACGCACGGTCTTCTTCTCCGACGCGGTGATCGCGATCGCGATGACGCTGCTCGCGCTGGAGCTGCCCGTGCCTCGCGGTGATACCGACGCCCAGGTGTGGGACGCGTTCGTGACCCATCTCGACGACGAGTACCTCTCGTTCGTTATCAGCTTCGCCGTCATCGCCACGCTCTGGTTCGGCCACCATCGACTGTTCCGCCAAGTGGCGCGGCTCGACCGCGCATTGGCGTGGTTGAACATGGCGTGTCTGTTCGCCATCGTGCTGATCCCGTTTGTGTCCCGACTGGTCGCGGTGGAAGGCGACCTGGCGTTCGGGCCTATCTGCTACGCCACGGTGATCCTGCTGTACGGTACGGCGTTCATGCTGATGGTGCTGCGGGCCGAGCGCGGGGACCTGTGGCGCACGGACGCACCGGCGCGGTACGCGACCAACGCGCTGTGGGGGATGGGTACCGTGGTCGCGGTCTTCGCGGCCTCGATTCCGGTGGCGCTGGTCGCGGCGTCGGCCGCCGAGTACATCTGGTTGTCCATCCCGCTGGTGTCCGCCATCACGAACAGACATGCCGGCGGGCGCCCCCCGCTAGGAGGAGCGCCCGCCGAGTAGGTGCGGTCAGCTCTGCGGCTGTCCGATGTTGACCATCCAGGTGATACCGAACTTGTCCGAGCACATGCCGAACTCGTCGCCCCACATTTGCTTCTCCAGCGGGACGGACACGTTGCCGCCGGCCGACAGCTTCTCCCAGTACCCCCGAAGCTCGTCGCCGTCGTCGCCGGACAGGCTGATGGACAGGTTGTCGCCCGGGTTGTATTCGCCCCCGGGCGGCGTGTCGGCGCCCATCAGCGTAAAGCCACTGGCCGTCTCGAGCTGGCCGTGCATAATCTTGTCGTCGGTCGCCGGGTCCTGTGGTCCGTAGTCGCCGTAGGTCCGCAGGTCCAGCGTGCCGCCGAAGACCCCTTTGTAGAACTCCATCGCTTGCCGTGCTTTGCCATCGAAACTGATGTACGGGTTGAGACGAGAGGCCACGGAGTCCTCCTTTGTCGTGACATGGCTGATACCCAGCAGCCTAGCCCTCGCCGAAGGTCCCACCGCCCACCCCCCTGGAGGTACAGATGAGGTTCGGGTTGCACTACTGGAACTTCTCGACGCCGGCCGATCCGGCGGCCACCGCGCCGACCCTCGCCGATACCGCACGCATCGTGGAGCAGGCGGGCTTCTCGTCGTTCACCGTCATGGACCACTTCTTCCAGATGGAGGGGATCGCCCCGGCCGAGGAGCCGATGCTGGAGGCGTACACGACGCTGGGCTACGTGGCGGCGAAGACGGAACGGATGACGCTCGGCGTACTGGTCACCGGGGTCATGTACCGCTATCCCGGAATCCTCGCCAAGGCAGTCACGACTCTCGATGTCTTATCGGGGGGGCGCGCGCGGCTGGGCATCGGAGCGTCGTGGTACGAGCGGGAGCAGCGGGGGCTGGGCGTACCGGTGGTATCGGTCACGGAGCGCTTCGAGCGGCTCGAGGAGACGCTGCGGATCTGCCTGCAGATGTGGAGCGACGACAACGGGCCGTTCGAGGGAAAGCACTACCAACTGACCGAGACGCTGTGCAGCCCGCCGCCACTGCGCCGACCCCGGCCACCGATCATGATCGGCGGAGACGGTGAGCGGAAAACCCTGCGGCTCGTGGCACGGTACGCCGACTCGTGCAACCTGTTCGGCGGCGATGTGGCCGAGGTAGCGCGGAAACTCGACGTGCTCCGCGGGCATTGCGAGACCGAGGGCCGCGACTACGCCACCATCGAGCCGACCGTGCTGTACGTCCGGCCGGTACTGGCCGATGTGGACAGTTTCCTCGCCGACGTGGAACGGTACGCCGAGCTCGGCATCGCCGAGATCCAGGTGATGCCCGACCGGCACCCCGTCGAGTTCGCCGAGCAACTCGCAGAACGGGTCGTACCGCGTATTCCCGCTGTCAATTCCTAGACTCGAGCGAACGTCCACCCACCCGGTCGCCGTAAGAATCAGCGGGAGATACCCGCTGGAACCGTGAGGTGACCGACCATGGCACGTTCGCTGTATGCCAGGCTCTTCCGGCAGTACGGCACGCCCCGCCCGCCCGCGGCATTGCAGGAGATGAACAACGGCCTCCGGGCTCATCTGCACGCCGCGTACCTGCTCCCGAGCGACGTCAACCGCGCCGCGCTGGGGGACGCGTCCCGGGTCCGGGTCGCGGTTATCGGGGCGGGCTTCGCCGGCCTGATGGCGGCCTGGTACCTGCGCGAGTGCGGCTTCTCGGTCACCGTCCTCGAGGCGACCGGGCGGGTCGGCGGCCGGGTGGAGACCGACCGCACCTTCATTCCGAACAAGACCGTCGAGGCCGGCGCGGAGCTGGTCGGGCGCAACCATCCAATGTGGTGGGAGCTGGCCGACCACTTTGGACTCCAACTCGTCGAGCTGAGCGACGAGGAGGGCCGGATCAAGTTCGGCAACCGGGAGCTGACCGACGTCGAGAAGAAGCAACTGCGGCTGGACATGGAACCGGCCCTCGACGCGATCGGCAACGACGCCCGGCCCATCGACGGCTCCCGCCCGTGGCTGTCGGCGAACGCCGCCACCTTCGACAACATGACGGTCGCCGACAAGATGAGCCAGATCTTCGGGCCGCAGTCCTCGCTCGCGCGCACGACCCTCGAGTTCATCATCGGCAACGACAACTGCGCCGTACCGTCGCAGCAGAGCTACCTCGGGCTGCTCTCGCAGGTCAGCGCCGGCCGGATGGGTTCGGACACCGAGGGGATGCGCGGCTTCTGGCAGTACACCGAGACGCACCGCTGCGCCGGCGGCAACGACCAGATCGCCACCCGGCTCGCCGCGTCACTGCGCGACGTGCGGCTGAACACCGTGGCGACCAACGTGAGCATCCACGACCGGGGCGTCACCATCGACGCCGGCAACGTGTGCGAGGCGTTCGACTACGCCATCCTCGCCGCGCCACCCTTCACGTGGCCGACCGTCCAGGCGTCACAGACGTGGCGTCCGGCCGACTACACGATGACGCACGGTCCGTGCATCAAGCACATGAGCCGGTTCCGCGACAAGTTCTGGGAGCGGCAGAACCTTTCGCCCAACGCGATCTGGGACTTCCTCGGATCGGTCTGGGAGGGCACGCACGGGCAGCCGGCCCCGGGGGGTTTCGGGCTGTCGGTGTACGCCGGCGGCCAATACGTGCGCGAGGAGCGCATGTACCCGCAGCGGCTCGGCGAGCTGTACCCCGGCGGCAACCCGGACCGCACCCGGTTCGTCGACTGGCCGCACCGCCCGTACATCATGACCGGGTACTCGGTACCGTCACCCGGCCAGGTCACCACGATCGGGCGCCGGCTCAGCACGCCATTCGCCAACCGGCTGTACTTCGCCGGCGAGCAGACGTACCTCGGCTTCTTCGGGTACATGGAGGGTTCGTTGCAGTCCGGGGCTCGGGCGGCACGGGACATCGTGACGGCGATCAACCCAGGGGCGACGGGGGCTATCTGACGCCTACCGCGGCGGCGATGTCGGCGACCTCGGCGACCTCGGTCAGCGCGTCGCCGCACAGCCCGTGCTCCCGCGATGTGGCAGAGGTCGGCTGCGGAGGCCACGGAGGAGACGGTTGAGCGACAGATGCCGCATCGACCCTCCGTGGCCCCTGTGATGTCATCGCCCGTTCCGCCGTGCGTAGCGACGGTAACCGACGGGACCAGTCGGGATAACCTCCGGCTTCAGCTCTGCGTGACTCCGGCCGCGAAGCGGACCAGGTCCTCGTCGTTGAGCGGACCGTCCTCGCTCACCGTTACCGAGAACTCGAACCCGGGTCGGTACACGACCAGCTTGACGAGCCCGTACGAGTGGTCACGGTGGATCTCGCCGGGGTAGTCGCCGACCTGTACCGGCTCGCCGCCGTGTGCCTCCGGGGCCTCGTTGCGGGACGTGCACACGAGGTTCTCGGAGTCGCCGTTGACCTCGTCCGCGGGCGCCAGGCAGAAGTGAAACTCGGTAGCCGAGATCTCCTGGTACGCGACCTGGTAGCCCACCGGCGCCAGCGCGAGCGTGAACGGCAACGGCGTGGGCGGCTTCGGTTGGGCCTCGAGGCCGTTGGCGTACTGCTTCAGTTGGGCCGCGGTGATCTGCCCGACGACCGACACGTCGACCCACTTCTGGTTGGCCAGCTGCCAGGTGATTCGGGCGGTCGGCCGGCCTTCGGCGGTACCGGTGGTCACCGTCGCGGGGCGGCCGTTCACGGTCGTCTGCGTCGTGGTCGCCGGGGTCCAGTCCGACGGGTACAGCTCGTCGCTGACCATCGCGATGATGCCCGAGGTCGTCCCCTCGTACACCAGCCGCACCAGGCCCGTCTGGATCCGACCCTCGGTCGCTCGGCCCACGCCGGGCGGTATCCAGGTCGGGTTGAGTGGGAACCTGACCGGCGTGAACGCCGGGGGTCCGAGCGCGACCGTTGATGCTCGCGGCGGCGGACTCGTGGTCGTCTCGACGACGACCGGGCCGCCGCCGACCGGAATGTCCTGTGATCGCCCGAAAGCGCCGAGGGCGTACGGCACGCCGACGGCCACGGCAACGGCCGCGACCGCCGCGACCCCGGCCGTGCCGAGGCGGCGACGCAGGTCGAGCCGGCCTGCCCTGGTACGTACCGCGTCCAGCATGCCCGCTCCGTCGGGCGCGTCGTCCGCGTGGGTGTGCAATGTTCCGCGCAGTTCCTCGTCGAGGTTCATCCGTGTTCTCCCTGTGCTCGAGCCGGTGCCGGGGAGAGGCTGGCGCGCAGCCTCTCCATCGCCCGCGAGGCATGTACCCGGACGGTCACCGGAGAGCAGCCCAACACCTCGGCGATGCGCTGGTCGTCGAGGTCCTCGTAGAAACGCAGTACGACGACGGCCCGCTGGGTTCGGGACAGGTCAGCCAACAGCGCCCACAATTCGTCCCGGACCACCAGCCGTTGCGTGAAGTCCGGCACCGACTCGGCGGGCTCGGGCGGGTCGGCGAGCACGCTTTCCGTGCTGGCCCGCCGCCGTCTCCAGGACAGGTGCGCCCGGACGATGGCGGCGCGCAGGTACGCGTCCGGCTGGTCGGCCTCGATGTGTGACCACCGCCGTACGGCCCGCGCCAAGACATCCTGGACGAGGTCCTCGGCCAGATGCCGGTCGCCACACAGCACATAGGCGAACCGGAGCAGCTGACCGCTGCGACCCGACACGTAATCCTCGAACGACTCCCGCACTCGCCCCCCTCGCGGCTGATTCTGTTATGCCGGAAGGACGCGGTGGACCGGCGGAAGTGTTTACCCCCGCGAGCCAGGTGGCTATGGTGCGAGGTATGTACGGACGGGCACGTCCGGTCGTCTTGTCGGACGAGGAGCTCACGCTGCGCCGCGAGGGCGACGAGCCGAGCCTGGCCTGGCTCCGGCTGGTCCAGGGAGAGGACGACGGTGGGCCGGAGCCTCGGTCGGCCGCGTGGTGGCTGGCGCACGCCGCACTCGTCGTGCTCCTGTCCATCCCCGCGATGGTTTTCGTAGCGGTCGGCCTCGCGTACGCCTCCCGCTAGCTCTGGCTAACCCCGCTGCGGAGTAGCGGCGGGGCTGCGGTGACCGGCGGTGTCGACCGCCCGGATGCCGAACTGGACGTTGTCCTTGGACAGGTCGATGGTGACCTCGTCGACGTCGCCGACCGGGATCACGTTGGTCCAGGTGGGGGCCGCGCTGTCCCGCCACACGACCTCGTACCCGGCCAGGTCCGGCTCGGTACCGCGCTGCCAGCGCAGGGTCGTCAGGTTCGTCAGCTGGGTGGTGTCGATGATCGCGCCGACCGGCGTACCGGGGGCCTGGGCCAGGGACCACAGGACGGCCGCGTTGACCTTCGCCACCCGCGCGATGTACCGGAAGTCGCAGAACTCCGGCAGGTCGCCGAATTGGATGCCGTTCTCGACCCGTACGTCCTGGTGTTCGTGGTTGAAGTTCTCCCGCGGCTCGGTGAAGCGGCCGACCGGGTACCCCTGCGAGACGAACGACACGTGGTCGCTGGCCCGCAGGTACCGATCCCGCCGCCAGATCGTCCAGATCTTCATCCCGGTCTCGTCGTTGTCGGCGACGGACTCGACGAACCGGGCGAGCTGGCGGGACGGGCCGTCGTTCTCGCCGCCGACCGCGCGCCGGATCGCGGCTTGCGTGGGGGTCTCGGTGGTCGGCACGCCTTCCACGAACAACCGAACCCGGTGCGGATCCGGCCGCGACCCGTCGAACGCACTGCTGGCGCCGACGATGTCGTTGGAGAACATTCCTTGGATGTTCGCCCCGGCGGCCTTGTACTGCGTGGCCATGAACGCCGAGCCGAACAGTCCCTGTTCCTCGCCGGCGACGACGCCGAAGACGAGCGTCGCCTCGGTGTGCCGGGTGGCGAACAGCCGGGCCAGTTCCATAACCACCGCGACGCCGGACGCGTCGTCGTCGGCCCCCGGGGCGTCACTGACGCCGTCGTCCACGTTGGTGACCCGCGAGTCGATGTGTCCGGTGATCACGTACATCCGGCTCGGGCTGGTGTCCCCGCGCAGGGTCGCGATGACGTTGGTGATGGTCGTGGGCTGGGGGATGCGCGGGCCGACCGGCTGGACGAACGACTGCAGCTCGACGGTCATCCGGCCGCCGGACGCCGCCGCGGCCTCCTGCATTTGCTGGTAGACCCATTGGGTTGCGGCGCCGATGCCCCGGACCGGGTCGGTCTGGCTGGACAGGGTGTGCCGGGTGCCGAAGGCGACGAGCCGGTTGACGATCGCCTCGAAACGGTCGGCGTGGATCTCGTCCAACAGCCGGATCAGGTCGCGATCCGGGCGCTGCGGTCTGATCGCGTCGCCGGGACCGTCCGCCTGGTGGGCGGCCGCGGGTGCGGCGACGATTGGAGATGCCACGGCCGCCGCGGCCGTCGCGGCACCTGCGGACAGCAGCGCGCGCCGGCTGGAGCCATAGTGGGCAAGAGAGTGTGCTTCGCGGTTCTCCATACCCCGCAGCTTTATATGGATGTCACTCGATGTCTAGAGCCTCGATGAGGGTGAATGTGCCTTCCGGGCTCTCGACGTGGGCGTTGTGGCCCAGCCCCGGCAGCGTGACGGTCGGTACCCCGAATCCGGCCAGTTGTTCGTCGGTATTCATCGGATCGTGCTCGCCGCGGGCCAGGACCACCCGTGCCTCGGTCCGGGCCAGCAACCCCGCCATGTCCGGCGCACCGACCCCGAACGCGGCCGGGTCCATGACGGTCCGCCACCGGCCGTCCTCTTCGGACAGGCCCGCGTCCAGCGCGGGGTCGTCGATCGGCACCAGGTCGGCCAGGCCGGAGACCCTCAGGTGGCGGGCCGCGGCCTCGTCGCGGGAGGGGTACCAGGTCACCGGCCGCTCGGCGAGGGCCAGTGCCCGCTGCAGTTCGTCGTCGGTCCACGCGACCTTGATGCCCAGGCCGATGACCGCCCGCACCGGTACGCCGAACCCGGGGCCGGCCATCGTCAGACCGATCACACCGCCCAGCGAGTGTCCCAACACGACAGTGGGGGAGTCGGCTTCGAGGATCTCCGCGATCGCCGCCGCGAAACCAGCGAACGTGTAGGTCGACAGCGGTGGCGATCCACCGTGGGCGGGCAGGTCCGGCGCGAGCCAGCGGCCCGGCCACCGCCGGTCGAGCAGCGGGTGCCAGCCGCGCCACACGTCCGCCGTCGCGCCGAGGCCGTGCAACAGCACGAGAGTGCTCTCGCCGCTGCCACCGCCGAGTACCCGCAGCCCGCTGTCCATGGTGGAGAGTCTGACAGACCTGTCCACCGGTCGACGGACAGCGCGGTCCGTCCGGCAGTCGTCCCGCCGGCACCCGTACGGCCGCCACGATCGGAGTATGACGAGTGCGGTGAGTGTGCGCGGGTTGTATAAACGCTACGGCGAGGTCGTCGCGGTCGACGGGATCGACCTCGAGATCGGCGAAGGTGAGGTGTTCGCATTGCTCGGTCCGAACGGGGCCGGCAAGACGACCACGGTGGAGATTCTGGAGGGGTACCGGTCCCGCGACGGCGGCGAGGTGCGCGTGCTCGGTATCGACCCACGCGTCGGCGATCGGCGCTGGCGGTTCGACATCGGCATCGTGCTGCAGGACGCGGCCGATGCCGGTGAGCTGACGGTGTCCGAGACCATACGGCACTTCGCGCGCTACTACCCCAATCCGCGCGACCCGGCGGAGGTGATCGACCTCGTCGGGTTGACGGACAAGGCGCGCAGCCGGATCCGCACGCTGTCGGGTGGCCAGCGCCGCCGCCTCGATGTGGCCGTCGGCATCGTCGGTAGCCCGCGACTGCTGTTCCTCGACGAGCCGACCACGGGCTTCGACCCCGAGGCACGTCGGCAGTTCTGGACGCTGTTGCGCGCGCTCGCCGGTAACGGCACGACGATCGTGCTCACCACGCACTACCTGGAAGAGGCCGAGGTGCTCGCGAGCCGGGTGGCGGTCATCGTTCGCGGCCGGATCGTGGCGCAGGGCGACCCGGCGACACTCGGTGGCCGGGCGGCCGCGGACGCCACGGTGTCCTGGCTCGACAACGGGGAGAAGCGGACTGCCGGTACCCATGACCCCGCGGCGGTCGTGGGACAGCTCTCGGCGCGGTTCGGCGGCCCGGTGCCGGGGCTCACGGTCAGCCGCCCGTCCCTCGAAGACATCTACCTCGAGTTGATCGGAGATGCATCGTGAACGTACTGGCGCTCGGCATCGCACGCGGCGGCATCGAACTGAAGTCCTTCTTCCGGCAGCGCGATGCTGTCGTATTCACCTTCACCCTGCCCGCCGTTCTGCTGTCGTTGCTCGGATCCATCTTCGGCGGCGGATTGGAAGGCACCGGCGTCAGCGCGAGCCAGCTCTTCACGGCTGGGATGATCGCGGCCGGCATCGCGTCTACGACGTTCGTCAACCTCGGCGTCGGCATCGCCACCGACCGCGACGACGGTACGCTCAAGCGCCTGCGCGGCCTGCCGATGCCACCGGTGTCGTACTTCGTGGGAAAACTCGTGCTCGTGTTCGTGGTCACCGCGGCCGAGGTCATGGTGCTGCTCGGAGTGGGCATGCTGCTGTTCGACCTGGCACTGCCGAGCGATCCGGCCCGCTGGCTCACGTTCGCCTGGGTGTTCACTCTCGGCGTCGCCGGGTGCGGACTGCTCGGCATCGCCGCCACCGGTCTGGTCCGCAGCGCGCGCAGCGCCCCGGCGGTGATGATGCTGCCGTATCTCGTGCTGTGCTTCGTATCGGGCATCTACGTCATTCCCATCACCACGTTGCCGGACATCCTCGTCAGGTTCGGCTCGGTGTTCCCGCTCAAGTGGCTCGCGCAGGGCTTCCGATCGGTGTTCCTGCCGGATTCGGCGGCGAACCAGGAACTCGCGGGTGCGTGGGAGCATGGACGGGTCGCTATGGTCCTTGCGGCGTGGTGCATCGGAGGTCTGGTGCTGTGTCTGACGACGTTTCGCTGGCGCGGTCGGCAGGAGCGGTGACCGACATGCTGGACGCCTGGCGACGCACGTTCCCGCTCTGGGAGGCGTACTTCGCGGTGGTGGCGCTCGGCACGACTGTGTTTGTCTTGCTCGACGGCGACCGGGACGCCGCGGTGATCCCGCTCGCCGCGATGGCGGTCTGGTATGTGCTACTGGGCCGGCGCGTCATCCGGGACAACCGGGCGGACTGGCTGGGTTGGCTGTACCTGGTCGGCGCGGCGCTGCTCCTGATACCGGCGGTGGTGCTCAACGGTGGGTCGGCGTTCATCCTGTTCGCGCTCGCACCGCAGGCGTACATGACACTCCCGTTCGGCCCGGCGACCGCCGTCACGATCGTGACGAACGGGATCCCGTCGGCGGTCACGCTGGTGGAGACCCGGGACATCGCGTTCACGCTGGCGCATCCGGTACCGATCTGGGTCGCCGCCACGGTGTTGAACGGGTTCGTCGCGGCGTCCATCATCCGAACCCTGCGACGTAGCGACGCGCAGGAGGCACTCATCGCCGAGCTCGAGTCCACTCGGGCGGAGGTGGCGCGGCTATCCCACGCCGCCGGGGTGGCCGCGGAAAGGCAGCGGCTGGCCGGCGACATCCACGACACCGTTGCCCAGGGACTGTCCAGTGTGGTCATGCTGGTCCAAGCCGTCGAGGCCGAGCTGGATCGGGCGCCCGACACCGCCCGCCGGCACCTGGAGCTGGCCGGGCGGACCGCCCGGGAGAACCTGGCCGAGGTCCGCGCGCTCGTCGCCGCGCTCACGCCCGACGCGCTGACCCATTCGTCCTGTGTGGACGCGGTGCGCCGGCTCGCCGGCCGGTTCGCCGACGAGACGGGCGCGGAGACCTCGTTCGAGGTCACCGGCGCTCCGGCGGCCCTGCCTACGGCCGTGGATGTGGTGCTGTTGCGGGCCGCGCAGGAGGCGCTGGCCAACACCCGCAAGCACGCGGGTGCCCGGTCGGTCCAGGTCCGCCTGGAGTTCTGCCCGACTACCGTCGCGCTCGAGGTCCACGACGACGGGTGCGGCTTCGCGCCCACGACGGTCCCGCGGGGGTACGGGTTGAGCGGCATGCGACTGCGCGTGGAACAGGTCGGCGGTACCGCGTCCATCCATAGTGGACCAGGCGAGGGTACGGCAGTACGGGTCGAGGTGCCGGTGCCGTGATCACTGTGCTGCTCGTGGACGACCATCCGGTGGTACGCACCGGCGTACGCGGAATGCTCGATGGTGAACCGGACATCGCCGTGGTCGGCGAAGCGGCCTCCGGAGCCGAGGCGCTCACCGCGGTGCGGGCGCTCGCCCCGGCTGTCGTCCTGATGGACCTGCGCATGCCGGACGGCGACGGGGTGTCCGCGACCGAACGCATCCTCGCGACGGCTCCGGAGACGCGCGTCGTGGTGCTGACGACGTACGAGACCGACACCGACATCCTGCGTGCCGTCGAGGCGGGAGCGGCCGGCTACCTGCTGAAGGACGCGTCACGGGTCGAGCTGCTGCATGCGGTGCGGGCCGCCGCCCGAGGCGAGACCGTCCTGGCGCCGTCGGTCGCGAACCGGCTTCTGCGCCACGTACGGCGGCCCGCGGCCGAGTCTTTGTCCGCCCGCGAGGTCGACGTCCTGCGGCTCGTCGCTCGTGGACTGTCCAATGTGGAGATCGGACGCGAGCTGCACATCGGCGAGGCGACGGTGAAGACCCACCTGCTCCGGGCGTTCGCCAAACTCGGCGTGTCCGACCGCACGGCGGCGGTCACGACCGCGATGGCCCAGGGCCTCATCCAGTTATGACATCTGTCATGGCCAGGTGGTGATGCTCGGCATGCGTACCGCCGGCCGGCGCGAGCCACGGTGGTGGCATGACATTGGTACAAACACAGGAACAATCGCTGCCGCCCGTGACACTCGGGGTTCCGGCGGTCGAGCTCCGTGACGCGGTCAAGACGTTCGGCAGCGTCGTCGCGGTCGACGGCGTGTCGCTGGCGATACAGCCGGGCGAGATCGTGGCGCTGCTGGGACCCAACGGGGCGGGCAAGACAACCACCATCGACATGCTGCTGGGCCTCTCGCGGCCCACGAGCGGGTCGGTCACGGTGTTCGGTATGTCGCCGCGGCGGGCGGTGGCGCGGGGCATGGTGTCAGCGGTACTGCAGAACGGCGGGTTGCTCGACGACTACACGGTCGCGGAGACGGTACGCCTCATGACCGCGCTGTTCGCCTCCGGCCGTACCGTCGCGGAACTGCTGGACCGGGCGGGCATCGCGGACCGTGCGGGTCGTCGGGTCGGCGCGCTGTCGGGCGGGGAGCGGCAGCGGCTGCGGTTCGCGATGGCCCTCGCGCCAGACCCCGACCTGCTGATCCTCGACGAGCCGACGACGGGCATGGACGTCGAGGGGCGTCGCGACTTCTGGGCGGCGATCCGGGCGGATGCGGCGGCCGGCCGTACCGTCATCTTCGCCACCCACTACCTCGCGGAGGCCGACGAGTACGCGGACCGGGTGGTGTTCGTGCGCCGCGGTCGGATCGTGGCCGACGGCACGCCCGCGGAGATCAAGAGTCTCGGTACCGGTCGGGTCGTCCGGGCGACGCTGCCCGGCCGGTCGTACGGTGACCTGGGTTCGGTGCCCGGCGCGCGCTCGATCGAGCAGCGCGGCGACACCGTCATCGTGCACGCCGACGACTCGGACGCGGTCGCGCGCTACCTGCTGATCGCGACCGACGCCCACGACGTGGAGATCACCTCGCGCAACATCGAGGACGCGTTCCTCGCGCTGACCAGCGGAGGCCCGGCATGACCACACAGACCGCAACCTTGCCGAGGTGGGGTGGGTTCTCGCCCACGTTCCTCGGCCTCGAGCTGCGCAGACTGCTGCGCAACCGGCGCATCTTCATCTTCACGATCGCGCTACCGCCGGTGTTCTTCCTGCTCTTCGGCACGAACGCGGCGTACCGGGCGGAGACCGTCGGTCGGGGCAACGTGACCGCTTTCGTGGCGGTCAGCATGGCGATCTACGGCGCGATGCTGGCGAACACCAGCGGCGGCGCTTCGGTGTCGCTGGAACGGGCCGCGGGCTGGAGCCGGCAACTGCGGCTCACCCCGTTGCGGCCGGCCGCGTACATCGCCGTCAAGATCCTGGTGGCGATGGCGCTGGGCCTGCTGTCGGTACTCGTGACGTTCGTGGTGGGTGCGTTCAGCGGCGCCCGCATGCCCTGGTACACCTGGCTCGAAACGGGCCTGCTGGCCTGGGTCTGCGCGCTGGTGTTCGCGGCGTTCGGGCTGCTGATGGGCTACCTGCTGCCGAGCCAGAACGTCATGCAGATCCTGGGGCCGGCGCTGGCGGTGCTGGCGTTCGCCGGCGGGCTCTTCGTGCCGCTCGACCAGATGGGTCACACGTTCGCGACCCTCGCCAAGTTCACACCGGCGTACGGCGTGGGCGAGATCGTCCGGTACCCCATGACCGGCGACGGATCGATGATGGCGGCGGTCCTCAACGTCGTGGGCTGGACGCTGCTGTTCAGCGCCGGAGCCGCGTGGCGGTTTCGCCGCGACACGGCCCGGACGTGATCGGCGATACCGTGGGGGCATGAGCATGGTCAACTCGGGTCCGGACCGCCTCCCGCGGTCCGGCTCGAGGCTCCTGCTCGGCGCCATCTGGCTGATCTATCTCGCCGAGACGCTGCGCGTGCTGGTCGTGGATGCGTCGGGCTGGCAGCAGGTACTGGGGCTCGTCGCGCTCGGCATCTTCTGCGTGCTCTACCTCTACGCGGTCTCGCGCGGCCGGCGGTACCCGCTGACCGGCGAACCGACCCCGCTGCGGCAGCGCTGGCTGATCCTCGTCGCGCTGGCGGTGCTCGTGGTCGCGATGATGCCCGGGGCCGGGGTTCGCGCGCTGGCCGCGGCGGTGTTCGTGACCGCCGCCGCCGGGATGAGCCTGCCGACCCGCCAGGCGCTGGCCGCGGGACTCGTGATCTTCGTATTCGCCGAGGGGCTGCCCCGGGTGGTACCGGGCTGGCAGGACCACGGGTACGGGCTGGCGGTCGCGCTCGGCGGCCTCGCGGTGTGGGGCCTGCGTACCGTCCTCGAGCGGAACCAGCAGCTGTTCGACGCCCAGCGTCGGCTCGCCGCGGTGGCGGTGGAGGAGGAGCGCTCGCGGATCGCGGCCGACCTACACGACATCCTCGGCCACTCGCTGACCGTGATCACCGTCAAGGCCGAGCTGGCCGCCCGCCTGCTGGACCTCGACCCGGATCGCGCCCGTACCGAGCTGCGGGACCTCGAAGTGCTCTCCCGGGACGCGCTGGCGGACGTCCGGTCCACGGCGCTCGGCTTGCGCGGGGTGTCGCTGCCCGGTGAGATCGCCGCGGCGCGGGCCGCGCTGGACGCGGCAGGGATCGAGGCTGATCTGCCGTCGGTCGCCGACGAGGTACCGACGCGCTGGCGTGAGCTGTTCGCCTGGACGATCCGGGAGAGCGTGACGAACCTCGTCCGGCACAGCGGCGCGACCAGCTGCACGGTCCGGCTCAGCCCGACCAGTGTCGAGGTACTGGACAACGGGCGCGGCGGACCGGTCGCCGATACCGGCCAGGGACTCGACGGCCTCCGCGACCGAGCACTGGCGGCCGGTGCCCGCATCGAGATCGGCGACCGTCGGGAAGGTACCGGCTTCCGCGTCTACGTGGAGGCGCCGTGACCCTCCACCGTCGATCTAGGACTTGTGCACATGGTTTGATCTCCGATTCGTGTGCACAAGTCCTCGATCCACGGGGGGTCTCATGATCCGGCTGTTGCTCGCGGATGACCAGGCGCTCGTGCGGGGAGCGATGGCGGCGCTACTCAACCTGGAGTCCGATCTCGAGGTCGTCGTGGAGGTCGGGAGGGGCGACGAGGTCGTCGAGGCGGCCCGCACACACGCCGTCGACGTGGCGCTCCTCGACGTCGAGATGCCGGGGCTGGACGGGGTGGCCGCGGCCCGTGAGCTGCGCGCGGCTCTGCCCGGCTGCAAGGTGCTGATGGTGACCACGTTCGGCCGCCCCGGCTACCTCCGGCAGGCGATGGCCGCGGGCGCGAGCGGGTTCGTCGTGAAGGACACCCCAGCCCGCCAACTGGCCGACGCGGTCCGGCGCGTCCACAGTGGACTCCGGGTCGTCGACCCGACGCTGGCCGCGGAGTCGCTCGCCCACGGGGAGTCCCCGTTGACGTTGCGGGAGGCCGATGTGCTGCGCGCGGCCGCGGACGGCAAGACCGCCGCCGACATCGCGGCCGAGCTGCACCTGTCCGAGGGAACAGTACGCAACTACCTGTCGAGCGCGATCGCCAAGACCGGTGCGCGTACGCGCGCCGAGGCCGTCCGGCTCGCCGTCGAGCACGGTTGGCTGCTGGGCTGACGTGTTGGGGCTCGCGGCTCAGCGAACGCGGTCGGGCGTCACGATGACGCCCGACCGCTACGACCGCTAGAGGAACTGCAGTAACTGTTCGCGTCCGTCCGACCTTCTGATGATCAGTTGGCCACCGGCGTCCAGTTGCTCGTCGAGAAAGGCATAAGCAACCAGGGCCCGATTGATGACGTCCGTCTTCGTAGTAGCACTCCTTCGCACCACCGTCTCCAGCGCGGCCGCAGCCTTGCTAGCCAGGGAAACGTTGACTCGCTCACTTCCCCTGGACGACGCGAGGGCGAAGTCTCCTGGTGTGGACAAAGCGACCTCCATTGTTGGAGGTCATCGCTATGAGTTTGTAGAACTCGTCGCACGACTGTCTCTAGCGCGGCCGCAGCCTTGCTAGCCAGGGAAGCGTTGACTCGCTCGGTTCCCCTGGACGACGTGAGGAACTCTCTCGGTGTGGACAAAGCGACCCTCCATTACTGGAGAGGTCATCGCCGCAGGGGGTGACCACTCGTCGACATCAGCGGACGACCGCGACTGCGTTCACGAGCATCTTCCGCGCTAGATGCGCGATACGGGCAAGAGACACGCCGTGCAGCCACGAAATTCGCGGAGACGCTACATCAAACACGACTGCGAGGTGAAGCTTCTAGTTTAGCGCTCCGCCGACTCCTGGGTGCTGGGTAGGCCGACTCTGCATGTTTGGGGCTTGCTCTGATACATACAAATGGTGTATATCGTATGTTGCACGGGGGCGATCGACGCAACCTGCCCACCTCGTGCCCAGGGTCTTCCGAGGAGGTGACGCAGGAACCTACGTCGTCTAACGCTGAGTCGGCACGCCCAGTCCTTTACCAAGTCGGCGACCAATGCATTCGGTCTATTCGGAGGGGCTTGGGCTTCAGCGATGGAATACCGAGCCCGATGCGGTTCGTAAAAGGGGATGGCGCCCTGTAGTGAGCAGAGCGCCATCCGACTGACCGCTCGTGCGCCAGAACGCTAGCGACAGCTACCCAGCAACTACCCGAGAGGCCAGTCGTAACGATGATATCTGATTGTGCGCCCACCTCATCCACCACCGATTGGGTGAAGAGTTCTCGATCTCAGGAAGCTACTGCGTGTGTCGAGGTCGCCCTGGGGCGTCCTAGAGTCCGGATGAGAGATTCGAAAGATCGCACAGGCCCAGTGCTCGGGTTCCGGCGGATGGCTTGGCGAGAATTTGTGGCCTCCGTCAAGGACGGCAGGTTCGACGGGTAGACCGCGCGAACTGAACTAGATCATTGGACGGTTGCCCCGAATCTACGGTCAGGCGATCACGGTAACCGTCCAATGATCGAGGCACCGAGTAGTCCTCTAGGGGACCAGCCAGACGCGCCACATCGCGGTGGGATCGGACAACGGATCGCCGTGTACGAGCACGAAGTCGGCCGGACCGCCCTCCCGGATGACGCCCGCTTCCGGCTCGCCGAGCAACGTCCCGCCGTTACGGGTCGCCGCCGCGAGCGCCTGCCACGGTGGCAGGCCGGCGGTCACCAGGCACTCGATCTCCCACGCCAACTGGTTGGCGCGCAGCGAGCCGCCGCCGAAGTCGGTACCCGTCGCGATGAGGACGCCGGCGCGCGCGGCCAGCCGTACACTCTCGTGGGCCCATTCCCGCCGTGCGGCTATCTGCGCCCGTCCGGCCGGCTCGGCAAAGCGCGGAATGGTCGTGGTACGAGCGAACGTGCGCCACGACTCCACCACGGCCAGCGTCGACACCAGTGCCACCCCGTTGGCCGCCATCGTGTTCGCGACATCGGCGTCGAGCTGGAAGCCGTGCTCGAGGGAGTCCACGCCGGCCTCGGCGCCGACCCGGGCGCCCGGCAGCAGACCGGAATGCGCCGTGACGCGCGCGCCCCGCTGGTGTACCGCGTTCACCACGGCCCGCACCTCGTCGACCGTGAACGGTGCGGTCTCCTTGTCCGGTCCGTCGAGGTACAGCTTCACGAAGTCGGCGCCGTCGTCGAGCTGGCGCATCGCGGCGGCCAGCAGGCCGTCGCCGTCGTCGACCTCGATACCGAGCGCGGCCGGCAGCCCTCCGGTACGCGCGATCCAGGTACCCGCCGCGCGCACGTACGGGTACTCGCGCCGGCCCGCCCAGCGGTCCCGCACGCCGAGGGCCAGTCCGCGGGTACGCCCGTCGACCGGATCGGTCCGCGTCACCGACCCGACGTCGCGGGCCCAGCGCACCCCGGCCGAGCGCAGCAGCCGGGCGTTGTCCTCGGCCACGCGCAGCAACCGCTCGGGCGGATCGAACCCGCGGTCGATCCAGTGCGCCCCACCGGGCATCGTCAGGTGACTGTGGCTGTCGACCAGCCCCGGTACGACCGTGCAGCCGGACGCATCGATCACCTCTACGTCCGCACCGGGGTCGGGTTCGTCGTCTGCCGGACGGATCCACTCGATCCGGTCGCCGTCGACCAGCAGGCTCACGCCGAGTCGCAGGTCCGGTCCGGTGCCGTCGGCCAGGGCGGCATCGCGGTAGAGGGTTCGCGGCATGTCGCCACTGTGTCACGAGGCGGCACAATCATGGGATGGCGGACCAGGTGGCGCGGAACATGTGGGTGCTCTTCGAGCCGGTGCACGCGGTGACGTACTTCGCCCCCGAGGCGCGGGCCGCGTTCGAGGCGGCCGGGCTGCGGGGCTTCTGGCGCGGGTACTTCGCGGGCCGCGCGGCACCGCTCGGGCGCGTCGAGTCGGCGCCGGTCATCGCGTTGTTCAACTCGTTCGCACCGCAGATGGTGCAGCGGGCGATCCCGGACGTGTGGACCCGGGCGACGCCGGAGGAGGCACTCGTCGCCCGGGCCGAGGGCGCGACGGCCGCCCTGCGTACCCTCGCCGGATCGATGGACGACCGCGACGTGGCAGAAGCGGCCGACCTGGCCGAGCGGGCCGCGGGCCTGGCCCGCACCAGCGGGCGCGCGCTCGGCGCGGCGAACGCGGCGCTGCCGCCGCCGACCGACCCGCTGGCCCGGCTCTGGCAGGCCACCACCACGCTGCGCGAACACCGCGGGGATGGGCACGTTGCCGCGCTGGTCGCGGCGGGCCTGGCCGGCTGCCTGGCGGTAGTGCTCAAGGCCGCGCTGGAGAACTATCCCGAGATCTACGGACCGGCACGCGGCTGGCCCGAGGAGGACTGGGCCGCCGCCCGCGCCGCACTCGCCGCGCGCGGATATCTGGCCGACGACGGTACGCCGACAGCCGCTGGCCGGGCCGCGTACGACGAAGTCGAGGCGGTCACCGACCGGTTGGGTGGTGAGGTCTGGCAGGCGCTGGGCGAGGCGGAGACCGCGCGGTTGGCCGAGTTGCTGCGGCCGCTGGCCCGGGCGTCGAGCGACGCTATGCCGTTCCCCAACCCGATCGGACTGCCTCGGCCCTGATCACCGTCAGGGCACGTCGCAATGCCGCGTCCGGCAGGTGCCCGTAGGCGAGGACGAGAGCTGGCGGTGGTTCCGCCGCGAAGTAGTACGGCGCGAGCGTCGCCACCCGTACGCCCAGGTCGAGCAGGTCGGCGGCCGCCTCCTCGGGCTCCTTGTCACGCAACGGCAGCACGGCCGTGTCCATCGGATGACTGTCTATTGTGGATAGAACAGCGTCCACGATCCTGCGTTGGTGCGCGAACCGCCGGGCGAGCCGGTGCATGAGGCGGATCGCCGTACCGCTGTCGAGCAGTGCGGCCAACGCCAGTTGGGTGACATACGGCGGCTGCTCGGCTCGGTCGGCGATCCGCTCGGCGACTACCCCGGCGAGATCCCGGGGCATGACGGCGTAGCCGAGCTCGAGCGCCGGAGTGAACAGCTCCGCGAACCCACCGACCACAATGGACCCGAGCCGGGGGAGCGGGCTGGCCGCCGGTCGGGGTACCCGGTCACAGGCGGTCTCTATCACGTGCCCGCCGGTGCACCGGGCCCACTCGGCCAGCTCGTACCGGCGCCGGGCGGACAGGATCGTGCCGAGCGGGTGCTGCCCGTCGGGCCCGACCACGACAGCCCGGCAGTCGGCCGGGATCGCGTCCACCCGGATGCCCTCGGCGTCGACGGGTACGCCTGCCGGCCCCCCCAAGACGGATCGCGGTACGGCCGGAGGTGCGGGCTCGGCGACCGCCACCCGCGGTCCGTCGAGCCCGAGCGCGTCCATCACCAGGCGCAGCGCGTGCGCGGTACCGCCGGTGATCACGACTTCCCCGTCGGGCGGGTAGCCGCCTCGGGTCCGGCGGATGTGCTCGGCTACCGCGCGGCGCAGCTCCGCGACGCCGAGCGGGGGGAGTGGTCCCGCGGGCGGTGGACCGAAGCTGGCCCGCCGCCACGCCGACCGCCACGCGAACAGCGGGAAGGCGTCGGCGCAGTACCGATCCGGCCGCAGGTCCACAATGGACGAATCGGTCTCCACCAGAGCGGGCGGCGGGTCCAGGGGGTGCCGCGCCGGTACGAACGTCCCCGAGCCGGGGCGGACGTCGAGGAAGCCGCCGGAGATCAACAGGTCGTACGCCGCCTCGGTGACACCCCGCGAGACCCCGAGCAATTCGGCCAGCGTACGGGTCGAGGGAAGCTGGGTTCGGCCGGGCAGTGCGCCGCCCCGGACCGCTCCCGCGATCTGTGCCGCGATCTGTTCGTGCAGCGGGGTCCGCGCCCGCCGTACCACGGCGATCGGGATGGTCAGGGCGGCTCGGTGGCGCATGTGTCGATCGACCGACTCGAGGGTTGTACCGGGGTTGTTACCGTGCTGTCGTCGGTTGTACGCCTCTCGGGCGGGAGAGGAGGCGGGCCGTGGTGCCCTCCGCCGTGCCGGACGTGCGCGTGCTCGGGCCGGTCGAGGTGATCGGCCCGACCGGAGCGGCGCAGCTCGTCGGGGTGCGGCAGCGTGCCGTGGTGGGCCTGCTCGCGCTGCGGGTCGGTACCGTGGTGCACCGCTGGCGGCTCGTCGACGCGCTGTGGGGCGACGCACCGCCGCGTACCGCCGTCAAGTCGTTGCATAGCTACGTCGCGCGGGTCCGGCAGGCGCTCGAGGCGTGCGGCCTGCCGGACGTCGTGGTGACCCGGGAGTCGGGGTACGCGCTCATGCTGCCGGCCGATGCCGTCGACGCCTGGCGGTTCGAGGACCTGGCCCGGCTCGGCGCGGCCGAGCTGACCACCGCCGCGGCCAGGGCAGCCGACCACCTGCGCGAAGGGCTGGCGCTGTGGCGGTCCGAGGTCGCTCTGGCGGATGCCGAGCCGACCGGCTGGGGTGCCGCCGAGGTGGAGCGGCTGACCGAGGTGCGGCTGACCGCGGTCGAGGATCTGTGGACGGCCGAGCTTCGGCTGGGCCGGCACGCGGCGGCCGTCGGCGAGCTGGAGCGCCTGCTGGTGGCACATCCGCTTCGCGAGCGCATGGTCGGGCTGTTGATGCTGGCCCGGTACCGCTGCGGTCAGCAGGCCGAGGCGCTCGATGCGTACCAGCGCTTGCGTGCCCGGCTCGCGGAGGAGCTGGGCGTCGACCCCGGCCCCGAGCTGGCGGCGCTGCACACCCGGATCCTGCGCCGGGAGCCGGACCTGGACCCGTCCGAGCCGATGGCCCGAGCGACCACGGCGATGCCGGTACCGGCACAGCTACCGGCCCGCGTCGGCCACTTCGCCGGCCGGAGCCGGGAACTGGCCACATTGGACAGATTGTTGGCCACCGGGCCGGACGCGGGCATCGCGGTCATCTCCGGGCCGGCCGGCGTAGGCAAGACCGCGCTGGCCCTGCAGTGGGCGCACGCCGTCGCCGACCGGTTCCCCGACGGCCAACTGTTCCTCGACCTGCGGGGCCACGACGCGCAGGCGGCGCTGGTACCGGCCGAGGCGCTCGCCCACCTCCTACGCAGCCTGGGCGTGCCCGGCGACCGCATCCCGGCGGACCCGGCGGAGTGCGCCGGCCTGTACCGGTCCCTGATGAGCGGCAAGCGCATCCTCGTCGTACTCGACAACGCACCCGCGGCCGACGGCATCGTGCCCCTCATCCCGGCCAGCCCGTCGAATCTGGTCGTAGTGACCGGCCGGAACAGCATGACCGCACTGGCCACGCGGCACGCGGTACTCCCGATAGTGCTGGACGTGCTCACCGACGGCGAGGCGGTCGACCTGCTGGCAAACGTCCTCGGTCGGGATCCGGTCGCCGACGATCCGGACGCGGCGGCGGAGGTGGCCCGGTTGTGCGGCGGGCTGCCGCTCGCGTTGCGGATCGCGGCGGCCAAGCTCGTCGGCCACCCGGAGCGGCGGATCCGGGACGTCGTCACCGAGCTGGCCGGCGCGAACCGGCTCGACGTGCTGGCGGTGGACGGGGACTCGCGCAGCGTACGGACCGTGCTCGCCAGCGCGTACCAAGCGTTGAGCCGGCCGGCGGCGCGCGTCTTCCGGCTGCTCGGGCTGCATCCCGGGCCGACCTTCAGCGGGCCGGTGGCCGCCGCACTCACCGGCATCCCGGTGTCCGCGGCCACGGCGGCGGTCACCGAGCTGGCCGCGGTGCACCTGGCGATCCCGGCGGCGCGCGACCGGTACCGGTGCCACGACCTCGTCCGGTTGTTCGCCCGGCAGTGCGCGGAACTGGACGAGTCGCCGACGCACCGGACGGACGCGAGCGCGCTGCTGGTCGACTGGTATCTGGCCGCGGTCGGCGCGGCATGCCAGGTGATCGAGCCGGGCCGGGACCGGGTCACGGTACCGCCGCCGCGGTCGCCTGAGCTGCTGCCGTTCGCCGCCGAGCACCACGCCGCCCTCGACTTCCTCGACGGGGAGCGGGACAACCTCCTGCCGATCGTCCGGTACGCCGCGGACCACGGCCACGAGACGGTCGCGTGGCAGCTGACGTACCTGCTGACGGGTTTCTACGACTCGCGCGGTCACTGGCGCGAGCGGGTCGAGATGTGCCGCATCGCGGTCGGCGCCGCGGACCGGCTCGGTGACCCGGCCGCCCGGGGCCTCATGCACAGCGCGCTCGGCGTGGCTCGCATCATGACCCGCGAGTTCCAAGCCGCACTCGGGAGCCTGTCCGAGGCGCTGTCGCTGATGCGGGCGTGTGGTGACCAGCGGGGCGAGGGTCACGTTCTCAACAACATGGCGGCCGCGTACAGCCGGCTGCGCCGCTTCGACGACGCGGTAGACGCGTTCCGGCAGGCCCTCGCGCTGCACACGGCCAGCGGCCACCGGCTGGGGGTGGCGCTGGCGTTGAACAACACCGGTCACACGTACGTGCGCATGGGCCGGCCGGAGGGCGGCATCGGCGACCTGACGGCGGCGCTGGAGATCAGCCGGGAGATCGCCAACCCGAGGCTCGAGGCGGCGGTCCTGCACAGCCTCGGCGAGGCGGCCCTGCTCCGCGGCGAGGCCGCCGAGGCGCTCGACCACCTCGGCCGGGCGCTCGAGGTCCACCGGCTCATCGGCGACCGGCAGTACGAGGCCGAGACCCTCGACGGTCTCGGTCTCGCGTACCTGCGCCAGGGCAAGCTGGCTGAGGCGTTCGACCACCTGTTTCGGGCACTGGCCCTCGCCCGCGACATCGCCGACCCGCACCAGGAGGCGATCGTCCAGGCCAACCTCGGCCAGGCCTACCTCGAGGAGGGCAGCCTCGAGGTCGCGGCCGAGCACCTCGGACTCGCGCTGACGCTCCGGGCCCGGGTGCCCGATCCACACGAGGAAGCCAAAGTCCACTGTGTACTCGCCGAGCTCGAGCGGCGGGCCGGCGCGGAACGCCGCGCCGGCCGGCCGAACCCGGTGCCCTAAGGCGCTCCATTGTGGATGGTCAC
>DASRII010000074.1:0-14753 GCA_035650075.1 Micromonosporaceae bacterium | reverse complement strand
CCGCGGGTCGAGTTCGACATCCGCGGCGCGGTGCTCAACGAAGAGGGTGCATACGTACGAGTTCCCGAGTCCCTCGGCGAGCTCGCCAGGTTGGTCACCGGTCTGGGCGTGAAGATCTACAGCCACGCCGAGGTGGTGGGGTTCGAGGTCGCCGCCCGGACCATCACCACGGTCCGGACGGCCCAGGGCGACTTCCGGGCCGGAGAGGTGGTCCTCGCCGCGGGCGCCTGGTCCGCGGAGTGCGCCCGCCGGCTCGGCATCGAGTTGGCTCTGCAGCCGGTCAAGGGCTACAGCGTCACCGTCGAGGCACCGCCGGACACTCCCCGGCTCCCCGTGCTGTGCGCCGAGGCCAGCATCGCGGTCGCGCCGCTGGGCGACCGCCTGCGGCTGGCCGGGATGCTGGAACTGTCCGGAATGGACACTGCGGTCCCCGCTGAGCGGGTCGAGGACATCCGGCGAGCGGTCGAGTCGTACCTGCCCGGGCTGAAGCGTACGACCATCATCGAGACGTGGAGCGGGTTGCGCCCGGGTACCCCGGACAGCCGGCCCCATCTCGGCCGTGTCGACGGCTTCACCAACCTGACTGTCGCATGTGGACACGGGCACCTCGGCATGGGACTCGCGCCGTTCAGCGGCAAGCTGGTCGCCCAGGTCGTCACCGGGCAGCGGTCCGATGTGGACCTCGCGCCGTTCCGGGTCGACCGGTTCGCCGGATCGGCGGCGCGATGACCGACGTCACGATCGGCGTACTCTGCCTGGAAACCTCGTTCACCAAGCTTCCCGGGCACATCCGCAACCCGTCGACTTTCGACTTTCCCGTTGCCTACCAGGTGGTGGCCGGGGCGACGCCGGAACGGGTGGTGCACCAGGCCGACCCGAGCCTCGTCGAGCCGTTCCGCCGCGCGGCCCGCGAGCTCGAGTCCGCTGGCGTAGCGGCAATCACCAGCGGCTGCGGATTCCTCGTCCTGTTCCAGCGCGAGCTGGCTGAGGCGGTCGGCGTACCGGTGTTCGCGTCCAGCCTCGTCCAACTGCCGACGGTGTACCGCATGCTGCGGCCGGACCAGAGGATCGGGCTACTCGTCGCCGACAGCCGATCCCTGACCCCCCGGCACCTGGCGGCGGTCGGTGCCGAGACCATCCCGGTATGCGTGGCAGGCATGGCGGATCAGCCGGAGTTCCGCGAGGTGGTACTCGACGGAAGGCGGGACGAGATCGACGCCGATCGGTTGGAATGCGAGACACTCCGGGAGGTCGACCGGCTGGTGCGGGACAACCCCGACCTGGGCGCCATCGTCATCGAGTGCACCGACCTGGTGCCGTTCGCACACGCGATTCAAGCTCGTGCCGGGGTACCCGTCTTCGACGTGGTCACCCTTACCAACCTGGTGTACCACAGCCTGACCAGGCAACCATTCGCTCGCGCGGCCGAGTGGCCGCGGCGGAAATAGGCTGGTGCGTATGGCCCGTTTGATTGCGGTGCTCCTCTTGCTCACCATGGCGGCGTGCAGCAGTAGCGACTCGACCGAGCCGGAGCCGGAACGGCCGGTCTGGCAGGAGCTGTCTCTACCGGTTCCCGCTGGGGCTCAGGGACGGTTGGCTCTGCGCGATGCTACGAGCTGCGGGGACCGTTGGTACGTCGTCGGCGCCGTCATCAACCCCGACGGGTCAAGCCGCCCGGCCGCATGGTCCAGTCGCGACGGTCAGGCCTGGACCTCGATGACGTTCAACCCGCGCACCTTCTACGGTGAGCAGGCGGTCCTGTACACCGCCGCCTGCCGGGAAGGGCAGTTCGCCGTCGTCGGCGCCAAGAGCGGCGGGGCACACGGCAACCCCAGGGTGACCCAGTGGTACCTGCGCCCCGACGGAGTGCTCGACGAAGTGCTCGCGGCGTTCACCCAATACGGCGGCGAGGCCGCGGGCAACACCAAGCGCATCTCGGTCGGCCCGGCGGGCTGGCTGATCACCGGCAACCGGGCCAGCGGCGCCGCTGTCTGGCTCTCCCCGGACGCCACCGGGTTCGAGCTGATCGAGAAGGCGCCGCAACTGGCCAGCGACACGGCCGTCCGGACCTCGGCCTCCGACGCGGTCGCCCGGCCGGAGGGGTGGCTGGTGGTCGGCGGCGTTCAGCGCGAGGGCCGCATCGACCGCGACCCCGCCGCATGGACCTCCGTCGACGGCCGGACCTGGTCGCGGGTCGAGGTGCCAGGGACCGATGGGTACGACGATCTGCAGCGCGTCGTCTCGTGGGACGGCCAATTCGTAGCGGTCGGGTTGGCCGGGCCTGCGTTCAGCGCATGGCGAGCCACGGGCGGCTCGTGGCAGCAAGCAGGTCGGTTCGGGTCGACCGGCTCCTCCGGTACCGCAGCCGTCCATGGCGTCGCCGTGGCCGGTGGGGAGCTCTTCGTCTCCGCCACCGATGGCTCCACCCATGGCCTCTGGTCCTCGGCGGATGGCGGAACGACCTGGCGGTCGGTCGTCCTGCCGATTCCCGCTCCGGCCGGATCGGACCGCACGGCGGCCGTCGCCGGATCGGGGGACCGGCTGATATTGGTGGTGGACGATGGGCTGGCCGGAAGGGCATGGTCGACGAAGGTCCCGCCCGGATAGCAGTGCGCATCTCCGTGGTCCTGATCTCCGGCATACCGGGCGCCGGAAAGTCGACCGTCGCTCGGCTATTGGCCTCCAGGTTCACCAGGTCGGTGCACATCGAAGGCGACCACGTCGGTCACCACTTCATCGTCAACGGTCTGGTCCCACCGCAAGGCCCGCCCGCTGACGAGGCAACGGTCCAGCTCGCGTTGCGTCGTCGGAATATCTGCCTGCTGGCCGACTCCTTCGCCGCCGGCGGGTTCGTGGCGGTCATCGACGATGTCGTCGCCGCCGTGTCCGTCCTGGACACCTACCGCACCCTGCTGCAGACCCGGCCGCTGGCGATGGTGCAGCTCGTTCCGGACATCGAAGTGGTGCGCCACCGCGACGCAGGCCGTGACAAGCACGTCTTCGACACCTGGCGTCACCTCGACGCCGAACTGCGCGGGTTACCGCGGATCGGGCTCTGGCTGGACACCAGCTCGCTGTCGCCGGACGAGACGGTCGACCGGATCGAAGCGTCGCTGGACGCGGCGATCATCGAAGCCTGAGCCCGGCAGCCAGGCCGTGCGCGGCGCTAGCGGGGCGGCTCGTCCTCGCCGGCCTTCTCGGCCGCCTCGGCTTCCTCTCTGGTGCGGTGCACGACACCGTCGCGATGCTCCGGCGGCGCGTAGACCGTGTACAGCACCAGTGGATTCGGACCGGTGTTACGGAAGTTGTGTTTGGTCCCGGCCGGTACGACAACCAAGTCGCCCGGTGCGACATCGCGTCGTTCACCGCCGACGATGGCCTCGCCCACCCCGCTGACGAAGGTCAGGATCTGGTCCACCTCGTGCACCTCCTCCCCGATCTCGCCCCCGGCCGGAATCGTCATGATGACGAGCTGGCTGTGGTCACCTGTCCACAGGACGCGGCGGAAGTCGGAGTACTGCTCGGCGACGGTTGCGATGGTGTAGTGCTGCATACCCCTGTTCTACCTCGAACTCGCGCGGGTGATGTCCGGATCGGGACCAAGTGCCCGCGTACTGGAGCGGTCCGGCACTGCGGCACGGATGCCGTTGGCGCGAAGCTGACATAGCTGGCGACGTGTATTCGTGGGTGATCCTGCACATTCTCGGCGGCGACGTGCCGGCCGTCCAGGCGGGACGAATCCTCGGTCACGAGGCAGTGGGGACCGTCGTGGAGGTTGGCGCGGGTGTCAGTAGCCTCAACCCTGGCGACCGCGTTCTGGCGTCCTGCATCTCGGCGTGCGGGGTGTGTCGGTACTGTCGGATCGGTAGCTATGGCCAGTGCCGAAACGGCGGTGGCTGGATCCTCGGACATCTGGTCGACGGCGTTCAGGCGCAGTACGCCCGGATCCCCTTCGCGGATCTGTCGACGTACCGGCTGCCCTCGAATGTGTCCGACGAGTCGGCGGTCATGCTGGCCGATATTCTGCCCACGTCGTACGAGGTGGGAGTGCTCAACGGGCACGTGCGCCCAGGGGACACGGTCGTCATCGTCGGCGCGGGCCCGATCGGGCTGGCCGCGATCCTGACGGCGCGCCTGGACTCTCCGGCCCGGATCGTCGCTATCGACAAGGCGGACAGCAGGCGGCAGGCCGCGAAGCAGATCGGCGCCGACGTGGTGCTCGCTCCGGACAACGACGTTGTGGATGCGGTCCGGTCGTTCACCGACGGGCTAGGCGCCGACGTCGCCATCGAGGCGGTGGGCGTGCCGCAGACGTTCGAGATGTGTACGTCTCTGGTGCGGCCGGGCGGACGGGTGGCCAACGTTGGCGTTCACGGCAAACCGGCGACCCTGCACCTGGAGGATCTGTGGATCCGTAACGTCACAATCACCACCGGTCTGGTCGACACGTACTCGACGCCGACGCTGCTGACGATGGTCGGTGCGGGTCAACTCGACGTCAGCCACATGATTACGCATCGGTTCACGCTCGACGACTTCATGGCCGCGTACGACGTGTTCGCCGATCCTGCCCGATCCGGTGCGCTGAAGGTCGCGCTGTCTCGCACGTGATCATTTCGGTATTTCGATTTTGTACCGGATGATGTTTCTCGTCACGTACGCTTCCGTGTCCTTGGCAGTCGTGGTGCGAGTGTGCTTCAGGATCAGATTGATGATTGTGGAAAACCGATCCGGATCCTGCTTTGCCTGCTTGCGCAGCGAGAGCATCGGCGCCGAGTCGAGGAACTCGTTCCGGTCCGCGAACCGCTTGCCCTGCAAGGGAGTCAGGGTCAGCACGATCGCGGCGTCGACGCCCTCCGCGGGCAGCTCCGTCAGCGTCGTGGCAGTGACCTCGTACGTCCACGGGAAGTCCGGGGCCGCCTGAGCCAGCGCCTCGACGATCTCCTTCTCGGTCAGGTCACGCTTCCGCGGCGTCGAGAAAGGGTGCGCCGCGTACAGCTCGTCCCGGCCCGGTCCAAAGTGGAACGTCTTGATGGCGTGCTCGAACTCGAACGGCGCCTTGGCCGCCTTGCTCTCGTTCTGCCAGGCGACCTTGGTGCCGACGGGCGCTTCCTTCCACAGCCGATCGGTGTCGAGCGACGGGTCTTCCAGAGCGGCGGCCGGGTCGGTCTGGATCACCTCGCGCTCGAGGCCGGTGGTCGTCTCGGTGGTCAGTACGAGGTTCGCGAACTTGTTGTTGAACGCGACCGGGCTGTCCGCGAGCGCCTCGTGCCAGGCGAACAGCATGGCCAGCTCGCCGAAGAGCCGGCAGTCGCAGGTCCACTTGTCCAGGTTGTTGAACAGCAGATCGACCGCCTGGAACGGCGCCGCGCTGATCGGCGCGATGCCCTGACGGTTGAACTTGACTCGTTCCTCCTGTCGGGCCTGGGACTTGTCCAGCTTCCAGTTGGTCTTGTCGAAGTCCTGCTCGTTCTTCTTCGGAAAGGCGCATTCGCCGGCCGCGATCTTCCCGGTGAGTAGGTTGAGGCCCTTGTCCAGGCCGGCCAACCAGCGCCGGCGCAGCGTCTCGTCGTTGAGGAACGGCGCCACGGTCACGCCGCCGGTTGGTTTGACCTTGCCCGTAAGAGCGGTCTGCAGGCCGCCCTCGACGCGTTGGTCGAAGAACTGTTGCAGGCGGCCCTGATCGGCTGCGGCGAACGAGTCGAACAGGTCCTTCGGCGTGACACCGCCCGGGCCGAAGATGACCGTGACGTCCTCGGGGAAGCTGCGTTCGAGCAGGTCGAGGATTCCCTCGGCGTCGCCGCGAGTCGTCGTTCCCGCCAACATTTCGACGACCAGCAGCCTTTTCAGCTGCGCTGTCAGCTGGATCTTCCGGTCACCGGCCTTCCACAGCCGGACGACGGCGCGCGCCTTGTTGTCGCTGTCGTACCGCCCCTCGGGCTGCCCCTCTTTCGTGAGCTTCTCCAGGTATGCCAGCAGCTCCTCGGTGGAGAAAGTGCCCTCACCGAAGAGCCGGGCGATCGCCTGGCCCGGGCCGACCGAAAAGATGTCGCCGATGAACTCGAACGGCGCGAACCGGTGCAGGACCGGCTCGTCCTCGCCGTCGTGCTCGGCCACATGGCCCAACTCGTGCGCGAGCAACCACCGCCCGCCGGGCGCCTCCGGCCGGTAGCGGCCCGCCGCGAACACCACGTCGGACCCCACCGTGTAGGCCAGGGCACCCACCGCGCGGGCCGAGGCGTCCGCCCGGGCATCCGTGTGTACGCGGATCCGCCGGAAATCGTGACCGAGGTCGGCTTCCATCGCGGTACGGGTACCGGCGTCCAACGGCTGGCCCGGCGAGACGAGCGCCTCCTCGACGGCCGGCGGCGGCGCAGTCCATCGGCACGACGGCTGCTCCACGACGGGTGCGTGCACGCGCATGCAGATCAGTATGCGGACGACCCCGGTGACACGACATCGGCCGCCGAGCCGGGTTGGAGGCAGGCTACCTTCGCCACCACCGGCGGCGGCGCTTCGGCCGGCCGAACAGGGTCTGTACCGAGTCAGCGGACTTGCGCATGAGCCGCGTCGCGCGGTTGGATCCGCGCCGGGTCTCCACCGCGTCGCTCAGCTTCCGGACACCCGCCACCGCCAGCGGGACGGCTATGACCGCGATAGCCCAGCGCGCTAGAACCTTCCAAATCATGCACTCTTGGTACCCATCGACACACCCGGGCATGCACTCGGTTGCTCGCTACGCTCGTGAGGTGGCGTACGGGGCTGCGTTCCCAGCGGCGGTACGGCCCGAGGTGGCCGCGGCCGTGTCGATCATGCCATCCTCACCGCTGAAGCCGGCGGCGCCGTTCGCCGCGCGGGTGGATGGCCAGACGGTGTCGATCCCGTACCGCATCTACAACGACGAGCCGGCGCCACTCGAGGTGCAACGCCTGTCGCCGACGCAGCAGACGGTCTTGGCGTGCCTCTACACCAGGCACCACAACGGATACGTGCGCCAACGTCACACCGAGGCGGTCGTTCGGCACGCGCTGAGCTGGGTTTGCCCGTTCGTCGTGCAACTGCTCGGCGAGTACGTCGTGCAGATCGTGCTGGCGGTCCGATCAGAGATGGTCGACCTCGACCAACCGGGCACCGCGATCCACACGGTTTACGGGGACTTCGCGGCGGCCAACCGAGAGTTCATCGCCGTGACCTGGCAGCGTGCAACCAGCTATTGGAACTGCTACTACCGTGGCCAGTACGCTGATCGTCGAACGTATCCGAGCTTTCCGATCCTGGCGTCCCTCCTGACGACAGCCGTTCAGGACCAGGGTGCGGCCGGATAGAACGGGATGATGTCCCGCCGGGCGAGCACGCGCACGTCCCAGTAGAGGAACGTGAACGCCCCGGCGACGAGGAACGCGATCGCCGTTGCGGTCGCGACGCGGCTCGGCTTGGCGGCGAACCATCGCTGCAACCGGCCGCCGGTGCCGTAAGCCAGGATGAGGAACAACAGCGCCAGGATGAGGATGTTGCCGAGCGACTGCAGTGTGAACGCCGCCGCGCCGTAGAGCGGGTTCCCGCTCTCCGCGGCGTCCCGGAACATCTGCCGGAACAGCGCGAACGGGCGCCCGATGAGGAAGGCGCCGATGAGCATGCCCATGAAGACCATTGGCGCGTTCGGGAAGCGCTTGGAGATCTTCGCGAACGGGTCGGGGACGATCCCCACCGCCGACAGTCCAATGTAGACCATGATTAGCCCGACGGCGCCGAACACCACCATCGACTGGATGTTCCGGGGTGACAGCCCGGCTGTGTTCGAGGCCGTCGAAAACTGCGGCATCCGGGTGCCGACGAGGCCGACGATCGCCCCGTACACCGCCGTGACCGGGATGATCCCGACCGCGAGCCAGCCAACCGGCTGGAGCGTGCGCTGGAATCGACCTCGGCGGGTCGTAGCCCCGCTGACCATCGGGGCCGCGGCACCAAAGGCCGCGATGTTGCAGGCGGTGAAGGTACCGGCGATGCCGGATACGAACGCGAACAGGATCCCGGCAACGACACCGGCGATGGGCGTCTCCTTGGCGTCGCGTCCGAGCAGCGTGTTGGCCACGTTGTCGCCGATGGTCTGGTCCACGAACTGAGCCGACCACACGACGGTCAACGCGAAGCCGCCCAGCAACCCGAGCAGGATGACCAGCCAGCGTCGGCGCGGGAACTGTCCCGTGACGAAGAGGGAGGTACCCTGCGGTTGCCGGTCCTGCTGGGTCGGGCTCGGCGCTCGTGCGACGCGAGTCTGCGTCATGCTTCCTCAGTCTGGTTCGTGACCGACCGAAGTACCCTCTCCGAGGTTGCGCCATTGGGCCGCCTACGCTGACGATCGCCGCATGCGGGTACGACTTGCCATCGGGGACTTCTCCCGGATGACCCACCTGAGCATCAAGGCCCTGCGGCACTACCACGATCTGGGGCTGCTCGAGCCGGCCGAGATCGACCCGGCCTCCGGCTACCGCTTCTACGAGCCCGGTCAGGTGACGATCGCGCAGGTGATCCGCCGGTTCCGGGATCTCGGTATGCCACTCGACGAGATCAAGGAAGTGCTGCAGGCGCCCGACGTCCCGACCCGCAACAAGCTGATCGTCGCGCACTTGCAGCGGATGGAGTCACAGCTCGTCGAGACGCAGTCCGTGGTGACCTCGTTGCGGGCGCTGCTGGACAGGCCGCCCGCACCCATCGCGGTCGAGCACCGGACGGTGGGGCCGCTGCTGGCCCTGACGATCTCCGGCCACGTGTCGGCGGCCGACCTGGATCCGTGGTGGGATGCGGCGTTCCGTGAGTTGGACGCCGCACTGGCGGCGGCCGCCATGCCGCCGGCCGGGCCGCGCGCCGCGCTGTACCCGGCCGACTACTTCGCGTTCGACTCCGGCGGCGAGGTCGTCGCCTATGTCCCGGTCGCCGGTGAGGTCAGCGCGGGTGGCCGGACGCGGATGCGGGAAGTTCCGGCGGCGGAGCTGGCCGTGGCCGTGCACAAGGGCGGCTTCGCCGACCTGGACCAGACGTACGGCGCGCTGGGCACTTACGTTGCGGAACGGGAGATCGGCGTCGACGGGCCGATCCGCGAGCAGTATCTGGTGTCCGCGTTCGAAACCGACGACGAGTCCCGTCACCTGACAGAAATCTGCTGGCCGGTCTTCCAAACCACGGGGGAGCGCGCTTGACCCTCCGGTAGGGGTAGACCTGACCGTCGTTGAGTGGATCTCTCGCGCCAGCTGTGGTTCGTCGTACTCGGCATCTTCCTGAACTACGTCGGCTACGGGGCTGTCCTGCCCTTCGAGGTCATCTACCTACACGACGGACGCGGGTTCAGCCTGGGCGTGGCCGGCCTCGTCGTCGGGCTGATCACCGGAGTCGCGATCGTGTCCGCGCCGTTCGCGGGCCAGCTCATCGACCGCTTCGGGGCGCGCGCGGTCGCGGCGGGCGCCGGGGTGGCACTGGCCGCCGGGTACGCCGGCCTGGCGGTGGCCGGATCGCCGGCCGTCGCGCTGGTGGCGGCGACGATCGCGGGCGCCGGCAACGGCGCGCTGAACCCGAGCCAGTCCACTCTCGTGGCGACGCTTGCTCCGCCCCAGTTGCGGCACCGGGCCACCGCGGTATCGAGAGTGGCGGCCAACGTCGGCGCCGGGATCGGCGGTGGGCTGGGCGGCCTCGTCGCGGCGTACGGCCTGACCGGGTTCGTGGCGCTGTTCCTCGCCAATAGCACGACGTACCTCGTCTACGTGGCCGTGCTGGTGGCCGTCGTACGGGAGGCGGCGCGCCCCGAACCGGTCGCCGGCGGGTACCGGATCGTCCTGCGCGATCGGGCCTTCATGCACCTCGCCGGCGTCAACGTCGCGATGATTGCCGTCGGCTGGGGCGTGTTCACGTGGCTCGTACCGCCGTACGCCGACGACCAGTTGGGCCTCAGCGCGCAGCTGATCGGGTTGCTGCTGCTTGCCAACGCCGCCGCGGTAGCCGTCGCGCAGGTGCCGATCGCCCGGCTCGCCGAGGGCCACCGGCGGGCGGTGCTCGTGGCCAGCGCCGGGTGGATGTTCGCCGGTGCCTGCCTGCTCGTGGTCCTCGCCGGCGTCGACACCGGCCTGGCGTACCCGGCACTGCTCACCGCCGTGATCCTGGTCGGCGTCGGCGAATGCTTCCACACGACGGTACTGATGCCGCTCGTGGCCGATCTGGCGCCGGCCGCCGTGCGCGGCCGGTACCTGGCCTCGATGGGGCTGTCGTGGTGGATCGGCCTGGCGATCGCGCCGGCGCTCGGCGCGCAACTGCTCAGTGTGTCTCCGACGGTGACGTTCCTCGCGGCGGCGGCGGTGGCCGGAGCGGCCGGCCGGTCGGCGCTGGCACTCGAGCGACGGCTGCCCGACGCCTACCGGCTCACCCCGCGCCCGGCGCTCGGGCCGGACAGGGCGACGCGATGAGCGGTGTCGAACAGCGGCCGGCCGCCGAACGCGCCGAGCCGCTGGCCGTGGCGGCCGGGCTGGTGACGGTGACGCTCTGGGGTTCGTCCTTCGTCGCGATCCGCGACGCCGGCCAGACCCTGTCGCCCGGCTCGCTGGCTCTCGGCCGGCTGCTCGTCAGCCTGGTCGTGCTCGGCATCGCCGCCGCGATCCGGCGCGAGGCGCTTCCGGGCCGGCGCGACCTGCTCGCCATCGCCGCCTTCGGCGCGCTGTTCCTCGGCGCCTACAGCGTCACGTTGAACGAGGCCGAACGCCGCGTCGACGCCGGTACGGCCGCGATGCTGATCAACACCGGCCCGATCCTGATCGCGATCCTGGCCGGCATCTTTTTGAAGGAAGGCTTCCCGCGCTGGCTCTTCGCCGGCGGCGCCGTCGCGTTCGCCGGGTGTATCCTCATTGGACTCGCCGGCTCCCGGTCGGGGTCCCGGGCCGGGCTCGGCGTCGTGCTGCTGATCGTCGCCGCCGTCGCCTACGCCTCGGCGGTGGTCATCCAGAAGCCGATCCTGGCCCGCGTACCGCCGCTGCAGCTGACCTGGCTCGGCTGCGCCGCCGGGACGATCGTCTGCCTGCCGTTCGCGCCGACGCTCGTCGCGGAACTCGGCCACGCCGATGCCACCGCCATCGGCTGGATCGGCTACCTCGGCGTCGCGCCGACCGCACTCGGGTTCGCGACGTGGGCGTACGCCCTGCGCCGGATGAGCGCGGGCCGCTTGGCTTCGCTCGCGTACCTGATCCCGGTCGTCGCGATCCTGCTCGGCTGGCTCCTCCTCGGCGAAACGCCACCCTGGCTGGCGGCCGTCGGCGGCGCGCTCTGCGTCGGCGGGGTCGCGATCGCGAGCCGCCGTCGCTGAGGTCAGAACAGACCCACGATGTTGCCTTGGGCGTCGATGTCGATGCGCTCACCGCCGGGGCGGCTGTTGAGGCCAGGCATCGTGCGCATGTCCCCGCACAGCGCTGTCACGAAGCCCGCACCCGCGGACAGCGACACGTCGCGAACGGGAACCCGGAAGCCGGTTGGGCGGCCGAGCAGCGCTGGGTCGTGGCTCAGGCTGTACTGGGTCTTGGCCATGCACACCGGCAGGCGTCCGAACTCCATCGCCTCGTACCGCGAGAGCGCTTTGTCGGCGGCGGGCATGAAGTCGACGCCGTCGGCGCCGTAGATCTGGGTCGCGATTGTTTCGATCTTGTCGCGGAGCGGCGCGTCGTCGGAGTAGAGCAGGTGAAACTCGGGTGCGCCCCGCTCCGCGGCCGCCCACACGGCGCGGGCGAGGTTCTCGGCGCCCTTGCCGCCGTCGACGAAGTGGCTCGACTCGACGGCATCCTCGGCGTCGGCCGCGAGCGCCGCCGCACGCACCGCCGCGATCTCCTCGCGGGTGTCGGTCGGGAACACGTTGATGGCGACGACGGCGGGAACGCCGAAGGCGCGAACGATCTCGATGTGCTTGACGAGGTTCGCCGCCCCACGAGTGACCGCGGCGGGGTTGTTCTCCAGCAGAGCGGGGTCCAGCGGCTGGCCGCCGACGATCCTCCCGACGCCGCCGTGCAGCTTCAGCGAGCGAACGGTGACGACGACGACAGCCGCGTCCGGGCGGAGACCGGAGACGCGGCACTTGATGTCGAAGAACTTCTCCGCGCCCATCTCCGCGCCGAATCCCGCCTCGGTGACGACGATGTCGGAACCGGCCAGCGCGACCCGGTCGGCGATGACGCTGCTGTTTCCGTGCGCGATGTTCCCGAATGGTCCACAGTGGACGAGCGCCGGGCCGCCCTCCAAGGTCTGCATGAGGTTCGGCTTGATCGCGTCCTTGAGCAGTACCGCCATCGCGCCGGCGACCTTGAGGTCCTCGGCGGTGACCGGCGTGCCGTCGCGGCGGGTGGCCAGCACGATCCGGCCGAGCCTGGCCCGAACGTCCTGCAGGTCGGAGGCGAGGGCGAGGATAGCCATAACCTCCGACGCGACGGTGATGATGAAGCCAGCCTGGCGGGCGTAGCCGTTTTCCCTGGCGCCCAGGCCGACAACGACCTCGCGCAGGGCACGGTCGCTGATGTCGAGCACCCGTGGCCACAGCACGGTACGGGCATCGATCCCGAGCTCGTTGCCGTGGTAGATGTGATTGTCGACGAAGGCGGCCGCCAGGTTGTGCGCCGCGCCGATGGCGTGCACATCCCCGGTCAGGTGGAGGTTGAAGTCCTCCATCGGGATGACCTGGGAGTAGCCGCCTCCCGCGGCACCGCCTTTGATCCCGAACACCGGACCCAGGCTCGGCTGGCGGATCGCGGCCGCCGCCCGCAACCCGAGGCGCTGGAGTCCTTGGGCAAGGCCGACGGTCGTGGTGCTCTTGCCCTCGCCGAGCGGCGTCGGGTTCGTCCCGGTGACAACCACATACTTGCCACGGGGGTACTCACGCTCGAGCCGCTCGATTCCCGGCACGGTGATCTTTGCCTTGGCATTGCCGTACAGCTCGATCTCGTCGTCGTGCAGTCCCAGCTCGTGGGCGAGCTCGAGAATGGGGCGCGGCGCGACCGAACGGGCGATCTCCAGGTCCGACGGGACAGGGGTACGGCTCACAATCAACATGAAAGCCGATCATCGCCAGGATGTCTTTTGGCGATTTGACGGGCCTGTCGTTACCTCTGCGACCACATCCGGCTACGACCTTTGTCGTACGTCAGCAGGTGGCCCCTGGTGAACGACGGCACGTCGGCGATGGCGGTCGCGGCCATGCGGGATCGCAGGATTGCCCGATTGACAGCCCTCCTCGTGCCCCGGCGAGAATCGGGCATGACTTCCGGCGAGCGGCCGACATCGTGGATCTCCAAGACCAGCACGCTGGTAACGGCAGTGTGCACTATCGTCGCCACGGTAATCGGCTACTTCACACTCGCTGCCGCGGTGAAATGGCCACCGTTTCACAACGGCATAGCCGAGGCCGAAAGTCGTCAGGTCGATGTATTCAAGGGTGACGGTTGCTCCGACGGCAACAACTGCGCCCACATCGGCGTCGAGCTCACCGGTTTCCCCGCCGACAGCGAGGTCATCTGCAACTATGAATCCTCGGTCGGCAGCATCGGCTTCACCGCGGAGCTGTTGAAGACCGACCGCAATGGCCGCGCCCGAAAAGTGAGCACCAACCGCTTCTGGGACCCTTCCGGTACCGGATGGGTCGCGGTCACCTGCGACAACATCCGTGGAGTACTCCAGCGTTGGTAGGGCTTGGGCTGGACGTTCGGCCATAGGCTTGTCACGGCCCGATGACGCGGGATTCGTTCGACCTAGCTCGGTCGAGCACGCTGTCTGGTCCTATCGGTCTTCTTTTGCTCGAAGTGACCATGGACTCCGCTGGAACCGTCCGACAGAATCGGCCTGACCGCGCCACGGCTGACCCCCGCCGCGAGCGCCTCACGACTTCCGTTAGCGAGGTCCTGTCATGAGACAATCGATTCGCGCGACAGCGTTCGCCCTTATTGCGGCCACGATCGTCGCGTCCGTCACGATGTCCGCCGATGCCGGTGCCGTACCCGCGGCCACCGATGACTTGGCGGTCCCGGACGGCCCGATCACCGCAACTGTCGACGCGTCCCTCGGCGGGGCACGCGGCGAGGTCACGGTCTCGCTGCGACTGGCCGACGCCCCCCTGGCAAAGGCCGTCGGCTTCGGCGCCAAACAGCACGGCAGTAGCCTCAGCCGCGCCGCGCAACGGCGCTACGTTGCCGACCTGCGAGCCAAGCAGGCAGACCTGATGCGTTCGGTTGCCGCCCTCGGCGGTGTCGAGCGTGCCAGCTTGCAGAAGTCCCTCAACGCGGTCGTGGTGAGCATCGATGCCACGCGGCTCGAGCGGCTCGCCGCGCTGCCGCAGATCACCGAGATCCGGCCGGTCCTGGACGCGCAGCTGGATCTCTCCGAGACCGTGCCGTTGATCGGCGCGACCGCGTTGCACACCCGTACGCCGAGCGTGACCGGTGCCGGCGTACGCGTTGCGGTGCTCGACTCCGGAGTCGACTACACGCACACCCGCTTCGGCGGTCCCGGGACGCTCGCCGCATACCAGGCGGCGTACGGCACGTCGGTGACGGATCCGCGTACCACGACAACGGACGGCTTGTTCCCGACGTCGAAGGTCGTTGGCGGGTTCGACTTCGTCGGCGAGGCGTGGCCAAACGGTCCACTCGCGCCCGACCCGGACCCGATCGACTGCGGGCCGTCGGCCATCGCGCCGCCGTGCGCCGGCGGGCACGGTACCCATGTCTCGTCGATCATCGCCG
>DASRII010000073.1:0-2169 GCA_035650075.1 Micromonosporaceae bacterium | reverse complement strand
GGGGCATGTTCACCTCAATCCGGCGGAACCTCGGTCGTGGATGACGAGGATCGCGGAGATTGCTGTATTGCTGCATTCCCTCGATCTCCCCGCGAAGATGTTCAGACCTTGGACGGATTCTTGGATCGCTCCTCTAGACGGGTTTCAGGTGCCGGTCGACGCACAGAAGCCGGCTGTGTGGAAGGCGGCGTTTGGTGTCATGGCGGCGGCGCCGCCAAAGGACACTGCCGTCTTTCTGCACTGCGATCTCCTGCCTGTCAACATGCTGTGGTCGCGCGGGAGGATTACTGGACTGACCGACTGGAACGGCATCCATCGGGGGGCGCGCGCGATTGACGTCGGGCACTGTCGGCGATACCTGGCGGCGCTCTACTCGCCCGAGTGGTCGGAGCAGCTTCGGTCGCTCTATGAGTCGATCGCCGGGGTGACACTCGATCCGTGGTGGGACCTGTATGCCCTGCTGCACTATGACGATAGCGGGCCGAAGTGGATCCGTAGTCAGGTCGCTGGGCGCCGTCCCGTCGATGTGCCCGGCATGACTTCCCGGGTCGAGGTCGCTATCGAGACAGCGCTACGGCGCCTCGGATAACTGCGGGTTCCCTGCTGGTCGCCCTTCCGGTTCTGGCACGCCGCACAGACCCCATGGCCTCGAACTGCAGGTGCGACAGGCCCAGCGTGGGCGACTCGGCTGGTACCGGTGGCCGGCGGACGTAGTCGGCCGGGGAATGGTCGAGGATGGCGTCGATGACGCAGGTGCGGTAGAAGCAGATCACCACCGACAGCCGCCGCGAAACGGTCGACGGCCTGAACCGGCGGGTCTCCTGCAGCCAACGCACGAACAGCTCCACATCCACCCGCCGGGCGGCCAGTGGGTCCAGGTCCCGTTGAGTGCACCAGGTCAGGAACACCTGCAGGTCGGAAGCGGTGTGGACGCGAACGGGTCCCGCCTGAGCATGCGGTCAGGCGGCACACCTGATCCGGGCAGGCTCGCCGGTGCCCGGTCTGGGCCGGCGAGGCAGCCCGATGCGTTGCTGCCTCGGTGGCGTTACCGACGCGGCTGCTGCCACCGCTCGAGGACGCGGTCGATGTCGGGCTGGACGCGGGTTCGCGCGTCGATGCGCGTCACACCGGCCATGAGCAGGCGGTCGTAGTCGGTGTCCTGGTGACGGACCGAGGCGACCACGGCCAGCATCACCGCGTCCGGGTCCAGGGCCCGGCCGGCCGCCGACCGGCCCACCCGACCACTGCCCCGCACGGCAGCGTGCGCGGCGATGGCTCCCGCCCGGGAGGCCGGACAGCCCGGAAACAACCGGCGAATCTCCACCGCCATCCGGGTGACCAGGTCCTCGTCCTGGACGGTTCGACGTTGCCGGTCGCGCTCGCGGCGGCGTGCGCGGGCCTGCTCGTCGACCAGACACTGCTGTTCGGCCGACTCCAGCGCTTCCGGCTCGACCAGCACGCCCTGACGCTCGTACCGTTGGCGGCTGCGGCTGAACCGGACGACCACGGCCGAGAGCGTGCTGCCCCTGCGGGCCCTCCGGGTCAGCGCCGCGTCGCCGGCGCCCAGGAAGACCAGGTGGTCCAGGTCGGCACAGGACAGACACAACGTCCGGTCGTCTTCTCGGACCAGCAGGTCGCCGCTGCCAGCGCAGTCGGAGCAGGTGAACACGTTCAGCGGCATGAACACCACCAGACCGGCTGCCTCGTCCGCCACACGGCAGAGCGTATCCAGCTCGATCATCCTGGCGCGCTACTGGACAACGGGGGATCAACCCTTGCACGATCTGCAACGGTTCGCGCTCGCCCGCTTGGACTGCACGCCGACAGCGGGCATGGTGGACGGGCCATGATCCTCTGCGCCGCTGGCGACATCCACGGAGCCCTCGACCGGCTCTTCGAAGACGTCCTCGCGTTCGAGGAGTCGTTCGGCGCTGCACGGCGAGCGCGAGGAGGACGCCGCGCTGCCGGTGAGCTGGCGGCGATGGACTCCTGTGATTCAGCGCGCGCGGCGGTAGTGCATGGCCACCGCGCCGTTGCGGAGCGGCTCCGCCGAGAGCAGCTCGAGCTGGCGCGTGCCGGGCAGCCCGCCCTGGTACAGCGTCGGGCCGTGGCCGGCGATCCTGGGATGGACGAGCAGCTTGTACTCGTCGATCAGGTCCAGCCGGTCGA
>DASRII010000072.1:0-9784 GCA_035650075.1 Micromonosporaceae bacterium | reverse complement strand
CCCATCACGTACCAGTTGAGGCCGGACGCGAGCGCGGTGAACCCGACGAGCGCGCCGATCTGCGTGGCGGTGATGCCCGGCGGAGGTGCGGCAGGGGTGACGAAGCTGCGGATAGCGGTCCACCAGATGCGCGGCGGAACGAGGATCAGGTCGATCACGAGGAGGATGGCCAGGATCATCACGACCATGACCCAGTTGGCCAGCTCCAGCGCGCGAGTGATCCGCTTGGCCACGACGGTGATGAGGAATACGAGTACGAGCAAGGCGATCGCCCAGATCCGGGGCTCCTCTGCTCCGGTGACCGGGATCGTGCCGTGGACGAGCGCGTAGACGCCCACGCCCGCGGACGCCGCCCAGCCGCCCGCGATGAACGCGAAGATCACCACGAATACGGACAGCGGTACCCACAACAGGTACCCGGGCGGCACGCGTCCCCAGCCGACCACCGGCACCTCGCCGGTGGCCATCACGTACCGCGAGATCTCGACGTTGTAGAACGTCTGGAGCACGGCCGAGACGAGGATGACCCAGCCGATGCCGATGAAGCCGAACTGGCCGACGGACTGGGGTCCGAGCAGCCACTCGCCGCTGCCGATGGAGATACCGAGCGCGATCAAACTCGGCCCGAGGGCGTACATGAACAGTTCCTTGGGCCCGATTCGGCGTACTTTGAAGACCTCCTCGGGCTCGGGCAGATCCGTCACGGTGAGCGCGGGGCGACTGGTGCCCAGCTCATACGTCCGTGTGTCTGCGGTGTCTGCGGTGTCTGCGACCTCGGTCATGAGGCGCCTCCCTGGGATCAACCCCCCGGATCTTTCATGGTGATCCCGGTCGATCAGTTAGGCAAGTGGTGCGCCAGCCGTAGCAGGTGGGCGTGGGCGTATTCGCAGATGACCGCGTGCTCGTAGACCGCCCGCGGCACGTCGGTGTTGCTGTCGACGCGAACCATCGACCCGGCCGGGCACCACGTGCGGAACGTCGGGTCGCCGGTGAGCGTGGCCAGGATCGCCATGATCGATTCGTCCAGCCGCAACGAGTGCACCGCCCGCCGGTACTCCGCCGCGGTCAGGCACAGCGCGAACGGGATGTTCATCAGGCACAGCGCGGTCTGGATGTCGAGATTGACCAACCGCCGTACCGCCGGCTCGGCGTCGATCGGCGGCACCCGCAGGGGCGTGAAGTCGAGCTCTGTCTTGTGCTCGAGGCGTCTGGCGGCGCCCAGCGCGGTCAGCAGCCGGTACACGTTGAGGTCGTGCTCGATGACGGCCCGGTTGCCCAGCTCCCGCAGGGTGACCGGGCGCAGGTCGGGCTCTGGTACGCCGAGCACACCGGCGTTGCGGGCGATGAACGCGAGCAGGTTCGTCTCGACGACGAAGTGCCGGATCAGCAACGTACCGGCGTCCGGCGAAACGCACCGGCGCAGGAACCAGACGCACAGTCTGTCCATCGTGGAGTGTGCGGCGAACTGCACCGGCAGCAGCCGCTTGCTCACCACGATGGCCGTGACGACGATCCGGGAGAGCACCCGTACCACGGGGTAGAGCCAGCGCCGGGACCACCGGCGCTGGTCCCGGACCACAAGCCGCAGCGCGTCCCGGTCGAACGGCAGCACCGGGTCGGAGAGGATGGCGGCCCAGATCATCCGATCTCCTCGAGCTGCATGAGGTAGAGCCGGGTCACCACACGCGCGGTACGGACGATACGCTCGGCGCGCTCGGCGTCGACGACGCCGGACCGGAGGATGTCGTACAGCTTCTCGAGGTGCCCGTCGTCGGCCTCGCCGTGGTAGCTCAGGAACCGCACCTGATCCTCGGCCAACCCCAACTGCTCGCGCAGCTGCCGGGCCCAGCCGCTGGCTTTGCGGGTACCGAGTCCCTCGATCACGAACATCGCGCCCAACAGGTCGACGGGATCGGGCTGGCTGGCCTGATGGAACATGTACGCCGACAGCGCCTCCGAGCCCACGTTCTTGCCCGCCGACCGGATGTCGTCCAGGTTCCCGCCGACCGCGCAGTAGTCCTGCTCGATGAGCTGGTAGTCGCGGTGCTCTTCGGCGGCGTGCCGGATCGCCGCGCTGCGCAGTTCGAACAGCTCGACCGAGAAGTTGGAGGCTGCCCTGGCTATCCACCGGCCACCCTCGACGACCTGCTGGCGCAGGTGTAGAAGCAGCCGGCGGTAGTCGGCGCGGGTGGCGGTACCGCTTTCGATCCGGCGTACCAGCGGGACATCCCGTAGCCGCCGCTCGAAGTCGGCCCATACGTCGGCGAGCTGAAGAACGACGCTGGTCTCCGGCGTCTGTGCTTTGTGGACGGTCGCGGCTGGCTGCTCGGGCGTTTGAGGGCTCACGCATGTCAACATCGCGAAGGCGAACGAGAACCGGCCCGACTCGGGCACGATGAGCAGGATCCGGTCACCCGGCGCAAACCGGCCGGTAGACCAGCACTCCTCCAGCATCACGAATACGCTTGCGGCGCCGGTGTTTCCGCGGGTAGGCAGGTTGGTGAACCACCGGTCCTCGTCGATCATCAGGTTGGCGTCCCGCAGCAGCCGGAAGATGTCCGCCCGGAAGTGCTCGGCGCTGTAGTGGCACAGCACATGGTCCACTGTGGACGGATCGAGTCGGCCGCGCCGGACCAGGTCGACGAACTCGCGTAGGCCGACCTGGAAGAGGCCGGGCAGCGCCCGGACGTCCTGCCTCAGCCGGAGAAGGCCGGCCTGCTCCGCCGCTGCCGCGGTCGGCCAGTCGAGCCAGGTGTCGCCCGCGGTCGGCCTGCCCCCGTTGACGCCATCGGTCAGGCCGGCGCGCATGCACACCGGATGCTCGTGCGCGTACGACACCAGGTGCACCCAGTCGACGCGCAGCGACGGGCCGTCCGGGCGCGGGTCCGCCTCTAGCACGACCGCACCGGCGCCGTCGGAGAGTGTCCACCGCAGGAACTCGGCGTCGAACTCCGGCCGTCCCGCATAGCGGCCCTGCCGCAGCGCCCGGCTGATCAGCTCGGATCCGACGGCTACGGCCGTGTCGTGGTCGCCGAGCCGGATGGCGCGTACCGCCCCGGCCAGTGCGGCCATGCCCGAGGCGCACACCCCGCCGGCGGAGAGCAGCTCCATCCGTCCTCCGCCGAGGCGTCCGTGCACCATCGACGCGAAGCCCGGTACCAGCAGGTCGCCCTGCGTGGTGCCGGTAGCCAGCAGGCCGACATCCTCGATCGGCAGGTCTCGGTCCTTCAGGGCGCGCTGGACCGCCTCGGCGGCCAGCTCCTCGTTGAGCATCGTGGTGGTACCGCGTTCGTCCAACGCGAAGTGCCGGGTGCGGATGCCGTTCGCGGCGAGTACCCGGTCGCGCAGGGCTAACGAGCGCCCGCTGGCGCCGAGCCGGCGGGTGATCTCCTCGCGGTCGAGCGGCTCCCCGGGCAGGTACGCCCCGCAGCCGGTGATGTAGACGTTCCGAGTCATGCCCTCGATTGGGCCAGCCCGCGCGCGGTCCTCACATCCGTGCGGAGACTCGAGTCCGGATGTGTTACCTACTCAGCCCCCGCCCCCTCCACTGGGTCGATCATGAAGTTGGTGATGCGACACACCGTCGAACCCGCAACTAACTTCATGATCAACCCAGTCGGTCCCGGCGCGGGCCTAGCGGCGGGCCGAGCGCGGTCTCAGTCGTCCAGGCCTTGCTCGATCGCGTACCGCACCAGTTCGACGCGGTTGTGCAGGTGCAGCTTGCCGAGCGTGTTCTGGACGTGGTTCTGCACCGTCCGGTGGGACAGGTGCAGGCGCTCGGCGATCTGCCGGTACGACAGGCCCTTGGCGACCAACCGGAGTACCTCGGTCTCCCGCTCGGTCAGCCGTGGGGTCGCCGCGTCGGTCGCCGGAGCCGCGGCCAGCCGCCGGTACTCACCCAGCACCAGCCCGGCCAGGCCCGGCGTGAAAACCGGATCGCCGGAGGCGGTACGGCGTACCGCCTCGAGGAACTCGTCCCGCCCCGCCGACTTGACGAGGTAGCCGGACGCGCCCGCCTTGACCGCGTCGAGCACGTCCTGGTGCTCCCCGCTCGCGGACAGCACGAGGATGCGTACGTCTGGCCGAGCCTCGAGGAGTCCCTGGATCACGTCCACACCGGACAGATCCGGTAACTGCAGGTCCAGGATCACGACGTCGGGGCGGGTCGCTGCGGCGATGCGTACCGCCTGAGCCCCTTCGCCCGCCGTGGCGACGACGCGGTATCCGGCCTCCTCGAGATCTCGCGCGACCCCGTCGCGCCACATCGGATGGTCATCGACCACCATCACCCGGATCTCGCTCGTGTTCACCGTTCTATCCTCGCGCGACTGACAAGCGCCGGGGAACGCGCAGCTCGACCTCGGTGCCGTTGCCCGGGGTGCTGACGAAGGAGACGGTGCCACCGAGGTCGCGGACTCGCCCGCGGATCGACTGCGCGACTCCGAGCCGGCCCTCGGCCGCCGCCTGCTCCAGGCGACCGTCGGGGACACCCGGTCCGTCGTCGCGGACGGTTACGGCGATCGCGTCTCCTTCGTCCTCCACGAGTACCCAAGCTCGCGTTGTCGGTCCACAGTGGACGCGTACGTTGTCCAGCGCGCTGCCGACCGCGGCGGACAGTTCGGCCGCGACCGAGTCCGGCAGCGGTACCGAAGTCGCCGGGCCGGCGATGGAGACGGTGGCGGACGCGTACGGTGCCAGCGTCACCCGCAGGTCCACCGTGCCCTGCGCGGCGGGCGCGATATCCGTCGCGATGAGCCCACGGAGTATGGCGCCTTGCTCGCCGGCCAGCCGGCCCAGCTCGGCGGCCTCCCCACCGATCTCGGTCCCCCGCCGCTGCACGATCGCGAGCACCTGCAGCACCGAGTCGTGGATGCCCCGCGCCAGCCGTTCGCGCTCCCGGGTCGCGGCCTCGAGTTCGACCACCCGCTGCAACCGCTCCTCGGCCGTGGCCGCGAGCCGGGCGACGTGGCCGATGATGACGCCGGCGAGCAGCAGGAGCACGGTCGTGTTGATGGTCACCTCGTTCACGTGCCACCGCACGATGAGGTCGACCGCTCCCATCAGCAGCGCCGCGATCGCCCCCACCCGGCGCCCACCGGCGATAGCCCAGGCGAGCACGGGAGTTGCGACCCACGCCATCGGCAACGTCGGTTCACCCCCGGCCAGCTCATGGTGGGGGATGACCCAGCGGCTGGCCAAGGCGCACGCGGCGGTGACGGCGAAGTCGGCGGCGAGCAACGGCCACCTGCGCCGCGACGGCGCGGAGTAGGCGTAGACGGCGAACACGGTCCAGACCACCATGACGCCGAGCACGATCCAGCCGCCGTACGGTCGGGTGTAGTCGCTGGCGTTACGGGCGATGAGCACCGTGGCGTAGACCAGCGCGGCCACCCGGAAGACGGCGACCGCCCGCCAGAGGGGAATCTCCAGGCCCACGCCAGCAGACTATTGTGAATAACCCTCGACCTGGGTACGCGGGCGCTCCTCGACCTCATTCGGATCGATGCCCGCCTCCCGCGCGGCTCGGCGCCGGCGCAGCAGATCCCAGCACTGGTCCAGCGACTCCTCGAGGTCGCGCAACCGGCTCACCTCCTCGTCGGAGGCGACATCGCCGGCCACCCGGCGGGTGCGCAGTTGGTGCTCTTCGTCCACCAGTTCGGTGATGCGATGCAGTAACTCCTTGTCGTCCACGAGAGCCAGCTTAGTTACCAGCGAGATCCCGCGACGCGCGGTCGATCAGGGCGATGGCGGTACGTCTGGGCAGCAACCGGGACATCACCGTCGAGGACACGCGCATCAACGGCCCCGGGACCACCCGAGGTCCGCGGCCGAGGGCACGCAACGCGCTGGCGACGACCTGTTCGGGGGTACGGGTGCCCGGCGCGCGCCGGGCCTTGGTCGCCGCGAGGCCGGGCGTGGCCACCGCACCGGCCACACAACCGAGCACATCCACTCCGGTACCCCGCAGCTCCGCCCACAGCGACTCGGCGAAGACCGCGCCGAACGCCTTCGTACCGGCATACGTCGCGATCCGCGGCGAACCCTGCATGCCCGCCAGCGAGGACATGAGGATGAAGCCGCCACGGCCACGTTGCACCATCGCGGGCAGGAAGGCATGGGCGAGCAGCAGCGGCGCCCGGCAGTTGAGGTCCAGCGCTCTCGTCGTCTTCTCTGGATCCTGGTCGACGAACGACCCGATCGGGGAGTACGCGGCGTTGGCTACGACGAGGCCGATTTCTTTCCCCTCGGCCGCGGTCTTCACGGGGTCGATTCCGTCCGCGAGGTCGGCCGCTACCGGGATCGTGGTTGTCTTCAGCGTCGCGGCGAGGTCTTCGAGTGGCTGCCGGCGTCGCGCGACGAGGATCAGGTCGAACCCACGCTCGGCGAGAGCCCGCGCGAACGCGGCGCCGATGCCCTCGGACGCGCCGGCGACGACGGCCCACGGCCCGTACTTCTGCTTCATCGGGTGAATGGCTGTGGTTTGCTGAATGGCTGTGGTCGACGCATCCGCCAGATCATCGCGAACGGCATCAGCAGCCAGGTCGCGTTGGCCGCGAGCACCTGTCCAAAGTGGTCGGTGGCGTGCACGCCGTACCGCTCCTCCATGAGAATGATGAGCACGTTGGCCATCATCGTGCCGGACCACACCAGTGCCGGTACCCGGATCCAGTCCCGCCCGCGGATGAACGCGTAGATCGCGAAGGCGTAGAACGGGCCGAAGAACAGCACGTCGATCCAGATCGTCATCTGCCAGAACGGCGGTCGCGCCATCAGCAACGGGTCATACGTGTTGCCGTACCAGTGCACGAGGTCGACGAACGGCTTCGGTGGCCACAGTGGATAGTCGAAATGCGCCGGATCGGCGATGACGATCTGCTCGATGTCCACAATGTACGTGACGAACGTGAAGTTGATCACGAGAAACGCCAGGAAGAGCCAGTCGATGGGTCGTTGTCGCAGGGGTATCGGCATGCGGTCATCCTGACCGGTCGGACAGCCGTTGTCGACGTTTCGCCGCTGGGCCGCGCTCTGCGTCGTCCCTACGATCGGCAGATGCGAGCGTTGGTTGGCCTTCTTGGCGCGGTTCTGGTTCTGGCTGTCGCTCCCGAGTCCGCCGGAGCGGCCGTTCCCGGTACGCCGAAGACGTGGGGCACCAACACGTTCGGTGAGTTGGGTGACGGTACGTTCGCCGCGCACTTCGCGCCCGCGCCGGTGACCGGCGGCCTGAACGATGCGGTCGAGCTGGGTGGCGGGCGCGAGCATGTGATCGCCCGCCGCGCGGACGGGACGGTCTGGACGTGGGGCTCGAGCCAGTACGGCCAACTGGGCAGTGGCAGCACGGCCAACCGCCCGACCCCGGGGATCGTGACCGGTCTCGCCAACGCGACGCAGGTGGCCGCCGGGCATTACCACAGCATGGCGCTGCTCACGGACGGCACCGTACGCACGTGGGGCATGAACGGGCAGGGTCAGCTGGGCGACGGCACGACGACCAGGCGACTGCGGCCGGTGACGGTATCCGGGTTGACCGGTGTCGTCGAGGTTGCCGGCGGACGCGGGCACAGCCTGGCACTGCTCCCGAACGGCACGGTACGCAGCTGGGGGTACAACGCCTTCGGCGAGCTCGGCGATGGCACCCTCGTCACCCGCCTGACCCCGGTCACGGTCACCGGCCTGACCGGCGTGGTCGCGGTAGCCGGCGGGCGCGACCACAGCCTCGTGCTGAAGTCCGACGGTACGGTGTGGGCGTTCGGCCACAACACGTACGGCCAACTTGGCAACGGGACGACAACGCACCGGTCGACTCCGGTGCGGGCGGGCACGCTGACCGGGGTGGTGGCGATCTCGGCCGGCGCGTACCACAGCATGGCGCTGCGCAACGACGGCACGGTCTGGGCATGGGGCCGCAACAACCTCGGGCAACTCGGCGACAGCACGCTCACCCGGCGGACGACACCGGTACGCGTCGGTACGCTCACCGGCGTCGTGGCGATCGGCTCCGGCCGCGACCACGGGCTCGCGGTACTGGGCGACGGCACGGTCCGCTCCTGGGGCGCGAACAACTTCGGGCAGCTCGGTGACGGTACGACGACCAACCGCACCTCGCCGGTCACCGTGCCGGGGCTGTCCGGGGTGGCCCAGGTAACCGCCGGACGGAGCTACACCGCGGCACTGTGAGCGCGCGGTATCTTCCGTGCCGTGGTGGATTCGCCCTTGGCCCCGGTGCGCTTGTCGGCACCCCGGCTCGTTCTCATCGTTCGCCTGGCGCTGGTAGTGCTCGGCGGCGCAGGTGCCGTGCTGTCGTGGGTCGGCGGGTTCCCGTTCCTCGTGATCGCGCTGGGGCTGCTGGCGTTGGTCCAGGTGGCGCTGCTCGCTACGACCGGCGCCGGGTGGGTACTGCTCGGCCCCGAGGGCCTGGCGATCCACCGGCGCGGGCTGCTCTGGCGCCGCCCCGCGGTCACGGTGCCCTGGGACCAGTTGATCGGGGTACAGGTCAGCGAGTCGACCTTCGCCCGGTCCGTGGTCGTGACGACCGACACGAGTCGCCGCATCACGCTGCCTATGCCGCATTCGCCACGCCTTGTCCCGTACGCCAGGTTCGACGATGACCTCGAGCAGATCACCCGCTGGTGGTCCACCCGCGTGCCGCACCCGATCGTCGCCCGCGACAAGCGGCAGCCGTGGTGGTGGTTCCCCGCACTCGTGGCGGCAGTCATCGCCGTCCTGCTCTTCGTCGAGCGCCCCTGGACGCGGTTGTCCGAGCAGATCGACGCACTCCCGGATCCGTGCGTCGGCATCGACGACGCGGCGGTGGCGCGGTTCCTTCCTCACGCGACCGTCACCATGGGCGGTGCACGGCCCGCGCTGACCGACCCGGTCGCGGAACGGCGTGACTGCCAGTGGACGGTGTTCAACGGTCCGAGCATGGACGTTGTCGTGTCGAGGTACCGCAGCACGGATCTTGCGACGCAGGCGGCTGTGCCGTCCGCCGTGCCGCAGGGGTACGAGCAGATCCCGGTACCGCAGGTGCCTGGCGTGACCTTCGCGGCGGTGGTCCACACGCCCGATCGTGGCGACCTCCTCGTCGTCGTCGGTCGGCGGGCGAACGTCGTGGTCACCGTGACCTTCCGGCAGTCGGGTACCCGGCCGGATCAGTCGGCGATCGATTTCGCGGCCTCGGTCGTCCGGTCGGAGCTCGACCAGCTACCAGCGTGACGTCTGTCCATAGTAGATAGTTGCTTCTATCGAACAAGTGTACTAGTATCGTAGGTATGCGTGAGGCGTTGGCACGGGCGGCGATCGCCGTCGGTGACTGCGCCTCCGCCTCGGTCTTGATGTTGTCGGATTCGGCTCTGGTCGATGCGGTGGATGCGGTGCATGTGCTGGAGCAGCAGCTGGCCAGCGTGATGCTGGGTTTGGTGCGGGAGTTGGACGGCCGGGGTGTTCCGACCGCGCAGGGTGCTTCGTCGACGGTGGTCTGGTTGCGGCAGCGGCTCCGGATGTCGGTGTCGGCGGCCCGCCGACTGGTCGAACTGGCCTCGGCACTCGAGTCTGGACCGCCGGTGTTGCGGGATGCGTTGTCGGCCGGTGAGGTCAGCGTGGAGCAGGCGCAGGCGATCGCCGCCTGCGTTGCCGCTCTGCCGTCAGAGGTGGGGCCGGACACGGTCGACAAGGCCGCCACCGTGTTGGTCGGCCATGCCGCCGAGCACGACGCGATCGGGCTACGCCGTCTGGGGCAGCGGATCCTCGAAGTGGTCGCACCCGAGGTCGGCGAGGAACTGGA
>DASRII010000071.1:0-7198 GCA_035650075.1 Micromonosporaceae bacterium | reverse complement strand
CTCCACGGACCCACGAGCAGGCGGGCGGGGGTACCGGCGGCCGCCAGCGCGGCGTAGGTCCGGAAGGTGTTGTTGCGGTAGCCGTCGGCCCAACCGGCCACCAGCATCGTCGGTACCGCGATCCGGCCGTAGTCCGGCCGCAGCGACCCGTGCCGCCAGTACGGGCCGTCGTTCGTCTCGGACAGCCAGCGCAGCAGCCACGGCTCGGAGGCGTCGAGCCGGCGGCGCCACTCGTCACGCCAGCCGTCCCCGAAGATGCGCGGTACCGGTGGCAGCGCGTTCATCGCCACCATGTACGCCGGATAGTCGATCAGATCGAGCAGGCGCAGCGTGCCGCCCATGTAGTGCACGTCGTCGGTGTACCGGTCGTCGGTGGCGTAGATCGGCACGATCGCCTTCAGCCCCGGCGGTCGGCGCATCGCGACCTGGATCGAGTTGAAGCCGGAGTACGAGGTCCCGAACATGCCGACGCTCCCGGTACACCACGGTTGGCCGGCCAGCCAGGCGATCACGGCACAGAGGTCGTCTTGCTCCCGTTCCGGGTACTCGTCGACCAGGACACCTTCGCTGGAGCCGGTACCGCGCAGGTCCAGCCGGCAAACCGCGTAGCCGAACTCGTCCCGAAACCGTTCGTATTCTGTTATGTAACTGGCTGTCACGTCATCCTTGCGGTACGGCAGCGCCTCGAGCAGGCATGGCACCGGCCGGTCGGTGGCGGCGGGCAGGTACAGCGTCGCGGCCAGCCGTATACCGTCGTCCATCGTGACCCACGCGTCGATCATGGCGGGCAGCCTAGATCACGCCTTGACAGAGCTGCCCGATGATCGGCTCTTGCCTCTAGCCGTCCGGTCGAGGTGGGATGACTTGCGGAGTGCACGATCGCGGACAAGTCTCATTGTGGCGGAGGGGGTGTACTCACGTATGCGCGCGAACGGCGGTAACGCGCAGGCGCCGAGGCGTGCCCGCGGCCGGACGGCAGCCCATGGCCAGGAGCAGACTGCCGAAGCCACGGTCGCCGGGCACAACCGGCCCGGTGTGCTGCGCTCGATCCGGATCCGCATGCTGCTGCCGGTCGTCCTCGCGGCGGTCGGGCTCGTGCTGCTCGGGGTCATCCAGACGGGCGACGCGCTGGGCCAGTCGCGCGCCGGTCAGGAAGCGCGGGTGCTGGCGCGCGCGTCGAACGCGGTCGTCGCGCTCGTGCACCAGGTACAGCAGGAGTATGTCGAGACGAACGCGTTGCACCAGCGAGGTGGTACGGCGGGTGCCGAGCTGCTGGCTGCCCAGCGCCGGCGTACCGATACCGCGCGGACGCGGTACTTCGTGGCGAGCCGGGCCGCGCGGGACGCGGTACCCGCGCTCGGTCCCGCGCTCACGAACGCGGACGCCTACCTGGACCTGATCCCGTCGGCCCGCGAGATCGCGATGACCCTGCCCGAAGGGTCCAGCGAGGTACGTGCGATCTACCGCCGCGCGACCGCGGCCCTGCTCGCGGTCGCGGACGTCGTGCCCGGCCGGCTCACCGACCCGCAACTCGTCCAGCTCGCCCAGTCGATGACGCTCGTAGCCGAGCTCGAGGAGCTGGCCACCGAGCAGCTCGACGTGCTGCGCCGCGCGTTCACCCGCGAGCAGCTGCCATCCGACGAGCTGGTCCGGCTCGCCGGGCTGGCCGGCGCGGAGCAACTGCGGCTCGAGGAGCTGGAACGGGTACCCGGTCCGGCGCTGTCGCGGTACGACGCGCAGGTCCGCGGCGAGGACGTCGAACGGGCGAAGCTGATCCGCGACACCGTGCTCGACGTGGGCGGTGACCCGAATGCCCTGCAGGTCGACCCCGACGTCTGGTACGTCGCGCAGAGTGGCCGGCTGCGCCGGCTGCGGCTGGTCGAGATCCAGCTCGCGGAGCAGCTCGAGCAGACGGCGTACGAGGTCGAGATCGGCGCTCAGCGCACCGCGGCGGTCATCGGTGCGCTGACGCTGGGGCTGGTCGCGATCGCCCTCGCCGCCGCGACCGTGCTGGCGGTACGCACCAGCCGAAGGCTGCGCAAGATGCGCCAAGCAGCGCTGAGCGTGGCCCGGGCCGAGCTACCCAACGCGATCACCCGGGTGACGGCCGCGAGCGATGCCGTCGCGGTGCGCGGTACATTGCAGGACGCATCGACGCGCATCGACTCGATGCTGACCCGCGGCTCGGACGAGATCGGTGAGCTGGCGAGCGCCTTCGGCGCCGTGCACCGGCAGGCCCTGCGGCTCGCCGCCGACCAGGCGCTGATGCGCATGGACGTCGAGGCCACGCTCGTCGGGCTCTCCCGGCGCGGCCAGACCCTGGTCCAGCGGCAGTTGCAGATCCTGGAGCAGTACGGCAGCGGCGGTCCGCTCAACCACCTCGCCGCCCGGATGCGCCGCAACGAGGAGAACCTCCTCGTGCTCGGCGGCGGTGAGCCCGGTCGGCGGTTCAACTCGCCGGTCCCGCTGCTGTACCTCATGCGGGCGGCGGCCGAAGAGATCGAGGACTATCATCGGATCGACGCGCTGGAGATCCCGCCGGTAGCGGTGACTGCCGCCGCCACCGGTGACGTAATCCACCTGTTGGCTGAGCTTCTGGAGAACGCGGCGAACTTCTCCCCGCCGAGCACGTCCGTCCGTGTGTCGGCGCGCCCGACGATGGAGGGGATGACGATCACGGTGTACGACGAGGGCATCGGCATGCCGCCGGCGAAGCTGGCCGAGGCGAACCAGCGCCTTGCCCAGCCGTCGGCGCTGACCAGCTCCCTCGTCGGCACGATGGGCCTGCTCGTGGTCGCCCGGTTGGCCGAGCGCCATGGCATCCAGGTCCGCCTGCACAGTTCGCCCGGCGCGGGCACGGCGGCGACCGTGACGTTGCCGGCGCAGGTGCTCGCCTCGGCGCCGCCGGACTCGGTGACGTTCCGGGCATTGGGTGTGCTGCCCGCATTGCCGGACAACGTGGTGCAGGCGGCGGTCATCGCCCCGCCGGTGCCGGTACGGTTGTCCGGAGCGCCAGAGCTGCCGCGCCGCGGTACCGGGTCGCCGGTGCGGACCCTGGCCGACTCGGGTTCGTCCAGTCCTCCGGGGGCCTTGGACCCGGAGACGGTCCGCGCCCGGCTGTCCAGCCTCGCGAGCGGCATCGCCGCAGCGAACCGGCGGTCGGCGACCTCGCCAGCCTCGACCCCGGGCCGCCCGACCCAGACCAGCCCGTCGTGAACGATCGATTAGGACAGCGTATGAGCTATGCCGCCGACTCACCGCCCAGCGCCGTCGACCACGGAAGCCTCGACTGGCTGCTCACGACGTTCGCCAACCGCGTGCCGTCGATCGTCTACGCGCTGGCCGTCTCCGTCGACGGGCTCCCGCTCGCCGCGTCGGAGCGGATGTCGCAGGAGCGCACCGACCAGCTGTCCGCGATCACCAGCGGTATGTCGAGCCTGACCGTCGGAGCGGCCAAATGCCTGACGACCGGCCAGGTACGGCAGACCATCGTCGACATGGACGGCGGTGTCCTGCTCATCATGGCCGTCGCCGACCGCGCCTTGCTGGCCGTGCTCGCCGAAGCCGGCTGCGACCTGGGCCAGGTCGGGTACGAGACGGCGGTCCTGTCCCAGCGCGTGGCGAGCGCGCTCGAACCCGGCGCCCGGTCTCCGGGTCAACTGTGAGGGTCCGGCTCGGCCTGGTGGCCGCCCTCCTGGTGGTGGGTGGCTGCGCGAATCCGCCGCCGAACACGGGCAGCCTGTGGCACGGCGGGCAGCTGACGATCGGTACCGGTCCGACGACCGGGGTGTTCTACCAGGTCGGTGGCGGGTACGCCGACATCATCAGCGCCTACCTCGACGGGTACGACGCGAGCGCGGCGGCCACGGCCGGCGCGGCAGACAACATCCTGCGGCTCGCGGCCGGTGACATCGACGTCGCGTTCACGTTCGCCGATGTCGGCGCGGACGCGGTACACGGCCGGGGCGTCTTCACCTCGCCGCAGCGCATCGAGGCACTGGCGGCCATCTACCGCAGCTACACCCACCTGATCGTGCGTACCGACTCCGGCGTCACGAAGGTCGCCGACCTCGAGGGCAAGCGGGTCTCGACCGGGCCGGTCAACTCCGGTACCGAGACGATGGCGCTGCGGATTCTCACGGCGGTCGGGATCGACCCCAACCGGGACGTGCAACGCCGGAGCCTGTCATTGGCGGCTACCACCCGGGGCATCGTCGACGGGTCGCTGGACGCGATGTTCTACACGGCGGGCTTGCCGACGACCGGGGTCACCGAGCTCCTCAACGCCGCCCGGAACAGCATCCGCTTCCTGCCCCTGACCGCGGCGCTGCCCGGGCTGGAGAAGTCGTATCCGGGCACGTACGTGCCGGCGACGATCCCACGTGCGGTGTACGAGATAGCGGCCGACGTACCGACGGTGGCGGTCAGCAACATGATCGTGGTCAGCGACGACATGCCCGACGATCTCGCGTACGCGCTGACCCGGCTGATCTTCGCGCACCAGCGGGAACTGGCGCAGACGCACCCCGAGTGGGGCAACGTCCAGCGCGACGTGGCACACCAGACCGGCGCGGTCACGCTGCACCCGGGGGCCAACCGGTACTACCGCGGCGGCTGATCACATCGGCGGCTACGCTGCCCGACGTGTCGCTATTTGTCCGCCTCTTTCCTGTCGTTTTGGCCTTGACGGTCGTGACCTCTTGTGCGCCTGCGCCACCTCCGATCGCGTCACCGCCGTCGCCCGCCGCGCCGCGGGATGTCACGCTCGCGTTCGCCGGTGACGTGCACTTCGCGGACCGGACGCTGCCGTTGCTGGACGATCCGGGGACCGCGTTCGGCCCGGTCGCCGCGCTGCTCGCCGACGCGGACGTCGCGATGGTCAACCTGGAGACCGCGGTGACGACCCGGGGCGCCCCGGAGCCGAAGACCTTCCACTTCCGGGCGCCGGCTACCGCGTACGAGGCGGTGCGCGCCGCCGGCGTCGACGTCGTGTCGATCGCCAACAACCACACGCTGGACTACGGCCGGACCGGGCTCGCCGACACGCTGGCGGCCGCGCGGGCGGCAGGCGTACCGGCCGTCGGCGCGGGAGCCGACGCCGCTGCCGCGTACGCGCCGTGGATCACCGACGTGCGCGGTACCCGGATCGCGTTCCTCGCGACCAGCCAGGTCGACGAGCTGTGGACGTCGTGGCGGGCGACCGACACCGGGCCCGGCATCGCGATGGCCCGGGACCTCGCGCGCTCGGTCGCCGCCGTGCGGGCCGCGCGCGCCCGAGCCGACACCGTCGTGGTCTATGTGCACTGGGGCCAGGAGGGCAACGCGTGCCCCACGGACGAGATGCGTGGGTACGCCGAACAGCTCGCCGCCGCCGGAGCGGACATCGTGGTCGGCACGCACGCCCACGTGCTCGTGGGGGACGGCTGGCTGGGCCGGACCTTCGTCCAGTACGGCCTGGGCAACTTTCTCTGGTGGCGCGACGACGCGTTCAGCAACGACACCGGGGTGCTGCGGGTGACCCTGCGCGCGGGACGGGTCGCCGGCACGGAGCTGGTACCGGCGTCGATCTCCCGCCGCACCGGGCAGCCGCTGCCGGTGACGGGTGCCGATGCGGACCGGATCAGCCGTGGCTACGCCCAGCTCCGGCGCTGTACCGGGCTGTCCGCTGCCGGACGTTAACCCGTACCCTCGACGCGGTGAAAGTCTTCCGTTCGTGCCTTGCCGGCCTCGCGGGCCTGGCGCTGCTCGCGGCGTGCGCGGCGCCGGCGCCGGTATGGCATGAGCCGCTGGTCGCCGCCACCCCGACCGTGTCGCCCACGCCCGCCGAGCCCGAGGAGATCACCCTCGCGTTCGCCGGTGACGTCAACTTCATGGGCCGGACGCTGAAGCTGCTGGATAACCCGCAGACCGCGTTCGGGCCGATCGCCGACGTGCTCCGCGGCGCCGACCTGACCGTGGTCAACCTCGAGACCTCGGTCACCGAGCGGGGCACCGAGCAGCCGAAGACGTTCCACTTCCGGGCGCCGGTGACGGCGTACGACGCTCTGCGCGCGGCCGGTGTCGACGGGGTGTCCATCGCCAACAACCACACGCTGGACTACGGCCAGGTCGGCCTGCTCGACACGCTGGACTCCGCGGACGCGGCCAAGATGCCGGTCTTCGGCGCCGGGCGGGACGTAACCGAGGCGTACGCGCCGTGGCTCACCGAGGTTCACGGGGTGAGGATCGCCCTGCTCGGTATGTCCCAGGTGCACGAGCTGGCCTCGTCGTGGAAGGCCACCGACACCCGACCCGGCATCGCGATGGCGTTCGACAGCGCGCGGGCGGTCGCGGCCGTTCAGGCGGCGCGCAAGCAGGCCGACCTCGTGATCGTGTACATGCACTGGGGCATCGAAGGCAACTCCTGCCCGTCCGCCGAGATGAAGAGCTTCGCGGCCAAGATGGCGTCCGCGGGTGCCGACATCGTGCTCGGTACGCACGCGCACACGCTGCTCGCCGACGGCTGGACGGGCAACACGTACGTGCATTTCGGGCTCGGCAACTTCCTCTGGTACCTGCCGTCGTGGAGTACCGATTCCGGCGTCCTGCGACTGACCGTCCACGGCCGGGACGTGATCGCGCGGGAGTTCCTCCCGGCAACCGTGTCATCGACCGGACAACCGATCCCGCTCACCGGTGCCGCGGCCGACCAGCTGCGTCGGAAAGTCGCCGGCGTCCAGCGCTGTACCGGCCTCCGCGCCACCCACCCCTAACCCGCCGGACCCCGTTGATCATGAAGTTAGTTTCGGGCTCGGCGGCGTGTCGAGTCACCAACTTCATGATCAACAGGGTCGGGGGGCGGCGCGCCGGAGGTACCCTGGTTTGGCACCGAGGGGCGGACTGGGCTAAAGTTCTCATCCGTCGCCTGGGGTGTCTGGCGGCAGTGCGGACGTAGCGCAGTTGGTAGCGCATCACCTTGCCAAGGTGAGGGTCGCGGGTTCGAGTCCCGTCGTCCGCTCGGAGCGGCGGCCGCGTCGCGCCGCAAGCCGGAGCCCCGCGTGGCGGGACATCGGCGGGTTGGCCGAGTGGCTTAGGCAAGGGCCTGCAAAGCCCTGTACGCGGGTTCGATTCCCGCACCCGCCTCGGGCGATTAGCTCAGTGGGAGAGCGCTACCTTGACACGGTAGAGGCCACTGGTTCAATCCCAGTATCGCCCACCA
>DASRII010000070.1:0-5032 GCA_035650075.1 Micromonosporaceae bacterium | reverse complement strand
AGGTAGTCTTGAGCCTCGGCCAGCGTGAGCGGAAGAAGCTCCACGACCGCGGTCCGGGACAGCCCACGCTCGGCTGCCTGAACCGCTTCCCGGTAGGGCTCGACCAGGCTGGTGACCACCAGGGGAACGTCAGGACCCAGGCTGTTGATCGCGGCGATCGCCTCGACACGCATGCCTTCGCCGATCATGTCCAAGCCGTCGAGGACCGGCAGTATCCGCCCGCTGTCGACGAGCATGGACGCCAGGGTCGCTTTGCGGCCGGCCACCGCCCGGACGTGGACGCGAAGGTGCGGGTGGTCCTGAACCAGCCGCTCGGCTATCCAGTCGGGCAGGCGCTGCTTGCCCGGGTTCCACATACCGATCGGCAACAGCACGGGAACCGGCTGGCCCGGCAGGCGGCCGCGGATCATGTCACGGACGAGTCGGGTGGCCAGCGCGGTCTTCCCTGCTCCGGATCCACCCAGGATCACCAGCCGCCGGTGCGGCAACTGCCCGGCGAGGAGGTCGGCGATGCCGTCGAATCGGCCGGCCAGATCCTGCGGCGAAACGCCGACGGACTGCCAGTTGGCCCCGGCCATCGCCGTCTCGGCGTTCGCGGTCACCGCCCATCGCACCGGCATCGTCTGGGCCAGGACCCCACTGCGTTCCTCGTCCCGAAGCCACTGCTCCCCTACCTGCTGTGCGAGATCCTCGGCTGCCGTCCACACGGCAATGTCGGCTGCGCTGCGGAGCGTCGGGGGCGGCGCGGCGGCCTCCGCAGCCGCCTCGCTGTGGCCGGTGGGATGTGTGAGCGGTCGCGGGGGAAGGAACGGCACAGTTCCCAACGGGGGCCGGACGGCCGACGGCTGGCCGGTAAGCACCCGAAGCAGCTCGTCGATGCCGCTCGTGGTGAGCTCGGTGATGGGATAGCGGTTGCCGCAGTGAGGCTGAAGGAACAAGGGAATGTCATCAACCGAGAACCCCGGAAGTATCACCGGCAGCAGCTTGCGTGTCCAGACCTGGCGGTCGCCGTGAAGCCGGTCCCGCAGCAGCGCCGCTTCGGATTGCACGCCGCGGCGGTCGTCGGAGTCGGCGATGCCGTCGCCGACGCGCTTGTACGCCGGCGATGCCACGATGATGACAAAGTCACTCTCCATGACCTGCTCGACTATCAACGGATGCCAGTCCGGCCGCGGCACGGTGTTCCACTGGTCGAGGTCGGCGTCGATACCGTTGCGGCGCAAGAGCTCGCAGAACGCGAGAACCTGCTTCTTGTGCTGTTCCGACTCGTGCGCGTATGACACGAATACCCGGATCGGCCGATCGCCCGATGCGGCCTGCCCGCCCTGCCGCGTGTCGCGGTCAAGATCTGTCACCGTCACCTCCAGCGCGAGCAGGATCGGCGTACGACCATAGGACGCTCCGGCCTTGCGGTCGAGCGGCGCACCGCCCAGACAACCATTTCAGTAATGACAACCTCGGCTGCTCCCGGGCGCCGCTGACGGTCCGTGGTGGCTGGACGTCGACCGCCGGCCTACTCTTCCGACGCCCACCATGGTCGCCCCCGTGTGTCGGTCAGCTCGCTCGGAAGCTGACGCAGGCTGCGCTCCAGTTTGCGCGCTTCGAGCAGGAGCGGATGGCCCTCCTCGAGCGCCGGCAGGTTCCAGCCATCTATGGCTGCGTTCGGGCCGGAAGAAGGGTCAATGACAGGACGCCGGTCGAGAACCGGTTGCAGCCACATCAGGGCGCTGTCGTGGCGTTCTTCCTCGGCGTCGCTGCGTGCCGCTGCGGTTCGGGCGGCCAGCTGTGCGGGGCTTGACGGGTCGACCCCGTGTTCAACAAGGTTGATCACTTCGTTCACCTCGGCCAGCGCGGCCGCGCGGTCGCCGGATCTGGCGTATATCTCCGCGAGACTCAGGCGCGTGGTGATACACCCGGAGTCGAGCGGATTGAGTTGCCCTTGTTCTGTTGACTGAACCGCCAGCAGAATGCCCACGGCGTCGGCGGTCTGGCCGGCTCGGGCCAGAAGCCGCGCGTTTGCCCGCCGGCATGCCAGGACGAGCGGGTGGCCGGTGCCGAGCTGGTCGCGCACGACCCGGTCCGCTTCATCGACGGCCAGCTGGGCCGCGGCGGTGTCGCCGCTGTCGCACAGCGCCTCGGCCCGACACAGCCGCACCTCGACGGCGAGGGCGGGACTGACCTGCGACGCGAACCAGGGGTCCAGAGCCGGCGAGTCGTCGAGCAGGGCCAAGACCTCGGCGGGTTGGGCGAGGTCGCGGGCGCATCGGGCCAGCTCCAGCACGGTCCGCTGATAGGTGTAGCTGAAGGGCAGGTACCAGCGTGAGTCGAACTGGTGCGCCTGTCGCAGGTGCTGGCGGGCCCGCTCGGGGTGTCCGGCGACCCGCAGCGCTCGGCCGATGGTGCGGTGGGCGGCGAGGGATCCGCTGCCGTGGACGAGGCGGTCATCCAGGAGAGCGCGCGCTACCCGTACCGCCTCACCGGTGCGTCCAGCGGCCAATAGACAGCGTACGAGCGCGTTCTCGCTGAGGGACAGGCGTTCCCAGGTGGTCGGCGTGTCCAGCTCGCGGGCGATGGCACGTCTTACCTCTACCGCCTCCACGGCGTTGGCAAGTGCCAGGACGGGGTCACCTGACGTCGCGAAGGTGTCGGCGAGATTGGTCTGCGCGCGTGCCATCCGCGACCGGTCGTGGGCGAGTTCCTTGTCAGCGATCGCCAAGGAGTGTTCCAGGGCACGGGTCGCCTCGGTGTACCTGCCGAGCCGGTACAAGGCAAGGCCGAGTCGGCTGGTGATGTCGCAGTGTGCCTCGAGCAGGTCGCGGGTGGCGTCCCCCGGTTCGCCTGAGCGGGAGGCGTAGGGACCGGCGAGCAGCGTGGTGATCGACTCGGCGGCCGCGGCGGCCGCAGCCGCAGCCCGGTTGAGCAGAACGTTCGTGGCGATCAGCTCGCCGACCAGGCTGCCGTCAGCGGATACCAGGTGGCGCGGTGCCCGGTCACCGCGCCGTTGCCGGTCACGCTGGCGTTCGGCCTCCTCGACTGCTGCCACCCACCCGATGCGGCCGGTGAGGTACCGCTCGAACCAGTAGCCGGCCAGCCCGGCCGCGACGGTCTCGGGCGAGCCGTACGGGTCATCGATGCACGCGTACGTGGCCAGGCTGGACATGTGCTGCGCGGTCGCCTCGTCCACCTCGGGTGGTGCGACGGCACCAACTGCCTGGGCCAGTCTGCCCTGTAGGAAGCCGGCGAAGACCGCGCACCGTCCGTACCACGCCTCGCGCGCGGCGGCGGCGTACGGGCCGCCGTGCCGCCACGCGGCGGGTACGGTGCCGTCTCCCGCGCTGCCGCGGTCCTGGGACAGGTCGCCGAGACCGGTTCGGACCTGGGTCATGAGGAAGTGTTCTTCGCGGCAGAAGCGCACTATTTTTGCGAATGCGTCGATGACCATCTCGCGTGCGGCCACCACCGTTGCGGGCGTCTGCCGCGGCGACCGGTCCACGGCGTGGAAGCCCTGCCAGGCGTGCGCCGCCGCCAGCGCGGCCAGGACCCGTTTGGCCCGTACCTCTCCGTACAGCCAGACCGAGCTGCGCCCGGCAGGTCGCCGCGACGGGCGGCCCCGCCCACCCGGCAGTGCCACCGCGGCCGCGACCTCCTCGACCCTCATCGACCGGTAGTCTCGGCGCCGCAGCACGCCCGCAGCCGCCTCGGCCACTGCGGCGAGCCGCGTCTCAACCTCATCCACAGGATCATGATCCGGCGCCACGCGTCACCTCGATGATCGCTTAAGCATGATTTCATACGCGACTTAAAAACTAATATTGACTCGGTTCTGAACCCTCTCGTACTGTTCGGTGGGCCACAACCCCGAAAGTTCGATGCGTCGGTGTGGAGCGCCACGAAGGGCTTCACACCGGGTGTTCACCACTCCCATGCCCGTCTCAGCCGCTGACGGGTGCCGGCGAAGGGCGGGAACGCGTTGATCACTTCTAGCGGTGTCGATGCCGGATGATGCGGCGTTCGCGCGCTGGCAGAGGGCTCCGATGGACGATTCGTCCTGGTCACGACGCTCGGCGCGCCCAGGGCGAGTGCACCAACCACGACCGACAGCCAAACGGTGTTGGCGTTGATAGATGACAGCCATGCCCGGTACGACCTCTTCGTGAGCTTGGCCGGTTCTGACCGGGACGAAGTGCGGCCGATCATCGAGGCGCTTGACGGCGAGGGCTTGAACCTGTTTGTCGACGAGCACACGGTGGAGGTCCACGACAGCATCACGGGTCGCATCCGCGAGGGTCTGGCCAACTCGGTGGCCTTGCTCGCGTACTACTCGCGTACCTATCCCACGCGCCTAGCCTGCCAACGCGAGCTCACTGCGGCGTTTCTGGCGGCGCGAGGTTCCGGGCAGGTGGCCCAACGGATCCTGGTGGTCAACCCTGAGCCCGGTGAGGACCACATCGAGCCTGTCGAGCTGCGCGACCTGCGGTTCCAGCGACCCGCCTCGGGGCGAGAGCGGAAGCGGTGGGCTGCGGCGGTCGCCGAACGGGTCAGGGGGTTGTCGGGAACGCTGGGCTCCCTCGGTCCATTGGCCGACCAGCCACGGTGGTGGCCGCTTTGGCCGGTCACAGGACCGCTGATCGGACGGTACCCAGAGCTGTGGCGGCTGCACTCGGCCCTGCACGTTCCTGACTTTCCCTACGTCGAACACGCCGGGTCGGTGGGCCTGGCCATCGTGCACGGGCTTGCCGGCATCGGCAAGACCACTCTCGTCGAGCATTACGGTCTCGAGTTCGCTGCGGCCTTTCCTGGGGGCGTCGTACAGCTCTCCGCCTCGGCAGACGACGATGTCGCCCACGACGCAGCGGACCGGCTGCTCGTGAGTTATCGCTCCCAGCTGCGTGACGTTGCTCGCTGGGCCGGGCTGCCCGTCCGCGGAGTCCCACCCGAGCGGCTGACGCCGATGTTGGCCGATTACCTCACCAGACGGGGTCAATCGTGTCTGTGGATCATCGACAACGTCCCGGCCGGGATGCCAGTCGAC
>DASRII010000069.1:0-11725 GCA_035650075.1 Micromonosporaceae bacterium | reverse complement strand
GGCACCCGCCACGATCGTCGAGACCAAGCCAGTCGCCTTTACGGTACGGACCAACGCGGACGGCAGCGTCACCTTCACCGCGACCGATCTCGTCGACGCCGCTGCCGCGACCCAGGCGCTCAACGCCGCCGGAGTCGCCGGCCGGGTCGTCAACCTCCCCGACGAAAGCTGCCCGATCGACTCTCCGAACGGCGAGGATCTGGCGCTGGGCCCCTACCTACCGGACAAGGCGGAGGTAGGCGAGGGGCAGGACTCGAGCGACAACGTGACGGTCCGGTCAACGAGCTACCCACCCGGCGGCGGGCTACTTCTCATGGTCCAGGCCTTCGACCAGACGGGCGTGGGCGTCGTCGTCCTCCCGTACACCGACGTGCACGACATCCCGACCTGCCTACGGCTCGGGTTGTGGTAACGGCAACTGACCCTCGAGTGGGTGGGGCGGCACAGCCGCCCCACCCACGCGCATTCGGTTGTCGCTTATGCCGAGCCGGCCGTCCCCGCGTTGGTACGGACGCGGATCGACTGGGCTTCATCGCGCGCCTCGTTCTTCTCCTGATCGTTCGGGGGATGGCGGCCGACCCGGCCGAGTTGGCCGGGGCAGACGTCACGGGCTGATGCGTGGACGACTACTACGATCGCATCGATGGCCGCTGAATTCGATCAATGTCGCTTTCGGCTCCTCGGCCCGGTGCAGGTGATGACGGCCAAGGGACCGTTGGTGTTCCGCCGCCGACAGCAGCTCGACTTCCTCGCCCTTCTGCTGCTTCACGTCGATCGGGTACTGCCCATCGGTCAGATCGTCGACGCGATGTGGGGCGAGGCCCCGCCACGGACCGCGAACACACAGATCAACAACATCGTGTCCGAGCTGCGTCGCTCCCTTGTGGACGGAACACGGTCGCTGGCTACGCTCGACCGGCAGCCGGCCGGCTACCTGCTGCGTATCGCCGACGGTCAGCTCGACCTGTCCCGTTTCTCGGGGCTCCTGGCGGACGCCCGGACCGCGACGAGACCCGAGGAGGTCGCGGGGACGCTGCGGCGAGCGCTCGGCCTGTGGCAGGGGACGGAGGCCCTTGCCGGAGTTCGCGCGGGCTTCGCGGTCGCTGTCCGCGCCCACCTGCGTGAGCTGCGCGCCGCCGCTTTGGAGGACATGTTCGAAGCCGAGCTGGCGTGCGCTAACCACCAGCGGATCGTCGCGGAGCTGACCGACGCGGTCGCCGACCACCCCGGTCGCGAACGACTGGCCGGCCAGCTGATGCTCACGTTGTACCGCAGCGGCCGGATCACCGAGTCTCTCGGCGTCTACCGTCGGGTCCGCCAGACGCTGGCCGACGAGTTCGGTCTGGAGCCGGGGAAGGCGTTACGCGAACTCGAACGTTCGATCCTGCTCGGCGATCCCGCTCTGGACCGCTCCTCGCAGTCCGGTACGGTCACCGCCAACTCGCCCACGCCGCCACCGATCCCGGCCCAGCTTCCGCCCGACATCACCGGCTTCGTCGGTCGCGGTGACGAGCAAGGCAAGCTCGACAAGCTGCTCTCCGGACACCTGTACCGGCCGACGACGGTCGTGATCTCCGCGCTGACCGGCATGGCCGGCATCGGCAAGACGGCTCTCGCGGTGCATTGGGCCCACCGGGTGGCGGACCGCTTCCCGGACGGACAGCTCTACGTGGACCTTCGGGGCTTCGGTTCCGAGGGCTCGTCGACGAGCCCGGCGGAGGCGATACGCGGCTTCCTGGACGCGTTCGCCGTACCGCGCGAGCGGATCCCGGTGAGCCTGCCCGCGCAGGCGGCGCTCTACCGTAGCCTCGTCGTCGGGCGGCGGGTCCTCGTGGTGCTGGACAACGCGGCAAGTGCCGAGCAGGTCCGCCCGCTGCTCCCCGGCGGGCCGGGCTGTGTGGTCGTCGTGACCAGTCGCAACCGGTTGGTCAGCCTGATCGCCGCGGAAGGCGCCGTACCCATCACGCTCGATCCACTGTCCGACATGGAAGCGCGAGATCTCCTGGTGGCGCGGCTCGGTGCCGAGCGGGTCGCCGCCGAGGAGCGCGCCGCGACGGAGATCGCCGCCCATTGTGCCCGCCTCCCGCTGGCCCTGGCGGTCGTCGCGGCGCGGGCCACGGTGAACCCGACCTTCACCCTCGACAGTTTGTCCACGGAGCTGTACCACTCCCGAGGCACGCTGGAGGCACTCACCGGGCCGGATGCCGGCAGCGACGTGCGCAACGTGTTCTCGTGGTCGTTCGAGCGGCTGAGCACCGGAGCGGCCAGCATGTTCCGGCTGCTGGGACTACACCCGGGTCCAGACATCTCGATGTTCGCGGCGGTCAGCCTCGCGGGGCTTCCGGCCACCGCGACACGCCAGCAGCTCGCCGAACTGACCAACGCCCACCTGGTGGCCGAGCACAAGCCTGGGCGCTACGCGATGCACGATCTGCTCCGCGCGTACGCCGCGGAGCTTGCCCAGACCGCGGACTCCGACAGCGAGCGACGCGACGCGGTCCGCCGGGTACTCGACCACTACCTGCACACCGCCCGCGCCGCCGCCCGCCTGCTACATCCGCACTCGAAGGTTTCCTCAATTCCGGCTGGCGACCCGACGTCGGAGACCCCCACCGACCACGACCACGCGCTGGAGTGGTTCACCGTCGAGCACCGCGTGCTCGCCGCCGCGGTCGACCTCGCCGCCGAGAGCGACCTGAGCACGCACGCCTGGCAGCTGGCGGAGGCGTTCTCGGTCTACCTCTGGCGGTGGTGCCACTGGCTGGATTGGGCGGGAGTCCAGCAATCGGCGCTGGCCGTCGCCGATCGCGTCGCGGATCGCGTCGGGCAGGCCAATGCCCTCAGTGGGCTCGGCGCGGCGCACAGCTGCCTCGGCGAGCACGACCTGGCCTACACGTACCTGCGCCGCGCCATCGCGTTGTTCGGGGAGCTGGGTGACCCGCTGGGTCAGGCACGCACCCTCGTCCCGCTCGGCATCATCTGCGAGCGACGCGGCGAGCACACAGACGCCCTGCATCACACCGAGCGGGCGCTCGAGCTCTACCAGGCGGCCGGGCATCGGCCCGGAGTCGCCTACGCCATGAACAACATCGGCTGGTACCACGCCGAGCTGGGCCACTACCGGGAGGCCATTGCCCGGTGCGAGCAAGCGGCGGAGCTGCACCGGGAGTTCGGTGACCAGAACGGCGTCGCGGAGGCCCTCGACAGCATCGGCTACGCCTACCACAAGCTTGGCGACTATCCGGTAGCCGTGCGCTTCTACGAGCAATCCGTCGAGGTGCTGCGCGGCTGTGGTAGCCGCGACTTCGAGGCGATAGTGCTCATCCATCTCGGCGACAGCCATTGCGCCGCCGGCGAGACAGACCTCGCCCGGGACGTGTGGCGGGAGGCGCTACGCATCCTCGACTCGCTGAGCCACCCGGACGCCGAGCAGGTCGTCGCCAAGCTTCGGGGCCTCGACACGTCCGCGTGAGGGTTCGCGTGAGTCGACGTGTGGCAAACGTATGAGCGTGCCGTCACACCATGGTCGCGGTCGGAGGTCGATCAGCCTCGAGCAAGGAGGAGAAGTGTCCCGACACGGTCCACAGGTGGCTGCGCGCACACGCCTACGCGCGGCCACCGTCATCATCGGTGGTCTGGCCCTGGCGGCCGGGCTGGCCGGGCCTGCCACGGCAGCGCCGGCCGAAGCGGCGATCCTCGACGTCGGCACCGCGGCTCCCGATCGGGAGATCGTCGCAGGGACGCACGCGATGTCCTTGGCCGAAGTCATCGCGGGCGACGTGACCGGTACCGCGCTGGCCGACGTCGCTCTCGCGGGCATCGTCAACATCAGCTCCATGCGGGTGTACACGTTCGGCGGCGACACGTGGGCGATCCCGGCGGACACCCCGTTCACCGCCGTGACCGGCTTCAACGCCGCCGGCGAGCGGGTGTACCAGCTGATTCCCAGGGCAGTCCCGTTGGCCATCGCACCGCAGGCGGGGTACGCCGTACCGTCGCCGGGCGCGTTCGCGTACAACAACAGCAACTCGTTCTCCCAGACCGTCGGCACCTGGAAGCGCGAGGTCTGGTGGACGATCACCAAGGCGAACGACTGGAAGGCATGCAGTACATGCACCGCGTTCGACTACTACCGCTTGTACTCGAAGATGCGTGCGAGCTCGCTCACCGGTAGCGGACCCAACGAAGGCTTCAAGCGGGCCTGGATCGAGCTCGACCACCAGGGCGGCACCAGCCTGGCCTCGTTCGAGCCCGACGCGCCGGAGGAGAGCTATGCCGGTGCCGCGAACCAGACCATCAGTGTCGGGTTCGGCAGCACGTTCGGAATCAACATCGGCGCGCCGCCGCTGAGCGGGAGCGGAAGCATCAACACCACCTACGGCGGGACGATGACCCAGTCGAGCGAGAACTGGCATCCCATCATCCGATCGGAGCTGGGCTCCGGTGGCGTGCAGTGGTGTCGGTACGCGTCTGCCGAATTCACCGGCACGAAGCTCGTCAGTACCCGGTCGTCCGTGCGGACGTCCAGCTCGGGCAGCGCCGGCTCCTGGAACTTCCTGCTCGGCCAGCAGGATGTCACATCGAGCTGTCCGAGCCAGATCTGACGGACGTGTGACGATGGCGCTCCACATTCGCTGCGTGGCCGCGGTCGGCCTGATCGCCGTACTGCACACCGCGGCTGCCTGCACCACGGGCGCATCGACGGACGGGCTGCCGGCACCGACGGTGTCGGCAGCACCGTTCGCGGCCCCCGCCCCGTTGGCACCGTGTGCGGCCAGCCTCGACGCAGTCCCGGATGGCCTGCATCGCTACTGCGGGCGAGTCGTGGTCACGATCGGCGGGCGATCCCGGACCGTGGCCGTCGGCGTTGTCTCCGACCGCGCGGTGAACCCGCTCGCGGGGCGATCCGTGCTCGTCTACCATCCCGGTGGTCCGGGTCTGTCGCCGGTACAGCGGTTGTTCGACGGCCCACCCACGGTCGATTACCGCCGGCAGGCGGTACTGGCGTGGGACGGCGCCACGGCGTCGTCGGCCGCCGGCGCCTGCGGACCGGACAACCTGGCGTACGGCGTGGACCGGGAGTCGCAGTTCGCGCAGCGGGCCGAGGCCACCGCGCACGAATGCGTAACCCATCCGCGTGACTACCCCTGGTCCGGCGCGTGGGCGGCGGCCGAGGAGCTCGAAGCGGTGCGGGCGAGTCTGGCGGTGGCATCGGTGGACCTGCTGACCCACTCGTACGGCACCGCGATCGCCGAGGCCTATCTGCAGCGGTACCCGCACCGCGTCGGCCGGGCCGTGCTCGACGGCCCGATCGCCACCGACGCGAAGTGGCAGGACCGAATCAGCGCGGTGTCCGCATCGACTTCCTTAGCCATTCGAATGCTGTTCGACTCGTGCGTCGACGAATGCGGGCCGAAGGTCACCCGGGCGCTGCACGGCGGTCACGGCTACCTCGCGGTGCGGAGCGCCCTGCTCGCCGCGCGTCCGCGGGTCGGCAGCAGCCAGCTGAGGCTCACCGGTGCCGTGCTCGATCAGGCCACGCTCATCGCGTTGCGCAGCAACGAGTTCTGGCCGTCCTATGTGGACGCGCTGGAACGCGCGTTCGCGGGCGACGCCACCGAGCTGTGGACCCTCGGCGAGCGCTATGTCACCGCGGTCGATCGCGGTGCCTTCTACGCCGCGATGTGTACCGACCTCGACCATCCGCGAGCCTTCGAGGACTACGGCCGGTACGACGATCCGCTGCTGGCCGCGTACGCCGCCGAACTCGCTCCCTGTGCCGCCTATCAGTACGCGTCACACCCGACGGTGAACCCGGCGTCGGGGCCGCCGGACGTACTGGTCATCGCATCGCCGTTCGATGTCCTGACTCCGGCGGCGTTGGTCGCGTCCTCGCCACGGCTGTCCCGGTACCCACTGTGCGTCACCGACGTGGCCGGGCATACCAGCATCGCGGAACCTCGGGTGGCGCGGATCGTGGCGAGATTCCTGGCGGGCGGAACAGCCGCGGAGGCCAGTGCACGCTGCAAGTAGCGCAACAGCGTCACAACATCTGCCCAACCGTTGGCGCGTGCACTCGAGTGGTCATCAGACCCGTGCCAGCGAAGGAGCAACATGCACATCTTGGTACGCGGCGCCGCGACGGCGCTCGTCACACTGGTCGCCGCGTTCGCCGCCGCACCGTCCAGCGCGTACGCCGCGGACTCGTCCTCGGCGGGGACGATCACCCCGCAGGCGACCTGGTTCACCGGCACCATCAGTCCGGGTGCTTCGCTGAACCAGAAATGGAACAACACCAACCCGAGCCTCGCCTACCTGGTCGGGCTCAACCCGCAGGGCGCCGGCACCACGACACCGTGTCAAATGGAAGTCACCCGTACCTGGTACGTGCAGCAACCCGGCGGCGAGGTGGAGTTCTGGTTCACCATCAAGAACATCGGCACCCTGGCCTGCAGCACGGAGATCCTGCTGACCTGGCTGCCGAACATCGCCGGTGCCTGGTCGACCGGTGGCGTGGATCCGGGCGCTTCAGTGACCAAGCACTGGAACAACGCCAACCCACTCACCAACTCCTACGTGGCCGGCCTGTCGCCGGTCGGAGCCACGGGCACCACCGCCTGCCAGTTCGAGGTCACCCGGGAGTGGTACGCGCAGCAGCCGGGTGGTGAGCGCGAATTCTGGTTCACGATCAAGAACGTCGGCACGATCGCGTGCAGCACGAACATCCTGCTCGGCACCAAGGCGTCGACGAAGATCACGACGACCGGCACGCTGGCGGCGGGTGCCTCGATCTCGAAGTCGTGGAACAACGCCAACCCGCTGAACGCCGCGCACATCGTCGGCCTGTCGCCGCTCGGCGCGACCTCCACCGCGTGCCAGCTCGAGGTGACCAGAACCTGGTACCGGCAAGTCATCAACCCACCGGCCGAACGCGAGTTGCGGTACACGGTCAAGAATGTCGGCTCCATTTCGTGCTCGGCCGACGTCCTGCTCGCGCTCAACACCGCCTGACTGCTCGAGCGTGGGCCGTCCTCGCCGCGAGGACGGCCCACCCGGCGCGACAGGTGTCCGACATTCACAACAGCTGGGCAACATCCGGCCGCTACAACGAGAGACATGAATGTGGACAGATACCGGATCGGGCTGATCAACAGTGTCGTTTGCGGATTAGTCATCGTCGGGGGTACGGCGGCCTGTGCCGGCAATGTCGGCCGCGTCGACCCGTCTCCGACCTGTGTGCGAACCGTCGATGTCGGCAACGCGACGCAGACCGAAGGCGATCCGGCCGCTGGCGTTGTCACCACAAAGGAGTTCCAGTTCGCCGTCACGAGCACGGGTTGCGCGGCCGGGGGCACCCTCTGGTTCAGCACGAGCGCCGACACCGCGACCATGAAACTGGACTACGAGGTGACGGAGGGACCGCTGACCTTCGACGCCAAGGACATGGCCCAGAAGAACATCACCGTGCACGTGGTCCAGGACGACATTGCCGAAGTCGACGAGTGGCTCCGGGTCGTCCTGTGCCCTCCCAAGACAGGCCTTCCCATAGGCCTGAAGATCGGCACGAGTGGTCTCGCCACGATCGTCGACGATGACGGTCCTGTCTCCGCGGGTCCCGCCCCTTCGGCTACGCCTTCGTCGAACGCGGTGTACAAGCCGGACGGCTACGGCTGTGGCCGGTAGACCGCCTCGCGGCGCTCGTTCAGATCTTCGGCGTCCGCGGGTGCGTTGGCCCGCCGGTACAGATCGATCGCCTGCGACCATTGCACGTTCGCGGTGTCCCGATCGCCAGCCACCACAGCCAGCTCGCCGAGCGTGCGCCGCAGTTCGGCCTCCTCGTACCAGTCGGGGATCAGCGTGCGCAAGGCGAGCGCCTGCTGTGCGTGGCGCTGCGCCGTTGCCATGTCGCCGGCGAGCAGTGCCGCCCGGGCCGCACCGGCCAGCGCCATGGCCACCAGATGTCGGTCGGCGAGTTCCTCGCCGATCTGGGACGCGGCCGCGAAGGTCGCCGCGGCCGCTTCACCCGATCGTCGCAACTGGGTAGCGCCGATCGCGAGCAGGGTGAGCGCCTCGTTGCTGCGGTCATCGGTCTGCCGGCGCAGTCGCAGGGATTGCTCGAAGTAGTCCAGCGCCTGCTCGAGGTGGCCCTGGTCACGGTGCGCCTCGCCGAGTGTGTTCATGACCCACGCCTCCCAGCGAACCACCCGCAGGTGACGGGCCAGCACCAGGGCACGGTCCAGGCAGGCGAGACCGGCGGCGTACTGCCCGGTGCGGGCGTAGGAGTGCCCCTGGTTGTTCAGCGCGATGATCATTCCGTACTCGTGGCCGTTGGCGTCGTGTACCGCCAATGCCCGTTTGCTCGCGGCGATCGCCTCGTCGTATCGGCGCAGCTCGCCCAGCGCGACGGCGATGTTGTTGTAAACGTGTCCCTCGCCGCGCTTGTCCCCGGCCGCCAGCATCAGCTCGAGCGCCCGGCGCAGGTGGACCAGTGCCTCGTCGAACTGGCGGGCCGCGATGCAGGCCACGCCGAGCCCGCTGCACATGAGACCCTCCATGGCCGGGTCCGCCAGACGCGTGGCCGCGACCAAGCCGGCACGGTAGATCTCGATGCGTTCCTGGGCGTGGCCGCGAGAGTCGAAATACCCCGCGATGAGGTAGCTCAACTGGCTTGCGATCATGAACTCGCGGTGGCTCGCGGCGAAGCTGACAACCGACCGGATGTTGTCGTATTCACTGTCCAGATAGGACAGTACGGCGGTCGCTTCGGCCGCGAAGGGTGGCTGGAACTGTGGATGGCGCAGAGTCACCACCACCCGGTCCCGACCCGGATCGAGGATCCGGTTGGCCGCGTCGGCCACTCCGAGGTACCAATCCAGCAGCCGTACCGTCATGGCCGCCCGCTGCTCGTCGGTCTCTTCGTGGGCCAGCCGTTCGCGGGCGAAGACCTGGATGAGGTCGTGCAGCCGGTACCGCCCGCTGTCGATTTCGGTCACCAGGTGGCTGGCGGCCAGCTCGTCCACGAGCCGCCTAGCCTGTTTGGGCGTACGGTCGTCCAGCGCGGCGGCCAGCCCGAGGCTGAAGCTGGCGCCCGGATGCAAGCCGAGACGCCGGAACAGCTGGGCCGCCGGCTCGCTCAGAGTCTCGTACGCACTCATGAACACCGCGCGCACGGTCCGCGGGTCGCCCTCCACGGCCAGGGCGTCGAGCCGGCTCTCGCCGGCCAGCTCGCCGACCAGATCGGCGATGCGCTGACGGGGCCGCGCGGTCAGGTTCGCCGCGACTATCCGCAGGGCCAATGGGGTGTACCCGCACAGTCGGGCCAGATCCGCCGTGGCCGCGGACTCCTGCGCCACCCGCCGAGCACCGATGATCCGGCACAGCAAGCCGACTGACTCTTCGGGGGCCAGCACGCCCAGCTCGATCAGCCGCACCGGGTGGTGTACGGCCAAGGCGGTGAGCCGGCGGCGGCTCGTCGTCACCAGCATGCTGGACGACGTTGGCGGGATCAGGTAAGCGACGTGATCGGCGGTGCCGGCGTTGTCGAGGACGAGGAGTATCCGGCGGTCGTGTGCGATCGAACGGTACAGGGGCACCTGCTCGTCGACCCCGGACGGCACGCGATCGGCTGGCACGCCGAGCCCGCGCAGGACGTGGGTGAGGACGTCGGCTGGGGTCAGCGAGGCTTCGGGATCGTGCCCCCGCAGATCCAGGAAGAGCTGGCCGTCGGGAAAGCGACTCCTGATCTGGTGCGCCCAATGCACCGCGAACGCGGTTTTGCCGATGCCCGCCGGGCCGGACACGATCGCCACCTTCGTGTCACCCTGGTCGGCGTCCAGACAGTCCGCGAGTTCCGCGAGTGCGTCAGCGCGCCCGGTGAAGTGGCCGACCGCGGGCGGCAGTTGAGCGGGGCGGGCCACCGGGACGCCCGGCGGGGCGCCACCCGGCGCGTTGACGGCCCAGCCAGGAGTCACCTCGTCCCGCAGGATCGCGGCGTGCAACTCCCGCAACCATGGTCCAGGGTCGACCCCGAGTTCCTCTGCCAGCTCGCCTCGAAGCTGCTCGTACCTGGCGAGCGCGGCTGCCGGCCGGCCGGTCCGGCACAGCGCCAGCATCAACAGCCCGACCAGCCGCTCGCGGGTCGGGTGGCGCACCAACAGGCGTTCCAGCTCCTCGGCCGTTGCTACGTCCGCCCCCTGCCGCAGCCGCGCGTCCCAGAGATCCTCGTACGAGTCCAGCCGTACCTCGTGCAGGCGATCGACCTCGGCCGCGGCCCAACCGTTCGTTTCGCCGTCGGCCAGCGCCTCTCCTCGCCACAGGTCCAGGCCTGCCTGGAGGTGCTCGATGGCGGGCTCGATCGCGTTCTCCGACAGATGGGCACGGCCCCGTCCGACGGCCTCCTCGAATCGATGAGCGTCAACGGCGCTGCGCGGCAAACTCAGCAGGTAACCGGCGCCGTGGGTGTGCAGCGCATTGGACAGACCGCAAGCATGCAACGCCTGCCGGACCCTCGATACGTAGCTGTGCAAGCTACGCAGTGCGGTTCGCGGCGGATCTTCGCCGTACAAGGCGTCGATCAGGCTCCTCGAGGAGACCACCCGGTTCGCGTTGAGCGCGAGCAGGGCCAACAGCGTCCGGCACCGGACGCCCGGTAGCTCCGACGGCCCATGCGGACCGATCACCACGATCGGTCCGAGTACGCGCACGTCCGCCGTCGAGACCCCGACGCCGCGGCGCAACCGTTCGGCGGCCTCGACATCCCCGCCCAGATGCTCCACGAGGCGCTCGAGACTGCCCCGACCGATCAGACGGGCGCCGGTGAAGAAAGCCGACAACGTGCTCGGCGCGAGCGAGACCGCCCGGCCCATCTCCGTCAGAGGCGGTTGCCCCGCCTGCCGGTGCAGATCATCCATATAGCAGAGCAGGACTCGAACCGGCCCGTCCGTCGGCCACTTCTCCTTGCTGAACTGGGCCAACCATCCTCCGATCGCATGGAAGGCGATGGATCAAACGCTAATCACTCACCTTGTTGGAAGTCCACCGAATACGTAACTGACCCGCGTCGTGTTCGCGATACATGCGCGGTGCTGCCGGTAGGCAATCGGCGGGCCGAAATGTAGGCAACGGCTACCGATGCCGCGACCGGACCCGGCGGGTCCACTGGGAGCCATGGCTGAGCGGTCCGACACAGCGGAGCAGATCATCTCGCTGCCCAAGGGAGGCGGCGCGCTCGAGGGCATCGGTGAGTCGTTCTCCGCCGACCTGCACACCGGTACCGGCAACTTCTCGGTGCCGATCGCCACGCCGCCGGGTCGCAACGGGTTCCGGCCGAACCTGAGCCTGGCCTACAGCACCGGCGCCGGCAACGGGCCGTTCGGCCTCGGCTGGAACCTGAGCGTGCCCGGCGTAGCCAGGCGGACGTCGCACGGCCTGCCGACCTATGACGACGAGGTGGACACGTTCGTGCTGTCCGGCGCCGAGGATCTGGTGGCGGTGGAACAACGGCCCGGAGTGACCCGGTACCGACCGCGCACCGAGGGTCTGTTCGCCCGCATCGAGCACCACCACGGCCCGTCCGGCGACTTCTGGCAGGTGTGGAGTCAGGACGGGCTGGTGAGCCGGTACGGCACCGAACGCCCGGCGGACGCCGGTCCACAGTGGCGGGATCCAGCGGTACTGGCCGATCCCGCGCACCCGGATCGGGTCTTCGGGTGGAAGTTGAGCAGCA
>DASRII010000068.1:0-3816 GCA_035650075.1 Micromonosporaceae bacterium | reverse complement strand
CGACGTCGACCGCATGCTCGACGAGGCATTGCAGACCACCGACACCGCGGCGCGCGAGAAGATCTGGAGTCAGATCGACAAGCGGGTCATGGAGGAGGCGGTCGTCCTGCCCGGCATCTGGGCCAAGGTACTGCTGTACCGTCCGCCGACGTTGACCAACGTCTTCGTCAGCGACGGCCTGGGCGGCTACTACGAGTTCGTGCAGATGGGTGTCAAGCAGTAAGAGGTAGGTGAGGGCGACCGGTGGCCGGCGAGGCACGTCTTGCCGGCCACCGCAGCCGATGCCGTGATCCGATACATCATCCGACGCCTGCTCGCGACCGTGTTGCTGCTGTTCATCGTCAGCATCATCACGTTCGCGATCTTCTTCCTGGTACCACGGCTGGCCGGCGCGACAGCCGACGACCTGGCTTCCCGGTACGTCGGCAAGACCGCCGACGCCGAGACGGTCCGCCAGATGGCCGACAAGCTCGGCTTCCACGACCCGCTGTACGTGCAGTACGGCCGGTTCGTCAAGAGCGTCGTCCTCGGCGCGGACTACAGCGTCGGTCCGACGACGATGCACTGCCCGGCGCCCTGCTTCGGGTACTCGTTCATCACGCAGAACCCGGTCTGGCCCGACCTCGTCGACCGGATGCGCGTGACGATGTCGCTGGCCGCGGGGGCCGCGGTGATCTGGCTGCTGGCGGGCGTGGCGACCGGCGTGCTCTCGGCGCTGCGCAAGGGCAGCGTGTTCGACCGGGCGGCGATGGGTACCGCGCTGGCCGGCGTTTCCCTGCCTATCTTCTTCACGGGCCTGCTGTCACTGTCGATCTTCGCGTACAAGCTGCGCTGGTTCCCGCCGGGCGGAAGCTTCACGCCGATCACCGAAGATCCGATCCAGTGGGCGTACGACCTCACGCTGCCCTGGATAACGCTGGCCTTCCTCAACGCGGCGGCTTACGCCCGGCTGACCCGGGCTGGCATGCTCGAGACGATGAATGAGGACTACATCCGCACGGCCCGGGCCAAGGGGCTGCCCGAGCGGACCGTCGTCGTCAAACACGGGCTGCGCTCGGCGCTCACCCCGATCACCACGATCTTCGGCCTCGATCTCGGCATCCTGCTCGGCGGTGCGGTCCTCACCGAGAGCACGTACTCGCTGCCCGGCATCGGCAAGTACGCCATCGATGCGATCGTCAACAACGACCTGCCGAAGGTGTTGGGCGTCGTCATGGTCGGATCCTTCTTTATCATCATCGCCAACCTCATCGTCGATCTCCTGTACGCGGTGATCGATCCGCGGGTACGGCTCGCGTGAACGGGCAGCCGCGTCCGGCCGCCACGGTCACCGTCGCGCCCCGCCTCATGGACGAACCGCGGTTCCTCGACGTACGCGAGTTGCGGGTGCAGTTCCCGACCGACGACGGCGTCGTCAAGGCCGTGGACGGCTTGTCGTTCCAGCTCGACCGCGGCAAGACGCTGGGCATCGTGGGCGAGTCGGGCTCGGGCAAGAGCGTCACGAGCCTGTCCGTCATGGGTCTGCACAAACGGGAATCGGTGCGGATGTCCGGGGAGATCTGGCTCGACGGGCAGGAGCTGGTCTCGGCTAGCTCCGAGACGGTCCGGCAGCTACGCGGCCGGAAGATGGCGATGATCTTCCAGGACCCACTGTCGTCGATGCACCCGTTCTACACGGTCGGGCAGCAGATCGTGGAGGCCTACCGCATCTACACCAACGTGAACAAGAGGCAGGCCCGCCGGCACGCGATCGACCTGCTCGACCGGGTCGGCATCCCGCGGCCCGACCGGCGCGTCGACGACCACCCGCACCAGTTCTCGGGTGGCATGCGCCAGCGCGCGATGATCGCGATGGCCCTGGTCAACAACCCGGAGCTGCTGATCGCCGACGAGCCGACGACGGCGCTCGACGTGACCGTCCAGGCGCAGATCCTCGACCTGATCCGGGATCTGCAGGAGGAGTTCGGGTCGGCGGTCGTCATCATCACCCACGACCTCGGCGTCGTGGCCGAGCTGGCCGACGAGATCCTGGTCATGTACGCCGGCAAGGCCGTGGAGCACGGTTCGGCGATGGAGTTGTTCCAGCGGCCGGAACACCCATACACCTGGGGCCTGCTCGGCTCGATGCCGCGCCTCGACCACCCGGTGCGGGAGCGGCTCGTGCCGATCCGCGGTACGCCGCCCAGCCTCATCCACGTCCCACCGGGCTGCGCCTTCCACCCTCGTTGCCCCTACGCCGACCGCGACGGCATACCGTGCCGGACCGTGGTCCCGACGCTCGACGAGGGCGAGTTGCATGGTGCCGCCTGCCACCTGCCGCCGCGGGCGCGCAGCCGGATACTCGTCGACGAAATCCTGCCCCAGCTGTGAAGCGCCACGAGGAGACGCCCGTGCCGACCGGCCCTGCCGCAGCCGACAACCTCCTGGAGGTCACCGGGCTGGAGAAGCACTTTCCGATCGGCCGCGGCATCGTCGTCAAGCGGCGGGTCGGTGCGGTCCAGGCGGTCGACGGCATCGACTTCACGGTCCGGTCGGGCGAGACGTTGGGCCTCGTCGGCGAGTCCGGCTGCGGGAAGTCCACCACCGCCCGGCTGGTGACCAGGCTGCTGGAGCCGACCGGCGGGCGGGTGGTCTTCGACGGTCGGGACATCACCCACTTGTCGATCCACCGGATGCGCCCGTTGAGGCGCGAGATCCAAATGATCTTCCAGGATCCGTACTCGTCGCTGAACCCCCGGCACACCGTCGGCACGATCGTCGGCGCGCCGTTGCGGGTGCAGAACGTTCCCGCGCCTCGCGGTCTGAAGTTCGCCGTGCAGGAGCTGTTGGAACTCGTCGGCCTCAACCCCGAGCACTACAACCGGTACCCGCACGAGTTCTCCGGCGGCCAGCGCCAACGCATCGGCGTTGCGCGGGCGCTGGCCCTGCGCCCCAAGATGATCGTCGCCGACGAGCCGGTCTCGGCGCTCGACGTGTCGATTCAGGCACAGGTCATCAACCTGCTCGACGACCTGCAGCGGGAACTGAACCTGACGTACCTCTTCATCGCGCACGACCTGTCCGTGGTGCGGCACATCTCCGACCGGGTCGCCGTCATGTACCTCGGCAAGATCGTCGAGCTGGCGGACCGGGACGAGCTGTACTCCCGGCCGTTTCACCCTTACACGCTGGCCCTGCTCTCGGCGGTCCCGGTACCCGACCCGGTCCGCCGGGACCGGCTGCAGAGAGAGCGGATCCTGCTCACCGGCGAGGTGCCCAGTCCGATCGACCCCCCGTCGGGCTGCCGGTTCCGCACCCGCTGCTGGAAGGCGCAGGACATCTGTGCCGATGAGGTACCGCCATTGCGCGAGCTGGCTACCGGACACCGGGTCGCGTGTCACTTCCCACTCGACGACGTCGAACGCACACCGCGCGGGAGGGCGGCCGCACACGACGCCGCCGCGACTGTACCGGTGGACACGGCCACCGAACCCGCCCTCGGCTGACCGGTCCCGGACCAGCTACCCGAAGGCGGCGCCAGCTAGCGCAGTTCCAGCGCCTCCGCGGCGGCGCGGCCGTTGGCGTGACTGGCGCCGTACGTGGTGACGAACGCCGTCGCGCCGGACGGACGCCAGCTCGACGGCCAGCCCATCTCGACGACGACGACCGGGTGGACCTTGGCCAGGTTCTCGACGAGCATGCGGGTCGGGATGGCGCGGTGCAGGTGGCGACCGACCAGGACGATCGGCCGGCCTTCCGCGGCCGCCCGCAGACTGTCCACAGTGGACATAGTCGCGTCGACCCAGAGCTGGCTGACCGTACCGGACAGGTGCGGCC
>DASRII010000067.1:0-7674 GCA_035650075.1 Micromonosporaceae bacterium | reverse complement strand
GCGCGGTGGCCGCGACCCGGTAGCGCTCCTCGGGCTCGGCCACGGCGTAGGCCATGCGCTCTTCCTCGGTGAGCGTGACGCGGACCTCCATGCACTCCGCCGGCGCGATCCATCCCTGGGCCTCGATGTCCTTCCACGGCGCGTCGTAACGCTTGGGCCCGATGAGCGAGAAGACGTCGCCCTCGCGGCCGTCCTCGCGGACGAGAGTCGCGGTCAGGCCGAGCCGGCGGCGGGCCTGCAGGTCGGCGGTGAACCGGAAGATGGGCGCCGGCAGCAGGTGCACCTCGTCGTAGATGACCAGGCCCCAGTCGCGGGCGCCGAAGACATCCAGGTGCGGGAAGACGCCGCCCCGGCGCGTGGTGAGGATCTGGTAGGTCGCGATGGTGACCGGCCGGATCTCCTTTCGCTCGCCGGAGTACTCCCCGATCTCCTCCTCGGTCAGCGAAGTGCGGGCGATCAGCTCGCGCTTCCACTGGCGCCCGGCGACCGTGTTGGTGACGAGGATCAGCGTGGTCGCCGACGCCTCGGCCATCGCGGCCGCGCCCACGAGCGTCTTGCCGGCGCCGCAGGGCAGCACGACCACGCCCGAGCCACCGGCCCAGAAGTGCTCGACCGCCTGGCGTTGATAGGTGCGTAGTGACCAACCCTGTTCGTGCAGCGAGATCGGGTGGGCTTCGCCGTCGACGTAGCCGGCGAGGTCCTCGGCCGGCCAGCCCAGCTTGAGCAGCGCCTGCTTGAGCCGGCCGCGCTCGGACGGATGCACGATCACCATGTCGTCGCCCACCCGCGTCCCGAGCATGCCGGCGAGCTTCTTCGACCGGGACACCTCGACCAGCACCGCGCGATCGAGCGCCTGCAGCACCAACCCGTGGGCCGGGTGGTTGAAGAGCTGGAGCCGACCGTACCGGTCCATCGTCTCGGCGACGTCCACCAGCAACGCGTGCGGCACGGGGTAGCGGGAGAAGCGCAGCAACGCATCGACGACGCTTTCCGCGTCATGGCCGGCGGCCCGCGCGTTCCACAGCCCGAGTGGCGTCAGTCGGTAGGTGTGCACGTGTTCCGGAGAGCGCTCCAACTCGGCGAATGGGGCGATCGCCATGCGGCAGGCGAGCGCGTCCGGGTGATTGACCTCGAGCAGCAGGGTCTTGTCTGACTGCACGATCAGTGGTCCACCGGTCACAGCGCGCCTCACTCGATCAATTCAGGCGGAACGGACCTCCAAGTCTGACACGGGGGTCCGACACCGAGGGAGTCGAACTTCGCGTAAACAAACGGGCGGGCTACGCAACCGCAACCCCATCTCCAGGCGTCTACGAGAGGACGACCGCTACGAGTTGGGGAGGACACATGGCGCGTCGCCGGCTGCACGTGTGGCTGGGGTTCGCCGTCGTAGCGGTCGTCACGATGGTCGGTGCCGGGGCGTGCGCGTTCGAGCCGCAGGGCGGGCGGCCGGGAGCCGATAGGCTCTCGCCGGTCAGCGCTACGGACGCTGCTTCGGGGGCGAGCGCGTCGCCCGGACCGAGCCATTCACCGTCGGCAGCGCCGCCTCCGGCGCCGCCCGAACCCGCGTCGCCGAGCCCGCCCAAACCCGCGTCGCCGAGCTGTCCGCAGGGCGACAGGCAGCGCGAGGTCGAGACGTACCTCGCCCGCCTCGGCGGGTTCGGCACGATCACCATCGACGGCAAGCAATCGGCCGCCGACTGCGCCGCCATCAAGAAGTTCCAGCGGAGGTACGGCATCAGCCCGGTCGAGGGCAAGGCCGGCCCGACCACCGCCGGGGTAGCCGCCCGACTGGCGGGTACGGATACGCGTGCCTGCCAGTCCGGCTCGGGTACCACGATCTGCGTGAACCTGACGCTCCAGACGCTCTGGGTCATGCGGGACGGTGTGGTGGTAATGCGGCCAACGGTCACCCGTACCGGCATGAAGGGGTTCGCGACTCCGGCCGGTACGTTCACGATCAACCGCCGGAACATCCGGGAGTGGTCGGTGCCGTACAAGGTCTGGCTCCCGTACTTCCAGCACTTCTACGACGGCATGGGCTTTCACGAGACGACGTCGTACCTGCACAACGCATCGATCGGCTCGCACGGCTGCGTGAACCTGCTGCACACCGACGCGGAGCGGCTCTGGCAGCTCGGCAGCGTGGGTACCAGGGTGTACCTGTTCGGCCACCGGGCCGGCACCTAGAATTGATCTCTATGGCGGACGTCAAGCCACCGGTATGGCCCGTGGTGGTCGGGGCCACGGTGCTCGTGGGCTTGGGCGTCGGGTGGTTCCTGCTGTCGAGCATCGTGATGCACACCACCTCGGCGGACGCCGCCGGTGAGGCCCTCGGCGTCGCATTGGCGCTGCTCGTGGTCGTTTCGGTGGTCGGGGCGATCCGACGGCGACCCTGATTTTTCCCGGGTGCTGCCGGAAAAGCCCTGTGCGGACTTGACGCCGGATGTCAGGCTGAAGGCCCTATATGCGTCGTGGAGGGCGGGGGATGACCGACCAGAAAGCGTCGAGACAGGAGCCGGACAAACGGACCCGGCCTGTTGGTCGCATGTGGACAGTCGCGGCCGCCGTCGTCGGCGTCGTGCTCGTCTCCTGGTTCTTCGTTGCCTGGCTCGCGCTCGGCCGGCACGTCGCAGATGCCGCTGGCGAGTCGGTGGGCTCCGGCTTCGCGTTGCTTCTCGTCATCTCGGTGATCGGCGCCATCCGCGGCGGTCGCGCCTGACGCGTCCTAGATCGACGGGACTACTCGGCCAGGGCGGCGGCGGTGATCCGGTGCAGGGCGAACGTGTGCAGCATGTCCGTGCGCTCGTCCTCGGCCCGCAGGTAGCCGGCACCGATCGACACCGGACGGACGAGCCGCTGGGCCGTGGCGCCGTGCGAGTCGACGTACCCGACCCAGACCCGCGCCTTCTCCCGCAACGCCTGCTGCAGGATCGCGAGTGCCTGGGTGTGTGCCTGTCCATCCATCAACCGCGCCCGGACCGTGACCGGTGCCCGCCGGGCGGCCCGGGCCGCCGCGTCGCCGTGCCGGATCTGCTCGGCGATGCCCAGTAGCCGCGGCCGGGTGAGCCGTCCGCCGCCGATAGGGTCGTACGCCGGCCGCAGCGTCGGGCCGCGGGTGGCCCGGAGCGCGGTCGGGCGGGTGAGCACCACCGCCCCGCTGGCGTCCTCGGGTACCGGCGCGTAGCCCGCCTCGCGCAGAATGGCGAGCACGCGGCCCAGAGCCGTGCGCGTCACGAGCACGGTGGGCGCCAGGCGGCGCAACGACAGGCTCGCCAGTCGCCGGTCGACCAGCAGCTCGGCGAGCAGCGGTTCGTCATCGCTGCGCAGGTACGCCGCTGCGGACCCGGTACGCAGCCCGCCGTGCCGACGTCCCACGTCGTCGATCAGGTAGGTCAGGGCCTGCGGCACCGGAGTGCGGGACCGGCGGCGGAACAGCGCATGCAGGTCGCTGCCGGCGTACCCGGCGTCGAACGCGCGGCGCACGCTGTCCGCGGTGACCCGGTACACGGTCGCCCCGCCCGCCGACTCGTGCTCGGCCACGAGCGCCAGTTCGGCGGCGAGCGCCGGTTCGGGCGGCCCCGGTACCACCACGGTCAGGTCGGCCTGGATCAGCACGTGGTCCACGGGCGGCGGGAGCAGTGCGTCCAGCGCCGCGATCACCTGGTGCTCCACCGGGTCTTCGGAAGCGCGCAGTCCGAGCGGGTCGTCCTCGTCCCGCGCCGCACTGCCCGTCTCCGCCAGCAGCAGTCGGCCGTACGACGTCAGCCCGCCCAATCCCGTCAAGCCCAGCTGTGCCGCCTCGCGCAGGGCCGCCTCGATGGCCGGCGTACGGCCCACCGATCGGCGAGGCGTCTGCCAGGCCAGCTCGGCGAGGACCTCGTCCGGCGTCGGCCCGCTACCCGGCGGGAGGGCGGCGAGCACCTCCAACGCCGCCCGCCGGGTTGCCGGGGCTCCCGCCCGAGCGGCCTCCTGGCTAAGCACGTTGACGGGCCGGTCCCGGTCGTCCCGCTCACCGATCAGCCGCGGTTCGCGGGTCATCGCGAGCCAGGCTCGTGCCAGCGTGGCCCAGCGCTGCGCCAGCGGCGCGGTGCGCCAGGTGTCGTACGCCGCCGTCGGCAGCAGCAGCTGCCCGGTCGGGCGGGCGAAGCCGGTTGTGCCACGGCGCGCCGCCCGGTCGGCGGCGTCCGCGTCACCGAGCAGCCCGGCGACGTAACTGACCTCGCACAGCAGCGCGGCCGCGGGCTCGGTGACGCCGGCCGCCCGGGCGATCCGGCGTAGGTCCCGCACGCCCAAACCGCCGGACCGCAGCAGGGTTGCCGGTTCGTCGGCCAGCGTCTCGAGCAGCGCCTCGGCCTGCCGTACCGCCTCCATCACCTGCCCGGTGCCGGCCGAGTCGACGGCGGCCTCCGGGTGCCGCGTCACATCCCGCGCCGGCGGCTGGGGATGCAGCGGACCGAGGGGACCGGCGTCCCGGCGCAGGACCAACCCGACCTCGCGGGGCAGCTCGACCGTGCCTTCGCCGGTCCGGGCCAGCAGCCGGTTTTCCACCAGCCAGTCCACGGTATTTTCCGATTTGGCGGTCCCAGGCCCATTCGTGGTCACCGTGCCGACCGGCGGGCCGGCCGCGAGCCGGTCGAGCACCGCGCGGGCGGGCGGCGGCGCGGCGAGCAGCGTGCGGCGCAGCCGGGCCGGGTCCGCGCACAGCGCCGCCACCTCGGGGTCCAGGTCCGCGCCGGGTCGGCCGAGCCCCGCTGGGTACGGCGAGCAGACCTCGTTGACGCTGCCAGCGAGATGTACGTCATGATCCGGACCGAATATCAAGGCCAGCGCCCGCAACCGGTCGACCGCCGCCCTTACCGCCGCCGGTTCCGGCCCGCCGGGGACGGCCGAGCTGAGCGCCAGCACCGCGTTGACGGACATCGAGCCGTCCTCGTCCTGGGACAGCCGTAGCGCGTCGAGGATCTCCAACGTGAACAGGTCGAGCCCGTCGAGCGCGCGGGCGACCGACACCCGCGACTGCGCCCGGATCGCGAGCGCGGACATGTCGGCCGGCACCGGTACGACGAGATCCGGGCGCAACTCGAAGACAGTCGCCAGCCCGTCATCGGGCAGCGACCTCAGGTGGTCGGCTAGCGTGAGGCTCATCGTCTCTCAACGCTAGCCGACCAGTCTGACGGTGTGGCTGTTACTGCAGGCCGGTCTGCATGGCCGTGACGAGGGTGCCGTCGTCCCCGTCGAGCGACCACAGCATCAGGCCGCCCAGCCCGCGGTTCTTGACGTAGGTGGCTTTCTGCTGGATGAGCTGCGGATCGTCGTACGACCAGAACGTACTGCCGTCGTACTTCCAGATCGCCCCGTTGGTGTTGTCGCGGAACACCGTACCGGCGCGGTTCTTCAGCACGTCGTAGTCCTCGGTACCGGCCTCCCAGGTGCCGGGCGCCGGACTGCCGTTCTGGTACAGCCCGTTGTTGACGTTCGGTACGCCGGTCCAGCCGCGCCCGTACGCCGGCAGGCCGACCGAGAGCTTGCCGGCCGGCGCGCCGCGGGAGGTCCAGGCGTCGATGGCCGACGTGACGGAGAACTTGTTCGGGTTCGGGTTCGCGGCCGGGGAGATCAGCTGCGACTGGTGGTTGGTCTGCGGCTCCCAGGCACCGTAGAAGTCGTAGCCCTGGACGGTCGCGTAGTCGAGGTACTGGAAGATCTGGTTCGCCTGGAACCCGGCGTCGATCTTGGCGATCGCGGCGGGGAGGAACGCGCTCAGCGTGTAGGTCCGGCCGACCGAGGCGCCGTACGCGTTGAGCTGGCTGCGGAACTCGGCCAGCAGCGCGGTGAAGTTGGCCTTGTCCTCGGGTCGGATGATGTTGCCGACATTGCCCTCGCTGGCCGGCCACTCCCAGTCCAGGTCGATGCCGTCGAAGACACCGAACGCCGAGCCGGGACCGCCCTGCGGCTCACCGCCCATGATCGGCAGGTTGCCCTTGATGAACAGGTCGATGCAGCTGGCCACGAACGCCTGCCGGTTGGCCGGCAAGGCCGCGTTCGAGAAGAACTTCGACCAGGTCCAGCCGCCGATGGAGATGGACACCTTCAGGCCCGGGTACTTCGCCTTCAGCTCCTTGAGCTGGTTGAAGTTACCGGCCAGCGGTTGGTCGAACACGTCGGCGATGCCGTCGACGGAGTCCGCCGCGGAGAACCTGGTCTGGTAGTCGGCCCACGCGTCGCCCTGGCCGAGCTGGTTGACCTCGAAGCAGCGGCCCTGCTCGTTGACGTTGGCGAACGCGTAGTGGATGTTGGTCAGCTTGGCCGCCTGGCCGCTGGTGTCGACGTTCCTTACCTTGAAGTTGCGGCCGTAGATGCCCCACTGGGCGAAGTACGCGATCCGCTTCTTCGATCCCGGCGGCGGAGCGGCGTCCGTAGTGACGGAGATCTGGTTGCTCGGGCCGGATACGTTGCCGGCGCCGTCCACCGCGCGCACCACGTAGGTATACGTCGTGCTCGGGTTGAGTCCGGAGTCGGTGTGTGTGGTCCCGGTGACCTGGGCGACCTGCGTACCGCCGCGGAAGACCCGGTAGCCGGCCAGCCCGCTGCCGCCGGTGTCGGTGGACGCGTTCCAGGCCAGTGCCACCGTCGTAGACGACTTGCCCGTACTGCGTAGGTTGCCCGGTACGGTCGGCGGGGTCGTGTCACCGCCGGTCGGATTTGTGGTGACCGAGAGCGTGTTGCTCGGACCCGATACGTTGCCGGCGCCGTCGACGGCCCGGACCACGTAGGAGTACGTCGTGTTCGCGGTCAGTCCCGAGTCGGTGTGCGTCGTACCGGTCACTTGGGCGACCTGCGTACCGTTGCGGAACACCCGGTAGCCGGCCAGCCCGCTGCCGCCGGTGTCGGTCGACGCGTTCCAGGACAGCGACACCGAGGTCGATGTCTTGCTGGGGCTCGTCAGGTTGGTCGGGGCGGTGGGCGGTGTCGTGTCGCCGCCGCTGCCGCCATCGCACGATCCGAGGTTGGTCGTGCAGTTCGACGGGGCGATCCCGCCGGGGGCGCCGATCCAGCCGAAGCTCGTGGTGCCGCCGGCGGCGAGCGTCGCGTTCCAGGTACCGACCGCGACCACGTGGTTGCCGGACTTGGTGAGGTTCGCATCCCAGAACGAGGAGATGGTCGCGCCCGACGGCAGGTCGAACTCGACCCGCCAGGTCACGGACGCCGTGGTGCCGTTGGTGACCGTGTACTTGCCCTCGTACCCGGTACCCCAGTCGGACGACTTGGTGAAGGTCGCGGTCAACCCCGCGGCGAGCGCCGGAGTGGCAGGCGCCAGAACCAGGGTGACGGAGACGATCGCGGTAACGACCAGGACTTGTCGTAGCCTGTTCATCGCGCTCTCCCGGAGAGAGAAATAGGAAAGTTTCCTAAAAGTAGTTGTGATGTTGGTAGTTGTCAATGGGAGGGGTACGTGCTGACGGTCGGGTTCGACCTCGACATGACGCTGATCGACAGTCGCGAGGGCATCGCGGCGACGTTCCGTGCGGTGTCGGCGCGTACCGGCGTATCCGTCGACACCGACGTGGTGGTCGAGCGGCTGGGACCGCCGCTGGAGACCGAGCTGGCGTACTGGTTTCCGCCCGAGGAGATCGCCGCCACCGCGGCGCTCTACCGCTCGCTGTACCGGCATCA
>DASRII010000066.1:0-5344 GCA_035650075.1 Micromonosporaceae bacterium | reverse complement strand
GCCGGGGCGGACCTGGCCGTGAAGCTGTATCTCGACGGCGTGCAGGTGGCGAGCACCACGCTCGCGGGCCGCACGATCGGCGCGTTCAAGAAGGTGGCGCTCAGCGTAGGCAACCCAAGCTATCCGCGGGTGGGTCACCTGTACCTGACCGAGTCCGCGTCGACTGCCGACGGCGCGCTGACCGTCGACCCGAACCACGTGGACGCGATCTACGGACACGCTGGAGAGACCGCCGCCGATCGCATGGCCCGCCTGTGCTCGGAGACCGGTATCCCCTTCGTCGTGATCGGCGACCCGGCCAGGACGGCGCCGCTCGGGCCGCAGCAAATCGACACCCTGCTGAACCTGCTGCACCACGCGGCGGAGGCCGACCAGGGCATCCTGTACGAGCCGCGGGAGTTCCTGGGGCTGGCGTACCGGACCCGGACCAGCTTGTACAACCAGGCCGGCGGGGTGGAGCTGGACTACGCGGCGGCGCACCTGTTCGGCGGGGTGGCCCCGGTCGACGACGACCAGCAGGTGGTCAACGACGTCGAGGCGAAACGGATCGGCGGCTCGTCCGCGCAGTACACGGTCGACACCGGGCCGCTGTCCACACAGGACCCGCCGGCCGGCGTCGGCGTCTACGACGAGTCGCAAAGCTACAACGTCTACGCCGACGACCAGCTGCTCGACATCGCCAGCGCGCGGGCCCACATAGGCACTTGGGATGAGGCGCGGTACCCGCAGATCACGGTTGCCCTGCACAGCCCGGAGCTCGCCGACCCGGACCTGCTGGCCGCCCTGCTCACCGTTGAGGTGGGCGACCGGATCGTCGTGGTCAACCCGCCGGCGTGGCTGCCGCCCGACGACATCGAACTGCTCGTGCAGGGCGTGGTCGAGCGGTTCGACCCGCACACGTGGACCATCACGTGGAACTGTGTGCCGTACGGCCCGTACCAGGTGTTCCGCATCCGGGAGGGTGAAGCAGGTTCCGGGCTCACCTTCCTGGGACACCTGGCCCCGGCCGGGCAGACCCTCAACGGCCAGCATGCGGCCGACGCCGTGGACCTGTCGGTCACCACCGCGTCCGGGTACCCGCTGTTCAGCACGGACACCAACGACTACCCGGTGGACATCATGGTGGCCGGTGAACGGATCACGGTTGGCCTTGTCACCGGGTTCAGTTCCCCGCAGACGCTGTCCGTGAACCGGGCTGTCAACGGGGTCAGCAAGGTGCTGCCGGCAGGGTCGCCGATCGTGCTCGCGCCCGACTACCGCACAGGGATAGCCCGATGACGTCACCGTTCGCCGCGCTGGAGGAGCCGACCGCCGCCGAGCTGAACCGGGCCGTACAGAAGATCGTCGCCCGGGGCAAGCGGGTCACGAACTCCGCCACGACCACCACCGAGATCGGCGTCCTCCGGCTCGACAACGTGTCGCTCAAGCAGGGGTACCTGTACCTGATCTTCTCGGGCACGCTGCTGGTCGACGGCAGCACGAACGACAACAACGTGGGTGCCCGGCTGCGGATGTCGACCTCCGGCGCCGCGGGCACGGGCTCGACCCAGATTGCCCAGAGCAACTACGACCAGGACGTGCAGACCGCCAGCGAGGCCATCTCGCCGCTCATGGCCTCCTACACTCCGGCCGCCGACGAGACGGGTTCCTTCCTCATCAGCGCAGCCGCGTTCATCGGCGCACCCACGGTGCAGATGCTCGGTTCGGCCACCGCACCCATCGAGCTGTTCGTGATGAACATGGGCATCGACCCCGGCGACACCGGCGTGGACATCTGATCATGGCTGACTGGTATCTCAACCGGGCGCTCACGAACTTCCGCAGCGCGGTAAACGCCCGCTACCCGAACCGGGACAAGACGTCGGACGGCACGATCGGCGACGAAGCCCACCAGGCCACCAGCTCCGACCACAACCCGGACCCGGCCGGCGAGCCCGACGCCGGCAGCGTCGACGCCTGGGACATGGACGTCGACCTGCGCTCCGGCGACGACCCGGCCGCCATCGAGACCTTGAAGCGGGTCTTCCAGGCGCACGAATCCTCGAGGTACTGGATCCACAACCGGCAGATCGCGTCCCGGTCCACCGGCTGGCGCCGCGACCCGTACGCCGGCCCGAACCCGCACGAGCGGCACGTGCACTGGAACACCCGCGAGTCGCACGAGGCGTCGACCGTCCCGTGGCTGCTGCCCCCCGAACCGTCAGGAGACACGATGCTACTGATCAAGACGAACGACTCGAACACCGTGTGGCGTTCGGACGGCGTGCAGCGTGCGGCGATGACCGACCCGAACGCGCTCGCGGCCCTGCGCGCCGCCGGCCACCCGCTCGTGGTGGTCGACACCGAGGCCCAGCTCGCCGACGCGGCCGGCCCGGTGTGGACGCCGCCCGGCGAGCCGGTGCCGGTCGAGGTGGACATGGCCGAGGTCGTCGCCGCGGTCAAGCAGGCGCTGCGCGAAGGTACGGGCTGAGCGTGCAACCGGACCCCGGCCCGGTCGTCGTCATCGGCCTGAAGGAGATCTACGACGCGGTCACGTCGATGGGCGCACAGATGGCCCTGCTCGTCCACCAGCACGCCGACCTGACCCGCGACTTCGTCGAGCACAAGGCCGACCACGAGGCCCGGCTCCGGGCGCTGGAGCGCGCCCGCTGGCCGCTGCCGTCGGCGGCCGTGCTGCTCTCGCTCGGCTCTCTCGCGCTGGCCATCGTCGTGTTCCTGACCCGCTGAACCGAAAGGAACGACCATGCCCGACTGGCTCATCTCCGCGCTCCGCACACTGGTGCAGGCGTACGCAGGGTCGGCCGCCCTCTGGTTGGCCGCCCGCGGCATCACCCTGCCCACGGAGGCCACCGACTGGGCCGTCCTCGTCCTGGTGGCCGGCGCCATCACCGCCTGGACCACCGCAGTCCGCTGGCTGGAAGCCCGCCAAGGCGACGGGCTGGGCGCCCGCCTGGCCCGTGGCCTGGCCCGGATCCTGATGCTCGGCATCGTCACCAAGCCGACGTACCTCGCGCCCGGCGAGCGTGCCCGCGCCGACGACCTCGGCGCCGTCCGCAAGGTCTGACCGCAGACGCGAAACGGCCCGCCCTGCGGGCCGAACAGGGCGGGCCTGGTGTGACGGGACAGCCGTTAGAGCCTGACCGCTACGTGCTGACGCGGCCGGCGTTCCACCCCTCGGCGAGCCGCGCCGCCTCAACCACCGCCGCGGCAAGCAGCCGGGCGTTCTCCGGCGTCAAGCCCTCCGCGGATGTGGTCCCGACCTGCGCCGGGCCGCGCACACCCTCAATGAGGTCGTCGCAGAAGCCGTACCACACTCCGGCTGACCGCGAGTTCAACGTCGGCACCTCGGCGACGACCACCTCGTGGCTTACGATGTCGAACTCGGCGCCGTCCGGGTCGTGCTGAATCCGGCAGCCGTCCGGGCAGGGGCCAAGCGTCGAGATCGACCACTTCGGCCAGGTCGCCAGTTCCATCGCGGCGGCCGCCTCGTCGGAGTCCATCTCGCCCCTGTGGTAGGCGGCGGTGATCCTGGCCCGCTCCTCGGCTGCCCACTGCTGCGTGGCCATCACACGCTCAACCTCTTCGGCCGGGATGCGCTGGATCGTGTGGTCGGTGGTCATGATTCGCTCCTGTCTCTCGGGTGTGGCCGGAAACCCTCGACGTCCGCGGGCAGCGGTGCGCCGGTCTCCGGGTCCTCCCGGCCCACGTGGTCATCGTCGAACCGGGCCAGCACCGCCGCCACCTCGCGCGCGGACAGCTCCCCGAAGTGCCGCCACAGCGGCAGCACCCGCACCGCCTCGCTGCGGCTGGTCACGTAGAACGCGCGGATGGCCTGCTCGGCCAGCCCGACGACCACATTGCCGCGGAACAGCTCACGCAGCTCCGCGGGAGTGAATGATTGGATGGGCATGGGTCGCAGCTCCTCTGCGATCAAGGGCCCGGATCCGGTGCTCGCAACACCGTCCGGGCCCGCCTATGTACAGGAAGGGACTAGGCCCTGTACGGTCGCGGACTAACTGCGTTTTCGCTGGTCAGCACAGCGCTAAGAGGTCAAGTCCTCATAATCCCTCGGTCGCGGGTTCGAGTCCCGCCCGCCCCACACGTTCTGAGCTGGGATTATGTCCGGTCCGGTGATCCAGTTGATCTGCTCGGGACCTGGTTTGCTAGGGAAATGCTAGGGATCTTGCTCGCGGTCGTCTCGTTCAGGCTGTCTTCTTGACCGCGTTATGGCGGAGCGGGACGAGCGCGGCGGCGGCCTCGGCGGCTTGCCGGCCGATGGTACCGATCATGTGTCCGTAGGTGTCGTTTGTGATCTTGATGGAGCTGTGTCGCAGGCGCTTGCTGACGATGGCGATGTCGATGCCAGCGGCGATCTGCAGGCTGGCGGCGAGGTGGCGCAGCTTGTGCAGGGTGATCCGGGGCAGGCCGTGCCGGTCGACGAGCTTCTCGAACTTGTAGGTGATGAAGTCAGGGTGGTAGCCGGTCCCGTCCTCGCGGGTGAAGACCAGTCCGGTGTCCTGCCAGGCCGGTCCCCAGGCGAGCCGTTCTTCGCGTTGCTGCTTGCGCCACGCTTTGAGGACGTCGGCCGTTCCTTCGTCGATGTCGACCATCGACTCGGATCCGTCTGTCTTCGGCCGGGACTCCACCACCTTGTGCCGGGCGGCGGTGCGCTGCCAGGCCACGTCGACGGTACGGGCGTCCAGGTCGACATCGCACCAGCGCAGCCCGCACAGCTCGCCGCGCCGCAGGCCGGCGAACGCGGCCAGGTGCAGCATCGGGTAGAGCCGCTCGCCGTCGGCCGCGATGGCGTCGAGGAACATACCGAGCTGCTCGGGCTCCCAGACCTTGACTCGTGGTCTGACTGCTCTGGCCACGTCGGCGAGGGACGCGACGTTGCGGGGGACCTCGCCGGCCCTGAGCGCGGCGCTGAGCGCGCTGCGCAGCGTGCCTCGTACTCGTTGGGCGGTTGCGGGGCTGAACGGTCGGGGGACCGGCACCCGCCGCGGTTTGACCGGGCGCTTGCCGGCGGCGGTCCGTTCGGCGTTGATGGTGTCGGCCTCGGCCTGGAACTTCTCGTTGGCGCGGTTGGCTTCTGTGATGCGCTCGTCGTGTTCGCGGCGGATGTCGATGAGCATCTTCGTCACGTGCTGTGGCCGGAGGTCGATCAGGCGCAGGTGGCCAAGGTAGGGGATTAGGTACTTCTTGAGCCGCCCCGGGTTCGTTGGAGACTCTCAACCTTGCGAAGGTAGGAGTCATGCCAGCACCGAAGAAGTACCCGGACGAAGTGCGTGAGCGGGCCGTGCGGATGGTGTTCGAGATCCGGGAGGAGTCCGGGCAGCAGCAG
>DASRII010000065.1:0-3238 GCA_035650075.1 Micromonosporaceae bacterium | reverse complement strand
GCGGGGAGAGTTGGATCGGGGTTGTTCGCTACAGTCGCCATCAGCCCGTCCTTTCGTGTCGAGGGGATTGCGGCGAGCGGGGCGGGCGGTGTCTTGGCGGATGACGCCCGCCCCGCGTCCACTGTGGTCAGGCGGCAGCGGCGTCCGCCGGTACTGAGCCGGGCGCCACCATGCTGGTAGCCCGGAACGACCAGGCCAGCCGCGAACGGCACTTGTGCGGCTTGCTCGTCCCCCGGCAGCCGGTCGAGTCGACGTACGGGGTCGCGGTCAGGCCGAAGAACTCCACTGGCCGTACCTGCACTCCGCCCGGAAGGGAGACTCCGTCCGGCGGGACCGGCTGATGCGGCGCGGCGATCTTCACCTTGACCTCGGTCGACCGGCCGAACCGGCCCGCATCCGGGTCTTGGTCCATCACCTTGACCACCCAGACCCGCACGCCGTGTTTGTCGCGGGCCTGGTTGTCCTCATCGCCGAGCCGGTCGAAGTCGACTTGCCGGTCCACGCTGAGGAACAGGGCGCCGGCCGGGAACACGTACTCGAACGGAACCGGGATCTTGATTGAGCTGGGAACCACTTCGTCACCTCCTCGAACTTGACTAACCAAGTGAGCCAAGTGTGGCATGGTGTACTTGGCTAGTCAAGTAGGAGATGAGGCGACCTCACACCAGCGGGAATGCTGCTTCGAGTGCGGGTTGGTCGGCCCGGACCACGGCGTCGATGGCGATCAACGGGCGGTTGACACGGTCGTGCAGGACGAGCAGGAGTGCGACCAGGCAGTCGCGGCGGCCGATGCGCATCAGCAGGGTCTCGCGCACCGACGGGGTTCGCGCGGACAGTGTCTCGGTCACGTGGTGTGGTTCGGCTCCGTTGCGCAGGAGCGAGGGAACGAGGCCGTCGGGCAGGGGTATGGACAGGTTGAGGCCAGTGGGTCGGGCCAGCTCGACGGGTGCGTACACGACTTCCAGGGCGGCCGGTGCTCCGTCGTTGGCGACCAGGCGTCGACGAGCGACCAGCCGTGACCTGTGAGGGAGCGCCAGTGCCGCCGCCATCCGCGGCGAGGCCGAGGTCGGACCGACCCGCAGCAGGGATACGTCAGCGGGCTCAGCACCGAGCATCCGCCGGACGCGCTCGGGCAACGGTGGCATCGGCGGTGCCGGGCGCCCGAGCACGATCCGTCCCCGGCCCTGCTGACTGCGCAACCAACCGGCCTGTCGCAGATAGTCGAGCGCTCTGACCACTGTGGACCGTGAGGCGCCGAACTCGCGCACCAGCTCGGCCTCGCTCGGCAGCAGCGAGCCGACCGGATACGTGCCCCGGTCGATTCGCGCTTGGAGACTGTGGACGATGATCGCGTACTTGTGCTCGCTGGACTCACGCCGCATCCCGCACCCACCGCCTGGCCATCAGATCCACCCCTTCGATGCCACCGAGAGCTGAGCCGAAGGACTGTCAGAACACCTGCACGAGCACGGTGCAGCCGTGCGGGCACCGTTGCACGGTCGAGGGGATGTCCCCTCCGCGTGGCCGCTCACCGGTGTGTGCCTGGTCGCGGTGGCGGTAGCTCGGGCCATCAGCGAGCAGGTCGGCCACCGCACACTCGTACAACTCGGCCAGGCGACCGAGCACGGCCAACGACGGCGCGTACCCGGTCGGCGCCGGGTACGCCTCCCAGTACGAGAAGTTCTTGAACGTCTTCGGGTCGTCCGGCCAGCGCGCGCACCAGGCTTCAGACGCGTCCCGTTGGCTCCAGCCGTGCGCCAGCCGCATGGACGCCAGAGCGTTGAGCCGGTACCGATCCCGCAGCACACCGGCGATCCGCACCCAACTGTGGCCTGCCTCCCGCAGCTCCTCCACCAGAGCGAGCTGGGCCGGGTTCATCCCGCGGCGCCGCTTGAACCGCCGGCCGACTCCAGACGCCCGGCTCATCCGGCCACACCTGACGCGGAGAACCAGCCGGACCAGCCGGCATCAGATTCGGGCATCGCAGCCCGGGTTGCTCCCCGCCGGCGTCGCGGCAGCCGGCCGTACCGGGTCAGTACCCGCAACGCCTGCGCCCGATCGCACGACGGCGCGCCACCACAGCGCAGGCAGACACCGTCCACACCGGACGGATGGGCGTCCAGGACCGCCTGGGCCGCCTCCACCCGCGCCCTTACCGCCGAGGCCAGATGGAGCGTGCTCACCACGGCCCCTGTTTGCGACCGACGCCGCCGACCTCTGCTTCAGCGGTCGGGCGCTGCGGTCGGCGCCCGATGTGCGACCACAGCAGGTCCCCCATCAGGACCAGACGCGGATCGACCAACAGTCGGCCGAGACGGTCCAGCTCACGCTCAACCATCCCGGCGGCGACGAGCTGCTCGCGTAGCTCCATCAACAGCGCAAGCGGCAAAGCACAGCCAGCCGTTCCGCCTATCCAGGACCGCGCGTGCGTGACGGTGTCCACATTGACCAGATCGACCTCGGTCATCGCCGCATTGACCTGGACTGTCCATCTGGCATCGGTACCGGCCGCGGCGTACACCTCGGCGAGCGCGCCTTGGAACTCGCAGTAGATCTCGGCCGCGGCCCGGTCCGGACTCGACAACACCATGCCGGCGCCGGCCTGGCCGAACTCCTCCACCATGAGCAGCCCGCCGGGTCGCAGCACCTCGACCATCCGGGCCAGGACCTCAAGACGTGACGGCAGGTGCGCCAACAGCAGCCGGGCGTGCACCACATCGAAGGGGCCGGCCGGCAACGCCTCGACGGCCGCATCATGCCGCAGCACCGTGACCCCGGGATGATGCCGGACGTGCTGGGTCTTCAGATCGGTCGCGATCACCTGTCCGCGCGCGCCGACCCGCTCCGCCAACCAGCACGCAACACTGCCGTTGCCCGCGCCCAACTCCAGACAGCTACCGCCCACCGGCACGCCCGCCTGCGACAACCGGCCGATGGTGAACTCGTCCAGCATCAGCGACAGGCAGCCCAGGACCCGCCGCGCGGCCTGCCGATCGTTGTCCAGCACGTACGATGACCCGGCGAACGTACCCACCCGCCGCCACCCCTTCCGGGAGCCGTAGATCTGACTAGCTTGGCTAGTCAGATCTACCCTAAGGGTGTGGACTTGGCTGTTCAAGAAGGGTCGTCAAGATATTCCTAGCCTGGCTAGCCAGGCTATACGCTGTGCGACGTGACACTCGACGCTGACGACCTCGACGACCTGGCGCCGGACGACCCACGGCCGCCGTCATTGCAG
>DASRII010000064.1:0-8989 GCA_035650075.1 Micromonosporaceae bacterium | reverse complement strand
GGGCTGCCCGGCGACCCCGGCGCGGTGATGAACCTGCTCATCGTCGTCTGTCTACTGTGGGGAGTCCTCAAGATCCCCGCGCTGATGCGCCGCTACATCACCCAGAACCGGCCCGGCACCATGGGCATGATCCTGCGGGTGGTGCTGGTGCAGCAGATCAGCCGCGGCCTGTCCCGCGCGTTCAGCGCCAGCCGCGGCGGCGCCCGGGTCGTGCCGATGGCCCGCAGCGGTGCTCGCGGCGCGTCGCGCGCCGCGTCCGGTTGGCCCACCAGTCCATAGGAGATTGCTGTGCGTACCACCGATCCCGATACCGCCCCGAAGGCCTGCATCCCGGCCGACGTCGACACCCCGGACAAGATCGTCTATGGGTTGACGGCGCGGCAGCTGGCGATCCTCGCCGTCGCCGGTGTCCTCGTCTACGGCCTGTTCAAGACGGTCGGGCCGATGCTCCCGCAGCCGGTGCTCATCGCCGTGCTCATCCCGATCGTGGGCGCGGCGGTCGTGCTCGCGTTGGGCCGCCGCGACGGGCTGTCGATGGACCAGTGGCTGCTCGCCGCGATCCGCCACACCCGCGAGGCGAAACGGCTCGCCCCCGCCCCCGCTGGACCGGCAGAGCCGATGCCCGCGTGGGCGCCGCCGCTGGCGACCCCGGTCGGGCAGGTGCCACTGCTGCGGCTGCCGCCCCGGGCGATCGCCGACTCCGGCGTCATCGACGCCGGCAGCCGCGCGGTTGCCCTGGTCGCGGCCACCACCGTCAACATCGGCCTGCGCACCGGCGACGAACAGTCGGCACTCATCGGCGCCTACGGGCGGTGGCTGAACAGCCTCGCCGGGCCGGTGCAGATCGTCATCTCCGCGCAGCGGGTGGACCTGTCCAGCCACGCCCAGCGCATCGCCGAACGCGCCGACACCATCGCCAACCCGGCGCTGGCCGACGCGGCGCACGACTACGCCGAATTCCTCGACGACCTGGCGGCACGACGCGATCCGTTGTGGCGCACCGTCACCGTCGCGGTCACCGCCACCGGCGAGAAGGGCCGCCACACCGAGGTGCTGCGCCGCGCCGAGCACGCCGCCTCCGCGCTGTCCGCACTGGGGGCGCAGACCGCCGTGCTCGACGGCGGGCGGGCCACCGCGGTGCTCACGTGCGCGGTCGACCCGTACACGCCAGCCGACGTCACCTGGCCCCGAGCCCGGCCTGACGCGGCCATCACCGGACCTGGAGCGAAGACATGAACCTGCTGAACCGTCGACGAGCACAGAGCACCACTACCGCGGGCCCGGCCGAGCAGGCCGGGCCCGCGTCATCTATCGGCCCGTCTGCGGTCGAACACACCCCCCGCCACGTCAAGGTCGGTGATGGGTACGCCGCCACGCTGATCGTGACCGGCTACCCGGCCGAGGTCGGGGCCGCGTGGTTGGATCCGCTGCTGGCCTGGCCCGGCCGCCTCGACGTCGTCCTGTACATCGACCCGCTCGCCCCGCAGGTGGCCGCGGCGAGGTTGCGCCGGCAGCGGGCCAGGTTGGAGTCCAACCGTCGCGGCGACGCGGAGAAGGGCCGCCTGTCCGACCCGATCACCGAGGCCGCGGCCGACGACGCCGCCGAGCTGGCCGACCGGATCGCCCGCGGCCAGTCGAAACTGTTCCGGGTCGGACTGTACCTGTGCGTACACGCCCCCACCCTGACCGAGCTGGAGGAGGCGGTCGCGCACGTGCGGGCCACCGCCGCCTCCGTCCTGCTCGACACCCAGCCGGCCACCTGGCGGCAGTTGCAGGGCTGGATCGCCACCCTCCCGTTGGCGTCGGACGGGCTGGGGATGCGGCGGGTGATGGACACCGACGCCATCGCCACCGCGTTCCCCCTCGCATCGGCCGACCTGCCGGCCCCACTGCCGGGTGAGGCCGGCCCGGCCGGCGGGATGCTGTACGGGCTCAACCCCGACTCCAACGGCGTCGTGTGGTGGGACCGCTGGAGCCAGCACAACGCCAACAGCGTCGTGCTCGCCCGCTCCGGCGCCGGCAAGTCGTACTTCGTCAAGCTCGAAGTCCTGCGGTCCCTCGCGGACGGCATCCACGTCGCGGTCATCGACCCGGACAACGAGTACATCCGCCTCGCCGAAGCCGTCGGCGGCATCACCATCGCCCTCGGCGTCGGCGGGGTCCGCCTCAACCCGCTCGACATTCCGGCCGGTGACCGGCGCCCGCAGGCCCGCACCTACCGGGCCCTGTTCCTGCACACCCTCATTTCGGTGCTGCTGGGACAGCAGCCGCCACCGTCGGAGCGGGCCGCCCTGGACAAGGCCATCAACGCCGCCTACGACCACGCGGGCATCTCCAACGATCCCGCGTCGTGGCGGCGGCAAGCCCCGCTGTTGCGGGATGTCGCCGAGTGCCTCGCCGGCCAGGAGACCGAGGCTGCGGACACCCTCGTCGCCCGGCTCACCCCGTGGACTACCGGGTCGTTCCGCGACTTGTTCGACGGCCCTACCACGACGGTTCCGGCCGGGCAGATGGTGGCCTGGTCCACCCGCCAGCTCGCCGACGAGCTGCGTGCACCCGGGATGCTGCTCGCGCTGGATGCGATCTGGCGCGACGTGGACGCGCCCGCGGTGTGGTCGGCCAACCCGCCCCGCCGGTTGGTGTTCGTCGATGAAGCGTGGACCCTGCTGCGGGACGGGGAGGGCGCGAAGTTCCTGTCCCGGCTGGCCAAGAGCGCCCGCAAACGCCGGGCCGGGCTGGCGGTGATCACCCAGGACGTCGGTGACCTGCTCGGCTCCGACCTCGGCCAGGTCGTCATCGCCAACGCCGCCACCCAGATCCTGCTCCGCCAAGCCCCGCAGGCCGCCGACGTGGTCGCCAACGTGTTCGGCCTCACCGCGGGCGAAGCCCGCCTGCTGTTGGGTGCCCGCCGCGGCGAGGGACTGCTGCTGTCGGGTACCCACCGGGTCAGCTTCCAGTCCGTGGCGTCCGAGAAGGAACACCGGCTATGCATCAACCTGCTTGACTTCGACAATTCTGAAGCCCCGGATGAGGTGAACTCACGCGTGGACCTGCTGTGAGTATCGCAGGCGGTGCTTGGGTTCGGTGGCCGCGGCGGCGGTCACCCGAACCCGATGTCGGCAAGGAGCCCGACCCGGCACGGCTGAGTCGGAGGAGACCCGCTTCTGCCGATGACAGCGTTGCCCAAGGGCCCGGTGGTTAGCACACGGGTCGCTGCGCGGGGTCCGGTACACGAGCGGCAGGGATTGAGGATCAATCGTCAAGACCAGTGGATCGGTGTGCTGGTCTCATCCAAGGGGCACCCACTGGCCGAGTGGGCGGGGCAGGACTTCTGTCAACGGTCATCGAGTTTCCGTGGCCGCTTGACACCTTCGGTGCCAGATGCGAAATGGGAAACTACTGGGTGGCGCGGCCCACGCTCACGCACTATGCCGACGAGGCGACGCTGGCCAGGCATCTGGAGTTCCGGTATCGATGGGGCGTCGTCAAGTCGACTGAGATGATTTGCCCCGTTGCCCCAGCCCGTGGGCCGGGCCGTAGGACTTCGGTCCCGCTGGACTCGGACGAAGTGCTCTGGCTGGTCTCAGGCGAGGCGTGTCTGCTGGTAGGAGAGGGTGGCGAGCCGTTCGCTGGAGGAGCGACATGGCGAGGATCGAGGGTGAAATCACGATCGGTCGTCCCGTGGATGTGGTGTTCGACTACGTCGCGGACCAGGCCAACGAGCCGCAGTACAACTCCAGCATGGTTCGCGCCGAGAAGGTCAGCGCCGGGCCAATCGGCAAGGGAACCAAGTTCCGCTCCGCGGTGCGGTCCGCAGGACGCACCGCAGAGATGCTGATCGAGTTCACCGATTACGACAGGCCGAGGTTGTTCGCCTCCACCACGAGGATGAAGCAAGCCGACATCGAATACATGCTGAGGTTTGAGCCGGTCGCGGCGGGAACGCGCATGAGGTGGTCCGGGCAGGTCCGGCCGAAGGGCGCGTTTCGGCTGCTCGGTCCTCTGATCCTCTGGCTCGGTCGGCGTCAGGAGCAGCGCATCTGGCAGAGCATGAAGAAGCACCTCGAAGGCGCGCCGGTAGGCGGAACGTAGCCGGAGATGGACGTGGTCTCCTGGGTTGGCGGCATCGCTGCGATCGTGGCGGCAGCGACACTGCTGGTCGGGATTGCGGGAGTGGCCCCGCGCGGTCATCGGGCACGCCCGTGGCTGGTCGTCCTGTTTAAGATCAATGCCGGGCACAGCGACGTCTCCCGCGAGACGTTACGCGGGGTTGAACCTGTCGATGTCTTGTTGCTTGTCCTCGCCGGGGCGACCTACACCGGCTTCTGGCCCGGGCCCGGTGCGCACCACGTCGTGTGGATGACCATCGCGATCGCCCAACCACTGTTGGGCATCCCGCTCCTGCTGGGCACCCGCCTGTTCGGCCGATCCGGGCTAATGGGTGGCGCCCTTGTGCTTTCGATCCTCATGGTTGTCGATGGCACCTGGACCGCTGCCGGGTGGTTCGGAGTGATAGCCAGCCTTCTCCTCCTGGTCGGCGACTTCGGGACGACAGGGCGTCCCTCGCGGCTACTGGCGGCGCTCCTCGCCGTCGGCTATGGCGCGCTGGTCGCCTGGTTCGGTTGGGTCGCGGTGCTCCTGCTCGCGTAACGCGAGTGCCTTTGGCCTGAGCTGCCCAGGTAGCCGTTGGCCGCCCGGGGCTGCCAACCTCGCCCAACTGTGTATCGACGGCAGGGCGGGTGAGCGGTGGATCCTCGACAAGGTCAGCGAGATCCTCGCCAGGTCCGGCTACGCCACCAGCGTCATCGCGCTGCCCCTCGGTCAGCTGTGCGGCTTGGACGACGAATGGGGAGCCGGGTGGGCCGCTCCGACGCGGAACTACGAGCCGTCACCTACCAATCGTGCCTTGCCCAACTCCGCCTCGCAGTCACCGCCGAACCGTCCTCAATGGACCGCGGTCCGACCGGGTGTGACTATCGCTGGCGGATATTGGTTCAGCGGCCCGCGCGGCGGGTGTGCTCGAACTCGGTCGTCGCCGGCGGGTCGAGCACCTTGGTGTATCGGGTGGCCTGGGTGACGGACAGGCCGAACAGGTCGCTGATGCGGCGGGCGTCGCCGGCGGTGGCGATGGCTTCGTCGAGGATGCGGTCCTCGCGGATGGCCTTGGCTGAGATGCCGAGTTTCTTGCCGATGCCCCAGGTACCGATCGGTCCAGTGTGGACGGCGGTCTTGTAGTTGATGAACAGGTGCGGGTTGGCGGTGTTGGGCCAGCGTCGTGCCCGGTGGTCCAGCCAGGCGCCGACCTTCGCCAGGGCGATGGGGGCGAGCAGGATCGCACGCCCGTCGAGGTGCAGGCGTCCGTCGTGGATGTCGGTGAGCAGGAGCTTGACGACCTGGCCGGATCGTAGGCCGTGGAAGGCGAGCAGGGCGGCGATGGCGGCGATAGTGACGTCGCCGCTGTTGACCAGGTGCTGCAGTACGGCCACGTCGACGGGCAGCGGGAGTCGGGTCTCGGCCTTGGCGCCGTGCACGCCGCGGGTCGGGTCGATGAACACGAGTCTGCGTCCCTTGAGGACCTGGAAGATCGAGCGGCAGCCGCCGATGAGTGTGGCCCGTGGGGTTCCGGCCGGTGGCAGGATCGCCAGGAAGTCCTCCTTGCTGATCTCGCGCAATGAATCGTGGTCGGTGGCCCAGGCGCGCAGCGCGGGCATGGCAAAGTCAAGCTGGGAGTAGATGGTACTGGCGGCGCGGGGCCGCCGCCGGGGCGGTGTCGTGCTGCCGTGGCGCATGACGTCGAACCAGACTGCCAGTTCGGCGCGCATGGGCTCGGGCAGGCCGGTGGTGCGGTGGGTGAACCAGCGCTCGATGACCGGGGTGCGGTCCTCGTGCAGCATCCCGGCCGCGTCGAGGACCTGGCGGACGGTGGGGACGCCGATGCCGATGGTGGCCAGCTGGTCGACGTCGCTGGCGTTGACCGGGGCGCCGGGGGTGTCCTGGATGCCCAGCAGGATGCGCACCCCGCGCAGGGTGCGTTCCCGGACCGTCTTGGACCATCCGTGTCGGTCGGCCTGCTCACCGAGCACGCGTTGCAGGTGGGCGGCCATGCCGGGGTGTTGTGGTGGCGGAAATGCGTGGTGCATCCCGGCGTGCAGGTCGTGCACGACGTCGAACAGGACGAGCTGGCGGTGCCCGACCGGGGCGACCGGCGGCACCGGGTCGACGCGCCGCCTGGTGGTCGGCTTGTTGCGGCGGCCGGTTCCGTTGCGGCGGACCATGTCGACGAACGACAGCTGTTGTCCGTACCGGTTGGCCTCGCGCAAGGTCAGGTCCCGGCCAGTCGTCTGCAGCATCAGGGTGCGCTGCCGGGTGCACAGCCGGCACGCCCCGGCGGTGACCGGCACCTGCCGTCGGCAGATCCGGCAGGAGCTGACCGGGTGGTGGCCGCGCCAGTGCTCGCACGCCTTGCACAGCCACTTGGTGGTGCGGGTAGCTCCCCAGGCCAGGCAGTCGCGGCACGAGTCGACCCCTTGTGGCGCGTGGGGGTGATATCGGGCGCACCGCCCACTCATGAAGTAGTCCACTGTGGATCCACAGCGCAGGCACGGCGGCGAGGCGACCGGCCCACCGGGCCAGCAATCGAAGCAGAGCGCGACATCGATCATCGCGATGGGCCGCTGCCCGCACGTCCCGCACAGACGAACGCGTAGCTTCATGCCGGTGGCAGGCTGCGATGGCGGCCCAGCCGCGGCGTGATCACCACCGTCGACCCGACCGCGTCCGCGTCGGCCGTCGGGCGACGCGCGGCGACCTTGCCCGGCTCCGGCAGCAGCAGATCCGCTGGAGAACAGCCCAGGACCGCGCAGATCACGTCGAGGTCGTCCAGGCGGATGGTGGTCGGGTTACCGGTCCACAGCGCCGACATCTTCCCGGCGCTGATCTCCAGCCCGGCCTCGGCCAGCATCCGACGCAGCTCGGTGGACTTCCAGATGCCCTTGTTCGCGGCCACCAGCCGCAGGTTCCACTTCACCGGCTCACTCCGTTGACTCCCAGCCGGGCCGCGACCCGCTGGTTGGCCTGTGCCCACGCCCGCTCGACATGCCCGTCGTGGACGTGCTCTGGCGGAGTCGGGTATTCCGACTGTCCGAATGGCTGCCGTGGGGGTCGGAGTCCAGCCACCGCGATCCTTTCCCTTCTTCGATGCGCTTGAAGAATGCCCACCGACTATCTCGACCTTCTAGCGAGCGGATCATGCAGCAGAAGGGATCACGCCCGAGACATCCCTGGTCAGGCGATCGCCATTCGAAGGCGCGGAACGCTATTCCGACGCCACCGCGACCTGGTGACCTCCGGAAACTTGCCCGTCTGATGCAATTCCCGAGGGTTGATGTACGACGTCGTGGTGGACAGCCACTCATGCCCGAGCAGCTCCTGGATCGCCTTGAGATCCATCCCCTGCGCGTACAGCGACGACGCGCAGAAGTGCCGCAGCCCGTGCGGGCTCAGCCGCCCGGTCCAATCCGGCAGCCATCGGCGTACCGCCCCAGCAAGCCCGGATCGCAGCGCGTCGTCGCCCACCCGCCCGCACAGGCCGGTGTGCGGGTCGCGCCGCTCCGAAGGCAGCATCGGCGCACCCGGTTCCTGCTAGTCGTCGCCGAACTGGTGCCGCACGTCGGTCAACCACCAGCGCACCAGCACGTCCACGTCGTTGATCGCCGGTGTCAGCCGGGTCTTCGCACCCCGACCCCGGCTACCCTTGCCGAACCGCACGTGCAGCTTGCCGAACTCGCCCAGATCGCCACGCCAGTCCCGCACGTCCAACATGACCGTCTCGTTGATCCGCAAGCCCGCCCGTCGCCACAGCGACGCGGCGAAGTAGTCGCGAGCCGCGATCAGGTACTTGCGCTGATGCGGCAGATCGGCGCGCCACTCGCCAAACAGCAACTCCACCTCGGCGATCGACGGCGGCACCCTACCGGCACCGTGAACTGTGGTGGTCGGCCGGTTGAACTCGTCGACCGGTTGGGCCACCACATAGCCGGTCAGCGCGTGGATGTCGCCCTGGTAGCGCAGCACGAGGAAGTCGTAGAACTTCGCGATCGCCGCGACCTTCCCCACGATCGTCGTCCGGGCCCGTCCCAGTTGCCGCTGGCGGGCGAGGAACCGGTCCACATCCGCGGGCTCAGTCGTCCACAAAGGAGATCCAAGGAACCGGGCGAGCTCGAAGATGACCGCGCGGTCATCGGACACCGTCGAGTCGGCCAGCCCAGCCCCGACGCACGCCAGCAGGAACTGATCCACCAGCTCCTGTTCGATGTCCTCCACGTCCTGCGCCGAGCGCAGCCGTCTCGGTCCGCCCAGGGACCGCACCACCGCTAAACCTACAGCCCCTCCACCTCAGAGGAGACGACCATGTATCCGAAGTCTCGACCATAATTCGGGAATCCTGAAGTCTTGTCAACAACCGATGTCGAGCGGTCTCAACCGACCTTGCCCAGGATCAACGGCCAGAGAGGAGATCTTGGCCCGAACGAACCTGCGGGAGTTGGGGTTTCGACCCCGGGCGCCGACCTAGACGCCTTCTTCAGCCCCGACACCGACGACCAGGACGGAGACGAGCGGTGAACCGCCCGAAGACACGCGTGCCGGGCCTGGTGGTGGCAGGCGACGCGCCACAGCGCCCGCAGGACCTCCTCGCCGTGGGGTGGGACTGGCTGCGGGCACGCCCGTGGCTGCTCCTCGCCGCCCTGGTCGCCATCGCCGCCTGGGTCGCCGCGCGGAACCTGCTCGCCTCCTGGCGGCACCGCCGCCACGCCGCCGGGGCCCGGCTGGTCAGCATCGCCCCGCCGCCGCAGGTGGACAAGGCCGGCGCCGCCGCGTTGTGGACCACCCTGCTCGGGGTGCTCACCCCCTCGGTGTGGCGGCGGATCGTCTACGGCACCCCGCACGTCGCACTGGAATACACCTGGACCGGCCGGCAACTGCTGGTCCG
>DASRII010000063.1:0-3957 GCA_035650075.1 Micromonosporaceae bacterium | reverse complement strand
TGCCACCCAGGACAGCTCGCAGTGAAAACGATCCAGGCGTACCGGTTCGCCCTGGATCTGGCCCCGGGCCAGGAACGCGGCGTGCTCGCGCATGCCGGGGCCGCTCGTGTCGCGCACAACTGGGCGCTGGCGAAGGTCAAGGCGGTGATGGACCAGCGGACAGCCGAACGCTCTTACGGTGTGCCGGACGAACGGCTGACGCCGTCGTTGTCGTGGTCGCTCGCCGGGTTGCGCAAGGCGTGGAACCAGGCGAAGGTCGAGGTCGCGCCGTGGTGGGGCGAGGTGTCGAAAGAAGCGTTCAACACCGGCCTGGACGCCCTGGCGCGCGGGTTGAAGAACTGGTCCGACTCCCGCGAAGGCGCGCGGGCCGGTCGGCCGGTCGGGTTCCCCCGGTTCAAGTCCCGCCGCCGCACCACACCGTCGGTGCGGTTCACCACCGGCGCGATCCGGGTGGAGCCCGACCACATGCACGTGGTGTTGCCGCGGCTGGGCCGGTTGAAGCTGCACGAGTCGGCTCGCAAGCTCGCACGCCGCCTTAACAACGGCACCGCGCGGATCATGTCCGCCACGGTGCGCCGGGTCGCGGGGCGCTGGCACGTCGCGTTTTGCGTCGAGGTGGAGCGCGCCGAGCGCAAGCCGGCCCAGCCGCGCTCGGTGGTGGGTGTGGACGTCGGCGTCAAGCACCTCGCGGTGCTGTCCACCGGCGAGTTGGTCGGCAACCCGCGTCACATGGTCGCCGCCCAGGGCCGACTCCGCGCGCTGGGCCGGGCGCTGTCGCGTAAGACCGGCCCGGACCGACGTATCGGGCGGCGGCCGTCGAAAGGCTGGGAACGCGCGTCGGCCAGGCTCGCCCGCGCCCATGCCCGGGTGGCGAATCTGCGCCGCGACGGCCTGCACAAGCTCACCACCCGGCTGACCCGCGAGCACGGCACCATCGTGGTCGAAGACCTCAACCTGACCGGCATGCTCGCCAACCGGCGATTGGCCCGGCACATCGCCGACGCCGGCTTCGCCGAGATCCGCCGACAACTGGCGTACAAAACCGTCTGGAACGGCGGACGGCTCCTCGTGGCCGACCGCTGGTACCCCTCCTCAAAAACCTGCTCGGGCTGCGGCACGGTGAAAGCCAAGCTGGCCCTGTCCGAGCGTGAATACACCTGCGAGTCCTGCGGCTTGGTCATCGACCGCGACCGCAACGCCGCTCTGAACCTGGCCGCTCTGGCGGCGGAGTTTGACACCGCCGGGAGTGGCCCGGTGGCAGGACGTGGAGCCGACCGGAAGACCCGCGTACGCGGGCAGGTGGCCGTGAATCGTCAACCCGGCACGACATCAGTCGGTCAGACCGGGACCGTCCCGCCGCAAGGCAGGACTACCGACCGTGCGCTCACTAAAGCGCACTGAAAGGTAACGGTGATGTGATTTGGCTGGAAGATGTGGGCGAGGTCGGCGACCACGGCCAGCCTTCCGGCTGACGTGCAGCGTGCCGTGCGACGCTGTCCCCATCCTCGTGGGTGCGGGAGAGCAGGAACACCCGGAGTCCACGGCCGGGCTGACCGTGATCGCCAAGCTCATCAGCCCGCTCGCCGATTGCGCCCTCCGGCAACACCCAGGATGACGACACACGTGATCCTGATGGGGCCGCACCTGGATGTCCGCATCCGCCTCACCACCGTCGGCGGACTCCCTGTCACGACCGGTCGGGGTCCGGCCCGGCATGGGTCCGGATCGGCCCAGCCCAGTCGGCGACGCCTGTGACAAGGCCCCCTGCGGTTCTGCCAGCAGATGCCGCAGCGCGGCGCCGACGCGCCAGATCAGCCCACAATCGCCAACCTCGACGAACATTCCTCTGGCTCCCCGGGGCATGCTGCTCCTACCGAGTGCGACGTGGCGCCACCCAGTTTTCCTTACGTGGCAAGCGCTTGGTCCGATCTGCTTACCGGCCGAAAGGCCAGGGAACGCGACAGCTGGGAAACGGCCGAGGCTAATGCAGCCGCCGCCCCCGTGAGCTGCCCGGCGTGGGAAGCCGCGGATCGCAGACAACGGCGGCATGATCATCGAGGGTTTGACGGGGAACAGCCGAGATCGCGCGGTGGCCGCTACCGCGGTCACCGACCTCCGATCGCCGGCCCAGGCACGGGACGCTCTGACCACTGTGGTCGGTGTCCGCGAGGAAGGTGCTGGGGCGGACGTGGCAGTTCCGGTCGTTGCGCTGACCGAACTCGTGCGCCCTGGTGTGCCGTGGGTGGCGAGCGCAGGCTGGCCCGCGAGGCGCCGCCGGGATCGCTCGATCCGCTTGGTGAAACGCCGCTGCCTCGCGGGGACGGCGGCGGGCGGCACCTTGGCGATGGAGAGGGGTGCGCGGCGGTGAGGCGACGACTCGGTCGGGTGGGGGTTTGCGTTGTGCTGGCCGTGGCTGTGGTCACGGATGCGGCCGCCTGCACCGGCGGCGGAGGTCAAGGCTCGGACGGCAACCGGTGTGATCGGAAGATCGCCTTCTTGGGGGCACTCACCGGGGACGCGGCCAACCTGGGCACGAATATGAAGAACGGCGCCCAGCTGGCCGTGCAGCAGTACAACGACGCGCATCCGGACTGTCCCGTTGAACTGGTGGAGAAGGACTCGCAGGGTGACGAGCGGCAGGCCCCGGGCCTGGCTCGCGGCTTGGTTGCCGACGACCGGCTGGTCGGCGTCGTCGGACCGGCGTTCTCGGGCGAGACTGAGGCGTCCGCGCCCATCTTCCAGGAGGCGGGCGTCCCGATCGTCACGCCGTCGGCGACCCGCCCCAGCCTGGGCGCCAAGGGCTGGTCGGTCTTCCACCGGGCGATCGCCAACGACGATGCGCAGGGCCCGGCCGCGGCCAGCTATATCGCGACGGTGCTCAAGGCGCAGAAGGTCTTCGTCATCGACGACCAGTCGGCCTACGGCAGCGGTCTGGCGGACGTGGTCAGGAGTCGCCTTGGCCGCCGGGTGGTCGACGGGGACAAGGTCCAGCGCAACATCACCAAGGACTTCACCCCGGTGATCACCAAGGTGAAGGCGAGCGGCGCGACGGTGGTCTTCTACGGAGGCTACTACCAGGAGGCTGGCCTGCTGGTCAAGCAGATGCGTCAGCAGGGTTCCACGGCCGCCCTGGTGGGCGGCGACGGCATCAAGGACCCCGGCTTCGTGGATACCGCCGGTGTGGGCAACGCCGAGGGCACCGTCATGACGTGCCCGTGCGCGCCGGCATCCGCCGCCAAGGGCAGCTTCGTCGCCGACTTCCGGGCGGCCTGGGGCCATGACCCCGGTACCTACAGCGACGTCGCGTTCGACGTGGCCAACATCTTCCTGCAGGGCATCGCGGCCGGGAACACGAGCAGGTCGGCGATGCTGCGGTACCTCGGGTCGGTGCGCCACCGCGGGGTGGCCAACACCTACCAGTTCACCGACACCGGCGAGCTGGATGCATCGCTGTTCATCGTGTGGGTTTTCAAGGTCGACGGCGGGCAGGTCATCCCCGACCAGGCGGCGCCGAGGATGTGACCGCGCGACGGCCGTGGACCGCCTCGTCCTGCCCGCCCGGCCGCGCCCAGGGCCACCGTCGCGCCGCTCTAGAAGCCGGAGCGTGTGGTGAACGTCGATGCGCTGCTGTCCAACCTGGGGGAGCTGACCGCGCAGGGGCTGGCACAGGGTGCGATCTACGCCCTGTTCGCGCTGGGCTACACGCTGGTCTACGGCCTCCTGCGGCTAGTCAACTTCGCCCACTCCGAGGTCTTCATGGTTGGCACATTCGCCGCCATCGCGGCCTGGCGCCTGTTCGGGCTGGACCAGAACTCCGCACCGCCGGGGCTGGCGATGCTGCTGTTCTACCTGCTGGTGGGGTTCGTCGCGGCCTGCCTGGCCTCTGCGGCCACCGCGCTGATCGTCGAGCGGGTGGCCTACCGGCCGCTGCGCCGCCGCAACGCCCCACCCCTGGCC
>DASRII010000062.1:0-40704 GCA_035650075.1 Micromonosporaceae bacterium | reverse complement strand
CCGGGGCGCTGCGGTCCGGGGCGAGCACCACGCGCAGACCGTTGGGCAGCGTCAGGCGCTCGACGTCGTACGTGGTGGCGGGAATCTTCGTACGGGCTCTGCGGGACACGTTGCGACCCTAGCGCGGCGCTCTTACCCCCTGCCTACCGGCCAGTCCACTGCGATTCCGGTCGGCGAAGCCGAACAGAACCAACGCGACCAGAAACCCCAGCAGCGGCAACGCCACCAGCCAGCGGCGCCAGTCACCGCTGGCAAAGGCGGGGGTGACCGTTCGCGGTTCCGCGACGGTGCCGGGGGTGGCGCTCGGGGCCACCGCGATGGGGGCCAGCCCGGGCCGCGTCGGACTCGGCGCCGCCGACGGCACGGGAGGCTGGGTGGGTATCGACCGGGTCAGCGCCGCCGTCACGTCGAGCACACCAAAGCCGTACTCGTCGTCGCGGCCGGCCGGTCCCCGGTCCGAACTGGTACCGGTCAGCCGCGCGACCACGGCCTGCGCGGCCAGCTGCGGGTATCGCGAGCGCACCAACGCGGCGGCACCGGCCACGATCGCGGCGGCGCCGGTACCGGCTTCGATGCGGTAGCCGCCACGGGCATCGGTCGTGACGAGATCGACCCCGGGCGCGGCGAGGGTGGGTGGGGTGGCCGGCTTGCCGATCGCCGCGCCGGACTTGTCCACCGCCGCGACGGCGACGACGCCCGGGTACGAGGCCGGCCACGGCATGAACGTCTCACCGGCACGGCCGCCGGTCGGCGCGACCACGATGACCCCGGCCCGTACCGCCGACGTGACCGCCTGTTCCAGCCGGGGCGTGGTCGGCATCCCCCGCCCGATGCAGATGACCGCGGCACCCCGGGACACCGCGAGGTCGATGCCGTCGGCCAACACGTCCGGGTCACCGTACTGGCCGGGCTTGGTCGTGATCACGACGGGCAGGATCCGGGCGTGCGGGGCGATGCCGAGCACACCGTCCACGCCGAGCGGGATCGTGCCCGGGCCGGTGGTCGGCCCGGGTCCCGGCGGCGCGGGCGCTTGCGCGGGTCCGTGGCCGTGGCCGGCGACGAGCCCCGCGAGCCCGGTACCTCGACCGTCCACATCGGACTGCGTCGTCGCCTCCAGCACGTTGGTCGCGTCCACCGCCGGCAGCAGGGCCCCCGAGAGGTCCGGGTGCGTACCGTCCACTCCGGAGTCGACGATCGCCACAGTCACGCCGTCACCCTGGCTGATCCGGTGTACCGCGGTCAGGTCGAGGAAGCGTACGTGCCACTGCGCGTCGCGGATCCCGTCCGCGTACGCCGGCCCCGCCGGGAGAAACCCACACAACGCGGCGGTGGCGATGGCCACGATCGCGGCCCGACCTCTCATCCGCGTCAGGGTAGCCGTGGACGGTCATCCGCGACAGTCGGGGTTTAGTTCAGTTCGTGCGTACGGATGCCAGTACGTCGTCGACGACCCAGTCGAACTGCGGGTGAGTGTCTGGAATGGACACATAGAGGATTGCCGCGTCGGGCCGGCCGACATCGATGAGGGCGACCGCGACGAGCTCGCTGTCGGCCTTCAGCCCGGGCTCGGTGAAGTGCAGCCGGAACTTCGTGACCCAGGCGGGCCGCCCACCGAGCTCGGTCTGCTCGTCCCGCATCAGCTCCATCCGGTTCGGCTGCGGGTAGTACTCGGCCCGTACGTCGGCGGCGACCTGTCGCCCGGTACACGCCAAATCGATGGCGACGGCGTCGTTGACCGTCGCCGGCACCGAGGCCGACAGGATCGAGGCATGGTACGTGCCGTTGGGGTAGACCTCGGTCACGAAGTGCTGACCGACCTTGTACGCGACCTGCAGCGTTCCGGCGGTCCACACGTCCTTCCACGCGATCCACGGATCGCCGTACCGCCGGTACGAGATCCCGGCGTCCGGGTCGGTGGTACGCGGACCGGTCGGCGCCGCGGACGGCTGACCCGGGCCGGGTGAGGCCGCCACGCTGGGCGGCGGGCAGAGCCGGGCCAGCGGCGGGCGGGTGTCGGGCAGCGCGGCGGGGCGCCGGAACGGGCTACCGGCTCCCCCGAACACGACGACCAGCAGGACGAACACGCCGACGAACGCCACGGCCCCGGCCGACCCGCCGAAGAGCAGCAGCATCCGGCGCTGCCGCCGCCGGCTGTCGACCGGCGAGGGCTCCGGTGGCGGAGCGAACGGGTCGATCACCAGCTCAGTCGAGGTACCGAGCCGGGTGACCATGCCTGCGCGATGGGGTGAGTTCATCCGACTACCAGTGAACACCACGTAGCGGTCAGCTGGCAGGCCCGGCCCTCCCCGGCGCTTCCACCCCGACCACCGGCGCCGGCGCGCCCCCGATCCGCCACGGTACGAGCGCCGCCGCCGCCGCGAGCAGCAGGCCTACCAGCGCGAGCGCGAGGACGACTCCGATCTCGCGCATTCCTTTCGTCTCGGTGCCCATGTGCACCTCCCCCAAACCCCGGCCGCAGCCGGAGATCCCCCGCGACAATGATTCCTCGAGCATCGATCGATGCGACACCGGGTTGTCGGATGACGGTCTCCTAGCCCACCTGGGTTTCGCGCCGACCGAAGGTCCAGGCGCCTGAGACATTTCGACCTATCGGTTCGCGATGGGGATCGATGTGACAAGTGCGGTCAGGCCCGCCTCGTCCAGCAGGTCGGCCGGGCGGACGGTCAGCCCGTCCCGTACGTAGAAGAAGGCCGCGCGCACCCTGTCGACCGGTACCCCGGCCAAGGCCGCCCAGGCAAGCCGGTAGGCGGCCAGCTGGACCGCGGCGGCCGCGGCGGCCTGCCCGGACGGTGGCCGGCCGGTCTTCCAGTCCACGACATCGAAGTCGGCATCCTCGGCGAAGACCGCGTCCATCCGGCCCCGGATCACCGTGCCCGCGACCACGGTCGCGAACGGCACTTCGACCGCGACCGGCGTCCGCTCCGCCCACTCGCTGGCCAGGAACCGCTCCTGCAGCTCGGCCAGCGCCTCGTCGCCGGCGGCGCCTTCATCCGCCGCTCCGGGCAGCTCGTCGAGGTCGAGCAGCTCCTCGCCGCCGAACCGTTGCTCGAGCCAGCGGTGGAAGGCGGTGCCGCGGCGGGCGTACGGGTCGGGACCGGACGGCAGCGGCCGGCGCAGCGACCGGGCCAGCGCCTGCGGATCCTTTCGCAGCACGACGAGCTGGGATACGGACAGGTGAGCCGGCAGCGTCACCCGTACCGGGCCGTCCCGGTGCCGGCGCCGCTCGCGTTCGGCCAGCAGCAGCTCGACCTCGTCCGTCCAGTCGTCGGCGAACCCCAGCGGCGGCGTCGAGATCGCGGCGCGCACCATCGCCGCCCCCTCCGTCATGGCCGGTCGGCGGTCGCCCAGCGGGTCGCCGGGCCAGGTGGCGCGCGGTACGTCGGCCGCGGTCGGGTTGGTCGCGTCCTCCGCGGGCGGTGGCGCCCACGCGTCCACCACTCCTGCACCGGCGAGACACCGGTCGCGGATCTCGGTCAGGAACGGCGACGGGCCACGTGGGCGCAGCAGGCCCTCGCCCCACCAGTACCCCGAACACAGCAGCAGGCGGCGCGGCCGCGTCACGGCGACGTAGGCCAGCCGGCGCTCCTCCCGGCCGTCGTGCTCGCGCCACGCCTCCTCGAACGCGGCCCGTGCTTCGTTGACCGCTTTCTGATCGGTCGCGCCGTCGACGCGCAGCACGGGCAGCTCATCGGAGTCGCCGCGCAGCGGGAACGGCACGATGCCCAGCCCGCGCAACCAGTGGTCGGCCCCGGTACTCGGCGCCGGCCATTCCTTGTCCGTCAGGCCGGCGGCCACGACGATGTCCCATTCGAGGCCCTTCGCGGCGTGCGCGGTGAGGATCTGCACCGCGCCCTCGACCACCTCGACCTCACCCGGCGACAGCCCGCGCTCCTCGTCCTCCGCGGCGGCCAGGAACGACAGGAACGCGTTCAGCGTCGGGCCCTCCGCCTCGCCCGCGAACCGCGCGGCGACCTGCCCGATCGCGTCGAGGTGGGCGCGCGCCAAGCCGGCGTCGCCGGGACGGGTGGCCACCTCGACGTCGAGACCGGAGGTGCGCTCGACGTCCGCGATCAGGTCGGGCAGCGGCTGGTCCAGGCGCGCGCGCAACGCACGCAACTCCTCGCGGAGGGCGACGAACCGGTGGTACGCCCGCACCGAGTACCGGTCGGGATCGCCGAGATCGTCGAGCGCCTCGATCAACGCGGCCTCGTCCAGCCGGTCGGTCACGACGAGGTCCGGGTCCCGCCGCTCCCACGCGATCTGCCGAGCACGCCGGTGCAGGGCGACGAGGTCCCGCGGCCCGATGCGCCAACGCGGACCGGTCAGCAGCCGCAGCAGCGCCGCCCCCTGCATCGGATCGGCCAGCACGTTCAGGGTCGCGACGACATCGCGTACCTCCGGCGTGTCCAACAACCCGCCCAAACCGACGACCTCGACCGGCAGGCCGACCGCCCGCAGCGCGCTCTCCAGGGGTGCGATCTGCTTGCGGGTACGCACCAGCACGGCAGTCGTGGGCCGTTCCGTCACCGGGATGTCCGCGATCGCGGCGTCCGGCGCGACCCGCGCCTCCTCCCGCCACGCGGTGGCGATGCGGTGCGCCACCCAGCGCGCCTCGTCGGCGAACGTCTCCATCAGTGCACAGTGGACAGTGCTCGACGAGCCCACCGGCCGGGCGACCCGTGGGGCCGGTACGAGTCGGGCCACCCGCGCGCCGGCCGCCCGCAGCGGCGCCGACACAGCGTTGGCGATGTCCAGGATCTCGGCACGGTTCCGCCAGCTCGTACTCAGCACCAGCTGCGCGGCCGCCTGACCGTCGGCACCGGGGAAGTCGGCGGGGAATCGCCGCAGCGCGCCGGCGCTCGCCCCGCGCCAGCCGTAGATCGACTGGCACGGGTCGCCGACCGCGGTGACCGGGTGACCGTCGCCGAACAGCGACCGCAGCAGGACGACCTGCGCATGGCTGGTGTCCTGGTACTCGTCGAGCAGCACCACCCGGAACCGGTCCCGCTCGATCGCGCCCACATCCGCGTGGTCGCGGGCGACGACCGCGGCGCGGGCGAGCTGGTCGCCGAAGTCCATGGCCTCCAACGCCCGCTTGCGTTCGGCGTACGCCCGGACGATCGGCAGCAGCGCGAGCCTTGCCCGCTGCCGGTCGAGCACGGTACGGACGTCGGCGTACATCCGGCCGGGCAGCCGATCCACGGCGGCGTAGAAGCGGCCGGTCCACACCGCCAGGTCCTCGGTCGTACACAGGTGCTCGGCCAGCTCGGCGGCCAGGTGCAGCACCGCGTCGGTGACCGTACTCACCGCGGCGTCCACTATGGACATATCGCCCTCGTAGCTCCGGACCGCGGCGTCGGCGAGCTGCCAGCAGGCCGCCTCGGTGAGCAGTCGCGCCGACGGCTCGAAGCCCGAGCGCAGGCCGTGCTCGGAGACGATGCGGGCCGCGTACGAGTGGTAGGTGGCGACCGTGGGCTCCCCGGTGAGCAGATCGTCGCTGCCGAGCCGGCGGACCAACTGGGCCAACCGGGTGCGGATCCGGTGTGCCAGCTCCCCGGCGGCCTTCCGGGTGAACGTCAGGCCGAGCAACTGCTCCGGTCGCACGTACCCGTTGGCGACCAGCCAGACGACCCGCGCCGCCATGGTCTCCGTCTTGCCCGAGCCGGCTCCGGCGACGACCAGCAGTGGCGCCACCGGGGCGGCGACCACCCGGACCTGTTCCTCGGTCGGCGGCGGTAGCCGCAGCAGCGTCGCCAGCTCGGTCGGGGTGAACCGGGGCCCGACCGCGGGAACCGGCCGCGTGGCAATCACCTCCGTCATGGCGCCACCTGGTTCGCTCGTTCCGCGCCGCTCTCGGGCGTCGCCTTCCCTCCGCGCCGCGCAGCGGCCTTCGGCCGGCGCGTCGCGTCAGTCCAGGCACCGCCCGCGGCGCTCCACTCGCTCACGGCTCGTGCACCTGCCGTCCCTTGCCGGAGATCGGGCAGGCGGTACGCACCGGGCAGGTACGGCAGCCGGCGTTCGTGACCGCCTCGAACGTCGACGCGGCCATCGTGGTGGCGGCGCGCCGGATCAACGTACCGGCCCACTCCGGATCGGCCGCCTCGGCGAGCGCCGGTTGGTGCTGCTCGACGCTGTTGCCCTTGGTACCGAGCTGGACCAGCGCCGCGCCGCCGGTCTCGGTACCCAATTCGGCGAACGCCCCGGCCTCGACAGCCGCCTGGTACGCGCCGAGCTGCGGATGTTCGGCCACCTCGGCGGCGGTCGGCTTGGATTTGCCGGTCTTGAGGTCCACGACGACCAGGCGCCCATCGGGGTCGATCTCCAGCCGGTCGACGCGGCCCTTCAGCTCGACGCCCTCGCCGAGCTGGACGAGGAACTCCTTCTCGATCGCGGCGAGCCGGCGCGGGTTCGCCGCCAGCCAGCCGACGAGCCGGTCGAGCATGCCCTCGGCGCGGGTGTTCTCCCGATCGGCCAGCCACCGGGCGGCCAGTTCGATCGCGTCGAATCGGGCGGCCACATAGGCGGCCAGCTCCGCCCGGTCGACGGTCGCGTCGTGGGCGAGCATCGCCGCCGCGTGGACGAGGTTGCCGATACCCTGCTGTGCGGTCGCCGGTGGCTCGCCACCGTGCCGGCGCAGCAACCATTGCAGAGCACAGCGCAGCGCGCTCTCCACTGTGGACGGTGTGACGGTGACCGAGTCGCCCGGCTCGATCAGCGGTCGGTCGTCCGACAGCGGAGCCAGCCCCCACCAGCTGTCCGGATGTGCGCCACGGACACCGGCGGTAGCCAGCCGAGCCAGTTGCGCCGCCGCCGCTCGACGCCGCAGTGCAGGCTCGGCGGGGTTCGTCACGACGGTACGCAACTCGGCCACCAGCGCCGGCAACGTCAGCGCCCGAGGCAGCCGCGTCGGTGGCTGCGCGGTCGGCAGCTCGTGCTCCTCCAGGGCCAACTCGTCCAGGGCCAACTCATCAAGAAATCTGCTCGGCTGCTCGTCTCCCTCCACGGCGCCGATACCGCCGGAGGCGACGGCCGTGACGATCAGCCGGCGCCGAGCCCGGCTGGCCGCCACGTAGAAGAGCCGGCGTTCCTCGTCCAGCAGGGCGGCGGTCTGGCTCGCGGCGAACTGGCCGCCGCCGATGTTGCGCCCGGCGGTGACGTCGACGAGCACCTCGGAGCCGAGCAGGCTGCCCCGCAGGCGCAGGTCGGGCCAGACCCCCTCCTGTACGCCGACCACGGCGACGACGTCCCACTCCAACCCCTTGGCGGCGTGCGCGGTGAGGACGCGTACCGCGTCACCACGGTCGGCGACCGGGGCCAGCGAGTCGAACGGCAGGTCCTGGCTGAGCACGTGGTCGAGGAAGACCTCGGTACGCGCACCCGGCAGCCGGTCGACGAACCGCGCCGCGGCGTCGAAGAGCGCCATGACCGCGTCGAGATCCCGATCGGCCGCCGCGGCCCGCCGCTCGTCCTTCAGGTTCAGGCTGGCGGCTCCCCACCGCTCCGCAAGACCGGTCGCTCGCCAGACCGCCCACAGCACGTCCTCGACCGTGGCGCCCGGCCGAGCCGCGGTCTCCCGGGCGGTAGCGAGCAGCCCGGCGACGGCCCGCGCAGGTGCGGCCCACCGCCGATCCACCACGGCCAGCTCGGCCGGTTCGCGCAGCGCCTCCACGAGCAGCACGCCGGACGGCCGGTTGTCGCCGGCCGCCAATGCCAGCGCGCGCAGACCCTGCCGCAACCGGCGCTCGGCGAGCGGATCCGCCCGGCCCAGCGGCGAATGCAGCAGCGCCACCGCGGCCTCTTCGTCCAGCCGGTCGGGATCGAACGCGCAGCGCAGCAGCAACAACAGCGGCGACACCGCCGGCTGCAGGTGCAGCGCCAGATCCTCGGCGAGGGTGGATGTCGGTACGTCGGCCTGGGTCAGCGCCCGCTGGACGCCGGCCAGCTGCCGGTGTACCGACCGCACGATCACCGCCATGCGCGACCACGGGACCCCGTCGACCAGGTGCGCCTCGCGCAGCCGGTGCGCCACATAGGCGGCTTCGCTGGTGGAGGTCCGGAACGTGTGTACCGATACCGCGCCGGGCTCCTCGACCGCGCTGGTCAGCGTCCGGTGCCGTACCGGGCCGCGCAGCCGCCGGGCGATCCGTCGGGTGGCCGTCACGAGTTCGGGTCCGAACCGGTGGCACCGGCTCAGGGTCACCGTCGGCGCCACGCCGCCGTCCGGCGCGCGGAACCGGTCCGGGAACGCGACGACCCCAGTCACGTCCGCCCCGCGGAACGCGAAGGTGGACGAGTCCGGATCGCCGAACGCCACCAGCGGCGCACCCCCGCCGGCGACCAGGGTGAGCAGGTCCAGTTGCGCTGGGTCGGTATCGGCCAGGTCGTCGATGTACACATAGGACAGTCGATGGCGCTCGGCGGTCAGCAGGTCCGGATCGTCCGCGAGCAGCGCGGCCGCCGCGCGGACCAACTCGGCGTAGTCGTACGCCACCGAGCCCCGGCTGGTGGCGTCACGCAGTGCGAGCACCTGGCTGTACTGCTCGAGGAAGCGCCCCGCGGCGGACCAGTCGATCCGGCCCAACCGCAGCCCCTCGGCCGTCAGCTCGTCCGCGCCGATTCCCCGCTCGGCCGCCCGCAGCAGCAGGTCGCGTAGCTGAGCGGCGAACGCCCGCGTCGGTAGCGCGGCCCGCAGCTCCTCCGGCCAGCCGACCGCGTCGTCCGCCGGGTCGACCAGCTCCCGGATGATCACGTCCTGCTCCGGACCGGTGAGCAGCCGCGGCGGCGGGTCACCGACCTCGGCGGCGGCGCGGCGGAGCAGCCCGAACGCGTACGCGTGAAAGGTCCGCACGAGCGGTTCCGCCGTTACGCTCCTGTTCGCGCCGAGGCGGGCCTCCAACTGGTTACGCAGCCGCACCGCGGCGCGGCGGCCGAACGCGAGCACGAGAATCCGCCGCGGATCGACGCCCTCCGCGACCCGTTCGCAGACCGCCTCGACGAGTGCCGTGGTCTTGCCGGTGCCCGGTCCACCGATCACCAGCAGCGGACCCTCCCGGTGCCGGATGACCCGCCACTGTTCGTCGTCCGGCACCACCTCGGCGGCGACCGGTGCAGGCCGCCGTTCGAGCTGGAACACCGTCACGGTCGATATCCCATCACGCCGGTACGACGCTTCGGGGCATCGACACGGTCGCTCACACGGTTGGCGCGAGCGCGGCGCGTTCGTCCGCCTCGAGGTCTCCGGTCTCCCCCACCGCGGCGGCCGAACGGCCGAAGTAGACCACGTAGGCCAGGAACGCCAGCCAAGCCGTACCGCCGATGGTCAACCCGACCACGGTCGGGAAGTACGGCGTCACGAACGCCTCGATGACGCCGCTGACGAGGAGAACCACGGCCAACCCCAGCGCGACGACCATCCCGGACCGGGCCGCCTCGGCCAGCGCCTGACCTCTCGTACGTGTCGGGCCCGGCGCGATCCACGCCCAGCCGATGCGCAGCCCGACCCCGGCCGCCACGAAGATGCAGGTCAGCTCCAGCAGACCGTGAACGAGGATCAGACCGAAGAATACGTCCGCCCGGCCGTTGCCGATCATGATGCCGCCGATGAGGCCCAGGTTGAGAATGTTGAGCCCCAGTACGTAGAGCACCGGCAGGATGAGCACACCGGAGGCGAGGCAGAGCGCGGCGACCCGGGCGTTGTTGGTCCACACGGCGAAGGCGAAGTTCTGCGGAGCGTTCTCCGTGTAGTACGCCTCGAACGACGTGTTGACGATCTCGTCGATCTGGTCCTGCGAGATGAACGCCCGCGCGACATCGGGGTTGTTCGCGACGTACGCCATCAGTACGCCGGCGACGGCGACGTTCGCCAGGAGCACGCTGACCCACCATGGCCACGCCCGGTACACCGCGGCCGGGAAGGACGTCGTGAAGAAGCGCCCGATGTTGTACCACAGGCGGGTCGGACCACCGGTGAGGGCGCCGCGCGCGGACAGGACGAGCCGGGACAGCCTGGCCACCAGCGCGGCATCGGGCGACCGGCTCCGGATGAGCGACAGGTGCGTCGCCGCACGCTGGTACAGCGCCACCAGCTCGTCGACCTCGGTCGCGGTCAGCTTGCGCCGGCGGGCGGCGAGGTGCTCCAACCGGCGCCACTCGCCGACATGCTCGGTGACGAACGCGTCGAGATCCACCAGTCACACTCCAGCAAACGGGGGCAACGCCCGAGGGTACCGGTAGCGCACACTGGGCTGGTGACCGTCACGGAACCCCGCATGCTCAGCGGCGAGGCAGTGGAGCTCGACGTGCGCGTGGCCCGGGTGGGATCACGGGTACCGGCGCTGTTGATCGACATCATCATCCAGGTCGGACTGCTCTTCGCGCTGATGACCGTGGCGGGCATCGTGCTGGCGCTCGTCGGACTGAGCGGCGCGCCGCTCGACGGTGCGCTGGTGACAGCGGTGTACGGCCTCGTCGTCGTGCTCGCCCTGATCGGCTACCCGGTAGCGATGGAGACGCTGACCGGCGGGCGTACCCTCGGCAAGCTCGCGTTCGGCCTGCGGGTGGTACGCGACGACGGCGGTCCGATCCGGTTCCGGCACGCGTTCACCCGCGGACTCGTGGGTGCCGCGCTGGAATGGCCCGGCCTGATCCTGCCGCTGGTCACCTGGGTGGCCAGCCTGTGGACGATGATCGCGAACCCGCACGGCAAGCGACTCGGCGACCTGGCCGCGGGCACGCTGGTGATCCACGAACGTACGCCGGAGGTCTGGGGTTGGGTCCCCGCGATGCCCCCGGCCCTTGCCCAGTGGGCACGCACCCTCGACCTCGTAGGACTGGACGACGAGCTGGCGCTGTCCGTGCGGCACTTCCTGGCCCGCAACCGGATGCTGCGGGAACCCTCCCGGACCCGGCTCGGCCAGAATCTGGCCCGCGAGGTCGCGGCCGTCACGAACCCGCCGCCGCCCGCCGGTACCCCCGGATGGGCGTACCTGGCCGCGGTGCTGGCCGAACGGAACCGCCGGGCCTCCCGGCGGCTGGCCGCCGCACGGGCGCGTACCGCCGCCCTCTGGACCGACGCCCCGGCCACCGTTGCGCCGGCCACACCCGCGATCGCGCCCGTCGCGTCGGTGACGCCGCCCGTTCGGGCGGCCGGGATCCGCTCGGCGGTGCCCGCGCCTAGATGAGCTTCACGGCCTCCGCGTAGTGGCAGGCGGCCTGGTGGCCGAAGCCGCGGTCGACGAGCGCCGGAATGTCGTTCACGCACTTGGTCCGCTCGCCCTCGGTGAGCTCGTTCGCGAACTTCGGGCACCGGGTGCGGAACCGGCAGCCGCTCGGCGGGTTGACGGGGCTCGGTACATCTCCCGTCAGCAGGACCCGCTTGCGGGTGCGCTCCTTTTGCGGGTCCGGTAGCGGGATCGCCGAGATCAGAGCCTGGGTGTACGGGTGCGCGGCCTTCATGAACAGCTGCTCCACCGCTGCGGTCTCGACGATCCGGCCGAGGTACATGACCGCGACCCGGTCGGCGATGTGCCGCACCACCGACAGGTCGTGCGAGATGAACAGGTACGACAGGCCCAGCTCGTCCTGCAGGTCCTCCAGCATGTTGATGACGCCGGCCTGGATCGAGACGTCCAGCGCGGAGACGGGCTCGTCCAGGACGAGAACCTTCGGCCGCAGGGCCAAGGCTCGGGCGACCCCGATTCGCTGGCGCTGGCCACCCGAGAACTCGTGCGGGTAGCGGTTGCCGTGCTCGGGGTTCAGACCGACCGTACGCAGCAAGTCACGTACCTGCTGACGGCCCTTGTTCGCGTACAGGCCGTGGATCCGCAGCGGCTCCGCGACGATCTCGAAGACCGTCATCCGCGGGTCCAGGGATGCGAACGGGTCCTGGAAGACGATCTGCAGGTCGCGCCGGATCGGCCGCATCTGGGCGCGGGACAGCGGGATCAGGTCCCGCCCGTTGTAGAAGACCTCGCCGGCCGTGGCCGGGATGAGGTTGAGCAACAGCCGCGCGGTCGTCGACTTACCGCAGCCGGACTCGCCCACCAGAGCCACCGTCTCGTGCGCCTGGATGTCGAACGAGATATCGCAGACCGCGTGTACGTCCCCGACTCGCCGGCGGATCAGACCACGGGACCGTACCGGAAAGTGCTTGACCAGGTTCCGGACGGAGATGACCGGCTGAGCGGTCGACTGTGTGGTCTGCTGGGGGACGGTCATCGCGGTCACTCTTGCTCCAGGGGGACTTCAGCGGCGAGTTCTTCCAGGGCGGCTGGTGCCTCCAGCACGTCGGATGACGCGGCGAACAGGTCGCCGGGCTTGGCGCCCTCGAGGCGGTTGCTGAAGTGGCAGGCGGCCGAGTGCGGTCCGCCGTTGACCGCAGTCAGCTCCGGCTCCTCGTGGGCGCAGATGTCCTCGGCGATCGGGCAACGCGGGGTGAACGGGCAGCCCGGGGGCAGGTGCAGCAGCGACGGAGGCGAACCGGAAATCGGCGTCAACTGCTGGCTGCGGCCCTGGTCCATGCGCGGCAGGCTGCCGAGCAGGCCCAGGGCGTACGGCATCCGCGGGGCGTAGAAGATCTCGTCGACCGTGCCGGACTCGACGAGCTTGCCGGCGTACATGACCAGCACCCGGTCGGCGTGCCCGGCGATGACCCCGAGGTCGTGCGTGATCAGCACCAGCGCGGCGCCGGTCTCCGCCCGCGCCGCCTCGAGCGCCTCGAGCACCTGGGCCTGGACGGTCACGTCCAGCGCCGTCGTCGGCTCGTCGGCGATGATCACATCGGGGTTGTTCGCCATCGCGATAGCGATGACCACCCGCTGCCGCATACCACCGGACAACTCGTGCGGGTACGCCGAGACCCGTTGCTTGGGGTGTGGGATGCCGACGATCCCGAGCAGCTCCACCGCCCGGTCCAGGGCTGACTGCTTGGACACGTCGTGGTGCGCGAGCACGGCCTCGGCGATCTGCCGACCGACGTTGTACACCGGGTTGAGCGAGGTCAGTGGGTCCTGGAAGATCATTGCGATCTTGTTGCCACGGACCTTGCTCATCGCGTCGTCGGACTTGCCCAGCAGCTCCTCGCCCATGAACTTGGCCGAGCCGGTGATCTGGGCGGACTTGGGCAGCAGCCCCATGATCGCCAGCGACGTCACCGACTTCCCCGAGCCGGACTCCCCCACGATGCCGAGCGCGTCGCCGCGCCGCAACTGGTACGAGACCCCGCGGACGGCACGTACCACGCCGTCCTCGGTGGAGAACCCGACCGTGAGGTTGTCGACATCCAGGATGACGTCGCTCTGCCCGGGCGTCTTGTTGTTCAGCTCAATCATGGTCACTTCCGCACCAGGGACTGCCGAGGGTCGAACGCGTCCCGGAGGCCGTCGCCGATGAAGTTGATCGTCAATGCGATCAGGATGATGAAGACGCCGGGGAAGTAGAACAACCACGGTCGTGTGGTCACCGCGCTCTGCGCGTTCGTGATGAGCAGACCGAGCGAGGTGTCCGGTGCCTGCACGCCGAAGCCGATGAACGACAGCGCGGTCTCGGCCAGGATCGCGGCCGCGATGATGATCGTCGCGGAGACGATCACGACTCCCATCGCGTTCGGCACGAGGTGTCGCAGGATGATCCGGCTGTCGGAGGCGCCCATGGCCCGCGCGGCTTCGATGAACTCCTGCTCCCGCAGGGAGAGCACCACCCCTCGGACGACCCGCGAGATACCGGTCCAGCTGAGCAGGCCCAGCACCAACGCGAGCGCCCACCAGGCGCCGCCGCCGCGGATGTTCGCGTTCAGCGCGATCGCGACCGCGATGAACGGCAGAGTCAGCAAGATGTCGACGAAACGCATCAGGGCCGCGTCGAGCCAGCCGCGGTAGAAACCAGCGGCCGCACCCCAGAGGGTACCGAGCACGGTCGCGATGACCATGACGACCAGCGCGATCTTCATGGACTGCTGCGTGCCGCGGATCACCTGCGCCAGCATGTCGTGGCCGACCTGGTCGGTGCCGAACGGGTAGGACAGGTTCGGCGGCACCGAGCCCGGCCCCTTCTTGTACGTGTGGTCGTACTTCCACACGTACGGCCCGAGGAACGCGAACGCCAAGGTCAGCAGGAATACGAACAGGCTGACCACGGCGGCGCGGTGACGCAGGAACCGGCGGAGGATCAGCTCGCCCTGCGATCGTTCCTTCGTGGTGAACTCGGGTCGGTCGGTGCCGGGCGGCGTCGGGGGGGCGGCGGTGGCGGGTGCGCCGCGCAGCGCGGCCCCGCTGACGATGTCACTCATAGCGGATCCTTGGGTCGAGCACGGCGTAGAGCAGGTCGGCGATGATATTGAAGACCACCACGACGAAACCGGCGAACAGCAGCCAGGCGAGAACGCTGAACACGTCCCGGCCGTTCACGCTCTCCACCAGCATCTTGCCGAGTCCGCGCCACTCGTAGACGGTCTCGGTGATCACGGCGCCGCCGATGATGCCGCCGATGTCCAGCGCGGTCACGGTGGTCAGCGGGATCAGCGCGGTGCGCAGTGCGTGTCGGACCATGACCTGTCTATTTCGCAGGCCCTTGGCCCGGGCGAGCCGCACATAGTCGCTGTTGAGCACCTCGAGCATCGAGCCACGCTGGTACCGGCTCCACGACGCGTAGCTGATCAGCATCAGCGACAGCGTCGGGAGCACCATATGGCCCGCGACGTCGGTGATGTTCTGCCAGGTCGTGAAGCTCGCGGTATCGGGAGACTTGTTGCCGATCGTGAAGAAGGTGCTCGTCCCAGTGGCCTGGTTGTAGTAGATGCCGCCGCTCTTCAGCAGGATGGCGAACCAGAATGTGGGGATCGACAGCGCGAGGAACCCGAAGAACGTGAACGAGTAGTCGATCTTCGAGTACTGCTTCACCGCGCTGATCACGCCCGCGAAGATCGCCAGGATCACCGCCAGGAACATCGCGACGAAGACCAACCGCAGCGTGACCCACGCCCGGTCGCCGAGTTCGGTGCCGATGTCGACGCTCGCGCGGACCGACGGGCCGAAGTTACCCCGGATGATCCCGATGTCGTCTCCGGGGTTGGCGCCGAATCCGGTGAGCCAGGTCCAATAACGCTCGGGGATGGATCGGTCGAGGTAGAGCCGGTGTTCCTGGTTCAAGATCGTCTGCTGCGGCACCGGTGGGGTACGTAGCCGCAGAGGCTCGAGTGGGTCGCCAGAGATGGCCACCAGGGAAAAGACGATCACCGAGGCGGCGAAAAGGATAGGGATCGCCGCTAGCAGTCGACGCATGGTGTACGCGAACATGGGGGACCTCCGCTGAGCGCCAGCCTACTGGCGTTGGGCCCCGGACGCCTCGGGCGTCCGGGGCCCAAACAGTTACCGCTGTAGTTGGGTTTACCTCACGCGGCCTTGAGGCCCCATGTGTGGTTGTTGTAGTTCGGGCCCGAGTTGGTCGGGTTGTCGCGGATGTTCAGGTACTTGTCGTAGACCATCAGGAACGTGGGCTTGGCGGTGATCTCCAGGACATACGCGTCCTTGACGATCAGGGCGTCGGCCTGGTTGAGCAGGTCGGCCTGCTTGTCCAGGTCCAGCGTGTTGGCCGCCTGGGTGATGAGGGCGTCCGCCTCCGGGTTGCTGTTGCCACCGTAGTTGCCGCCACCATCGGACTTCAGAATCTGCTCCGCACCACCGACGACGAACGGGCTACCGACCCACGCGAAGATGATGATGTCGAAGTCGCGCTCCGCCAGGGTCGCACCGAGCGTCTCGGTAACCTCGATCCGCGAGTCGATGCCGAGCTCCTTGAGGTAGCCCTGCACCAGCTCCATGGTCGCCGCCCGCAGCTGGTTGCCCTTCGTGTGGCGCAGGCGGAACGGACCGACCGTCTCGCCGGCCTTGTTCTTCAGCTGCGTGCCGATGCCGGTGTAGCCGGCCGCGGTCAGAATCTGCTTGGCCTTCTCGACGTCACCAGCGCCCTGGCCGGTGGGGCCAATCAGGTCCTTGTAGTACTTGCCACCGGGGTAGAAGTTGTGGCTGCCCAGCTGCACGGCCTTCTTGTCGAAGGTGCCGTAGGTCTTCTCGATGATCTCCTTGATGTCGATCGCGCTGAAGATCGCGGTACGCAGTTCCTTGTCAGCCAGGAACTTGTTCTTCGTGTTGACGTCGAAGTGCTCGTGCTGGTAGCCGTGACCGATCCGGTACTGCACACCGGGGATCTGGCCAGCCTGGGTCACGAGGTCCGGGTTCGGCTGGGGGCCAGCGGCCTGGATCTCGTTGTTGCGCAGAGCCGGGATCTCCTGGGACTGGTCGGTGATGAACCGGAAGATCAGCTTCGACAGGTTCGGGCCTTCCTTGCCATACCACTTGTCGTTCTTGACCTGGATGATCGACACGCCCTTCTCGAACTTGTCGATCTTCCACGGGCCACCCGACCACGTCGGGACGGTGGTGTCGAACCACTTCTGCGCGGCGGCCATGCCCTTCGGGGTGGTCCAGTCGTTACCAGCGGCCTTTGCGAGGTGAGCCGGGTAGAGGGTGAACAGACCCTGCCACTCCGAGTACACCTTGCCGGAAGCGAGCGTGACCGTGACGGTCTTGCCGTTGTCCGAGCCCTCGACCTTGTCCATCAGCTCGTAGCCCGAGGTGCTGGCGGGCACGCACCCGTCGCAGTGCTCCGGCTTACCGCTGTTGCCCTTCCAGTTGAAGATGAAGTCGTCAGCGGTGATCGGCGTGCCGTCGCTCCAGACCGCCTCTGGGCGGATCTTGTACACCCAGGTCTGCGGGGTCTCGGATGTCAGCTTCGGCGCCTCCACCAAAAGGTCGAGGTTCCAGGTGAGCGTGCCGGACGGCGAGAAGTACGAAGGCGCCGGGACGACGCCGGCCAGCGCCTGGGAGCCAGCGAACGCGTTGCCCTCGTCGGTAGTGGTGTTCCAGCTCGTGAACTCCTGCTCGAGCGCATAGGTAATCTCGCCCGTACCGGTCTGTGTTGGACCGCTGTTGCAGGTGTCCGGGTTCGCGTCGCAGCCGGCGAAACCGGCCGACGACGTGGGCGGCCCTTCGGTGCCGCCGCTCTGGCAAGCAGAAACGGCAAACACCGCGGCAGCCGCAACCGCAGCGAGGCCAATCAGCCTCTTAGAACTGTGCATGTCCCCTCCAGTCGGCTACCGCAGCCGGCACGCCAAAGCACGGCCCACCATAATGGGCTGCCGACGGACCGGGGCTGCGTCGTAGTGCCTAAAGGAAACGACGCCGACCGCCGACTGCAAAGGGGTGGGCGCCATTCGTGACTGTCCCGTTATGTGGATCGAGTGAAGAAGTTACGTTCCTCATTCGTTCGGATGACACAGACTAGCCGATCGTCGTGATTCGGCCGAGCGAACCGCCGTCACCAAACCCGGAATGTCGGATGTTGGGAGGTGCCTGCGGTAACGCCGGGCCAATCGAGGGCTCCGTTCCGCAGCGTTATGGTGCCGCTCGCGGTCACCCGCTACTGCCCTCGAGAAAAGAGCGTCTCGCCCCAGAATCCGGCGGCATCCTGGACCCCCGGCGGTACCGCGAACAGCCCGCTCGAGACGTGCCGGATGTACTCGTTGAGCACGTCCGACCGGGCGAGATTGCGCTGGACGGGTACGAATTGGCGCCTCGGGTCGCGCTGGTACGCCATGAAGAACAGTCCCGCCGCCAACCGGCCGAGCCCGTCCGAGCCGTCGACGAAGTTGTACCCGCGGCGCAGCAGCCGCGCCCCGTCGTTGGTGTCCGGGTGGGCCAACCGCACGTGCGCCGCTTCCCCGATGACCGGGTCACCGGAAGGGCCACGTAGCGCGAAGTCGGGCAGGTCGAACTCGTCCGCCTTGCCGAGCGGAGCACCCCTGCCCTTGTCCCGCCCGATGATCGCCTCCTGCTCGGCCAGCGGAGTGCGGTCCCAGGTCTCGACGAGCATCCGGATCTTCCGGATGACCAGATACGTCCCACCGTCCATCCAGGACGGTCCATCGTCGGCACGGGCCCAGAGGTGCTCGCGCAGCGCGGCGGTGTCCTCGGCCTTCAGGTTCGACGTACCGTCCTTGAAGCCCATCAGGTTGCGCGGAGTGGCCTGGGCCTGGGACGTCGACGAGGTACGCCCGAAGCCCAGCTGCGAGTACCGGACGCTGACCGTACCGAAGCCGATCCGCGCCAGGTTGCGAACCGCGTGCACGGCCACCTGCGGGTCGTTGGCGCACGCCTGGACACACAGGTCCCCACCCGAGATGGCGTCCTCGATCGCGTCGCCGGAGAAATGGGGTAGGTCGGCGAGGGCGGGTGGCCGGCGGTCGGCGATGCCGAACCGGTCCCGCCCGTCGGCGTCGCGGAACAGGGTCGGCCCGAACCCGACGGTCAGCGTCAGCGCCGAGGGCGGTAGCTCGATCGCCTCCCCGGTGTCGTCCGGCGGCGCCTCGGGGAAGCCCCGCACCGCGCCGATCGGGCCCGCGTCGTGGCCGGCCGTCAACCGGGCCGCCGCGGCCGTCCAATCCTTCAGCAATTCGACGAGCTTGGATCGCTCGCGCGTGACGACATCGAAGGCCACGAAATGCAGCCGGTCCTGCGCCGCTGTCGTGATACCGGCCTGGTGCGCCCCGTAGAAGGGCACCGCCGCCGCGGCGTCGGCGATCGCCGGGGAAACCGGATCACGCTGCAGCGCCCAAACCCCGGCCCCGGTAGCCGCTCCGGCCAGCCCCGCCCCGAGCAAGCCCCGCCGGGAGACCGTCATTGCCGGCTCGCGTTTCGCTGCGCGCCCCATGCGCCGCCTTCCCTCGTCGCTACGCTCCTCAGTCCAGGCAACGCGGCGCTCCGCTTCACTCACCGCGACACCACGGCCGCGACCTGGCTGACCGGCTCGGCCAGCGCGTTGATGGCGTCCGACAGCTCCTTCAGCTCGGCCTGTGACAGCTCGTTGTGCAGGCGCCAACCATCGCCGGCCCGGTGCTTGCCGAGCGTGGTGTCCACAGTGGTGAATGCGGCGTCCAATGTGGACACCAGCTCGGGAGCGCGCTGCTCGAGGACCGGGCGCAGCGCGGCGATCGCCGCCTTCGAACCCTCCACATTGGCCGCGAAGTCCCACAGGTCGGTGTGCGAGTACCGGTCCTCCTCGCCGGTGATCTTGCCGGTGGCCACCTCGTCGAGCAGTTCCTTGGCACCGTTGGCCAGGCTCAGCGGGGACAGCTTCTCGGCGTTGGCCTTAGCCACGATCTCGCGGATGTCGGCCATCAACCGGTCGGCCATCGGCCCCGACTTCGAGATGTCGCCGGTCACCCAGAGGTCCTTCTCGAGGCGGTGGAATCCGGTGAACTCCATGCCTTCCTCGATGACCTCCTCCCGGCCATCGATCTTGGGATCGAGGTCGCCGAAGATCTCGGCTACCGGCTCGATCCGCTCCCAGTATGTGCGGGCCACCGGGAACAGCGCCTTCGCCTTGGGCACGTCACCGGCCTTGACCGCGTCCACGAACTCCTGCGTCTTCTCCAGCAGGGCGGTGGTCTGGCTGCGCACGTACCGCTGGTAGCTGTCGGCCGCCGCGGCCAGGGCGGCGTCCGCGGTCAACGGCTGCGCCGACCCCGTGACCGTGAACGCCCCCCGGAGACCCTTGCCGGTCATGCCCGGCTTGCACGCCGTCTGGTAGGTACCGGCCGGCAGCTCGACTCGCAGCTCCCGGGAGAGGCCGGGAGCGATGTTCTCCACCTCGCCCATCACGCGGTCGCCGGAGGCGTACACGTAGAACTCGGTGACCTTGGAGCCCTTGTTGGTGACCGTGAAGGTGATCGTGCCGGCGGCGACCTCGGTCCGGCTGACATCGCACGCGGTGTCGCTCGCGCTGACCGCGACCGGGCCACCCGCCGCGGTCGACCCAGGGTCGTCTCCGCAACCGGCGAGCGTGATCAGGGCGCCGAGGGCGAGCAAGGGGGCGGTGCGCATCAACGAGCAGCTCCTTCGCGGGCGGGAACAGGGGTCGAGGTGGGTGCGGGCGCTGCGGGCCGTCGCAACACCGGCATCAGGAAGAGCACGAGCACGGGTACGCCGTACGCCAGCCAGGCGATGACCTCCAGCCAGCTGGGGTCGCCGGTGATGTTGAACATGCCCTCGAGCAGGGCGCCGTACCAGCGGTTCGGGTCGAGTACGCCGGTGATGTCGAAGGCGGTGTTCTCCCCGCCCGGAAGCACACCGGCTTCCTGGAAGTCGTGTACGCCGTACTTGAGGATGCCGGCGGCGACGAGCACGAGCAGCGCGCCGGTCCAGGTGAAGAACGTCGTCAGGTTGATCCGTACCGCGCCGAGGTAGAGCAGAAGACCCAGCGCGACCGACGTCAGGATGCCACCGGTGATCGCCAGCAGTGGGGCGATCGGGCGCTCGGCGGCCTGTGCCGAAGCGAAGTACAGGAGTGCGGTCTCCAGCCCTTCCCGGACGACTGCCAGGAAGGCGACCAGCGCGACCGCTACCCCGCCCAACTTGATCGCCTCGTCGAGCTTGGTACGCAGTTGGCCCGCTATCGAGCGGGCTGCCTTGCGCATCCAGAAGATCATCCAGGTCACGAACACGACCGCGGCCACCGAGGCGATCGCCTCGAACAGCTCACGCTGCTCGTGCGTGGCGAGCAGGGTGGTCGAGGTGTACGTGAGCAGGGCGCCGAACCCGATCGACAGCGCCACAGCGACGCCGACACCGGACCAGACCCGCGGTAGCTGCTCACGACGGTTCGACCTGACCAGGAACGCGACGAGGATCGAGACAACCAAGGTGGCCTCGAGCCCTTCGCGAAGACCGATGAGATACGCGGCGACCAGTGCGTCACTCATGTCCGACTCTCCCCGGGCTGCTACATCGGTTAGGCAAGCCTTATTTAGGCCAGCCACACCTTAGCCGCCCGGGAAGGCGGCGCGCAATGTGTCAGTACCGGTAGTGGTCCGGCTTGTACGGCCCCTCGACCGGAATCCCGAGGTACGCGGCCTGGTCCTTGCGCAGCTCGGTGAGCTTGACACCGAGCGCCTGCAGGTGCAGCCGGGCAACCTTCTCGTCGAGGTGCTTGGGCAGCGTGTACACGCCCAGCGTGTACTGGTCGGTCTTCGTGTACAGCTCGATCTGGGCGATCACCTGGTTGGTGAAGCTGTTGGACATGACGAACGACGGGTGCCCGGTGGCGTTGCCCAGGTTCAGCAGCCGGCCCTCGGACAGGACGATGATCGAGTGGCCGTCCGCGAAGGTCCACTCGTCGACCTGCGGCTTGACGTTGACCTTGCGGACGCCGGGCAGACGGGCCAGGCCGGCCATGTCGATCTCGTTGTCGAAGTGGCCGATGTTGCCCACGATCGCCTGGTGCTTCATCGCCGCCATGTGCTCGGCGGTGATCACGTTCTTGCAGCCGGTGGCCGTGACGAAGATGTCGGCGGTACCGACCACGTCCTCCACGGTGCTGACCTGGTAGCCGTCCATCGCCGCCTGCAGCGCGCAGATCGGGTCGACCTCGGTGACGATGACCCGGGCGCCCTGGCCGCGCAGGGACTCCGCACAGCCCTTGCCGACGTCGCCGTACCCGCACACGACCGCGACCTTGCCGCCGATCAGTACGTCGGTGGCCCGGTTGATGCCGTCCACGAGGGAGTGCCGGCAGCCGTACTTGTTGTCGAACTTGCTCTTGGTCACCGAGTCGTTCACGTTGATCGCCGGGAACAGCAGCGTGCCCGCGGTACGCATCTCGTACAGCCGGTGCACGCCGGTCGTCGTCTCCTCGGTGACGCCCTTGATGCCTGCCGCGACCCGGGTCCACCGCCGGTTGTCCTCGGTCAGCGAGCGGCGCAGCACCTCGAGGATGACCTGGTACTCCTCGGAGTCCTCGTCGGTCGCCTGCGGTACCGCCCCGGCGCCCTCGAACTCCGCCCCCTTGTGTACGAGCAGCGTGGCGTCGCCGCCGTCGTCGAGGATCATGTTCGGGCCTTGGCCGTCCGGCCAGAGCAGCACCTGCTCGGTGCACCACCAGTACTCGGGCAGCGACTCGCCCTTCCAGGCATAGACCGGTACGCCGGCGGGCGACTCCGGCGTGCCGGAAGGCCCGACGACGACCGCGGCGGCCGCGTGGTCCTGGGTCGAGAAGATGTTGCAGGACGCCCACCGCACCTGAGCTCCGAGCGCCACGAGCGTCTCGATCAGCACAGCGGTCTGGATCGTCATGTGCAGCGAGCCGGTGATCCGCGCGCCCCGCAGGGGCTGAGTGTCGGCGTACTCCCGGCGAATGGCCATCAGACCGGGCATCTCGTGCTCGGCCAGCTGGATCTCCTTGCGCCCGAACCCGGCCAGAGACAGGTCGGCCACCTTGAAGTCGCCGTCCGCCACGGTCTGCGCACGGGTGTTTGGCTGGAGAGTGCTGGTCATGGGAACTCCTGTTATCTACAGATCGTCGGCGACAACCACCCTACGTGCCGCCGATCGAGCGGCGGTGGTGCCCCTGGAGGCCCAGCTCCGAGCCGGAGCAATCCATATTTTTCGGTTTTAACTTGACAAGTCCTAAGCGCAGTGTGACTCTATAACCACGCAGCGTCATCGCGACGAAGGTCCGAGTCACGCGCGGGGGAACCAAACCGGGGGGATGCGCGGGGCGGTTGGCAGCGGCACAGTCCGCTCGAGCCAACCGCCTCGCGCGCTTTTCAGCTCAGGCCGGGGTGGTGGCGACGTAGACCTCGGCGTCGCCGGAGATTGTCAGCGGAGTGGGCGAGGCAGAGCCGAACGCGGCATGACCGGCGTCCAGCGTCAGCCGACCGTCCGAGTCCCGGACCTCCGCCGTGCCGCGGAGGCAGAACACGATCCGTGGGCCTGGGGCCGCGAGCTCAACCGGTTGACCGCCAGGTGTGACGCGGAAGAGCGCGAAGTCACGTACCGGAATCGGCCAGGTGACCACGGAAGGCGCCAGCGTTACCGCCGGTACCACCGGCTCCTCCAGCACCTCGAAGCGCAGGATGCGCAGCAGCTCCGGTACGTCGACCCGCTTCGGGGTCAGCCCGCCGCGCAGCACGTTGTCGCTCGCAGCCATGATCTCGATCCCGGTCCCGTGCAGGTACGCGTGCAGGTTGCCCGCCGGCATCGAGATCGCTTCGCCGGGTCGGAGCGTCACGTGGTTGAGCAGGAGCGCCACGATTACGCCGAGGTCGTCGGGGTACCGCGCGGCGAGCCGCGCGGCAAGCGGGTCGGCCGCGGCAGCGACCGCCACGACTTCCACATCCGGCCAGCGAAGGAGGGCCGTCACCGCGTCCCGGAGCCGCCCGCTCTCCAGCAACGAGACCACGGGCCCGAGCGCCGGCACGCGGAGGGAAGACAGCCGCTGTGCCGAAGCGACCGGCGACCGGAACCCGCACAGCGCCTCGAACTCGCTCACCGCGACGAGCAGCTCCGGTTTGTGGTACGGGTCGACGTAGTTGGGGTTGCCGGCGGCGTACCCGGCCTGTGCCTGGGCCGCGTCCGGGTGCGCCTGCAACGACAGCGGCTCCTCCGCCGCCAGCACCTTGAGCAGGAAAGGCAACCGTCCGTCGAACTCCGCTGCCACCTCAGCCCCGAGCATGCGCGGTGGGTCCGCCGCGACAAGAGCCGCGAGTGAGACAGAGTCCACTGTGGACGGATCCGACGGGTGCGCGCCCAACCACAGCTCGGCCTCTGGCCTCTCGGTCGGCGACGGCCGGCCCTGCAGCAGAGCCAGCGCCGACCGGGAGCCCCAGGCGTAGTCGCGGATCGGGCCGTGCAGTGCCCGCATCGCTAGGAGGCGCCGGCGCGGTAGATGTCGGGTTCGAGATAGATCACCCGGGCGATCGGTACGGCGGACCGGATGCGCGTCTCCGCGTCGTCGATGCTGCGGGCGACGTGTCCCGCGGTGTCGTCGTGGCGTACCGCGATCTTCGCGGCGACCAGCAGCTCCTCGGGGCCGAGGTGCAACGTACGCATGTGGATGATGCGCTCCACCGCGTCGCTCTCCTCCAGCGCGCGCTCGATCGCGGCGATGTGCTCGGGTGTCGCGGCCTCGCCGATCAGCAGGCTCTTCGTCTCGATCGCGAGGACCACCGCGATCGACACGAGCAGCAGGCCGATCATGGCGGTACCGGCCGCGTCCCAGTAGCCGCTGCCGGTGATCAGCGTCATCCCGACGCCGAACAGCGCGAAGACCAGGCCGACCAGCGCACCGAAATCCTCCAGCAGGATCACCGGCAGCTCCGGAGCCTTGGCACGCCGGATGAACGCCTTCCAGGACGCGGTACCGCGTACCGCGTTGGACTCCTGGATCGCGGTCCGGAACGAGAACGACTCCAGCACGATGGCCACGAGCAGCACCGTGATCGGTACCCACTCCCACTCATCGATGGCATGCGGGTGCCGGAACTTCTCGTACGACTCGAACAGCGCGAACAGCCCACCGACGCTGAACAGCACGATCGACACGATGAACGCGTAGATGTAGCGCTCGCGCCCGTACCCGAACGGGTGTTTCGGGGTCGCCCGGCGTTCGGCCCGCCGGCCGCCGAAGAGCAGCAGCACCTGGTTTCCCGAGTCGGCGACCGAGTGAATCGCCTCGGCCAGCATCGACGACGATCCGGTCAGCGCCCAGGCGATGAACTTGGTCACCGCGATACCGATGTTCGCCAGCAGCGCCGCGACGATTGCCCTCTTACCACCGGCCGCGCTCATGTCCAGCCTCGCTCCGCTGCGCGCCCTACGCGGCGCCTTCCCTCGTCGCTGCGCTCCTCAGTCCAAGCACCGCGGCGCTCCGCTGCGCTCATGTATTGGCGAGCTCCTTCATGTCGGTGATCGCGGGCACGGCCATCGGGTCCAGGCCGTGTGCGAGGGCAAGGTACACCGACGCGAAGTCCGGCACGGCGATCAGGGACGCGAACCGCTCCACCATGGACGCTCCCTCGGCGGTCACCACGCTGCAGCGGATACCACGCCGCTCGGCGATCTCGCGTACCGCGTCGGCCCGCCGCTCCTCGACGCCGTCGGCCATCTCGTCGTCTTCACCGATGCCGCCGTCGCGCAGCAGGATCACCCGCAGCCGCGTCGCTTCCGGTTCCGCCACGCCGTCCTCGACCGGGTCGGCGAAGATGTCGCGGCTGGCCTCGACCAACCCGCCGAACACCCCATCGAGCAGGCCGACCCGACCCCGACCCGCCTCGCCGAGGGCGCCGGAGACGACCGGGTACCGCGCGTTGGCCGACAGCGTGTCGCCGAACCGCTTGGCGGCCACCGTCGCCAGCGCCGACGATCCCCAGACGATCGGGATCGACCCGGCGATGTCCAGCGCGAGCGTCTTGGCCGGGTTGACGAACGACTCCGCCGTGGGCCGGCACCGGTCGGCGTCCGCGTCGAGCCGGGCCGCGGCCTCCGCCAGGTCCGCCTCATTGACCTTGACCAAGCCGAGGGTACGCGCGGCGAGCAGCACCGGAACCGTCAACGCCCAGAGGCTGGCGCGCGCCGGAGCACGGCGGGGTACCGGGATGAACGGTGCCCGGGCGCGCTCGGCGAGTGCCTGCAGCGCGGAGTCGGGCGCCCCGATCGCGACGAGTCGCGCTCCCCGACGGGCGGCGGCTTCGGCCGCGGCGAGCGCCTCGGGACTCCGCCCGCTGGCGGACACGGCGATGACCACGTCGGCCGCGCCGACCCAGCCCGGGATGCCGGCGCTGCGATGGGCGAGGACGGGTACCGGACACCGTGGACCGACGACAGTTGCGAGCACGTCACCGGTACGCCCGGCGGTGCCGACCCCGGCCACCACGAGCGCCCGCGGTCGACCCTCGTCCGCGATCGCGGTCAGGTTGGCCTCGGCGGCGAGCGCGGCGGACTCGCGCACCTGGGCACCCGCGGACGCGACCGCCCGCAGCATGCCGCTCGGGTCCGCCGCCGCCATGGCGGCCGAGTCGTCGATCAGGTGCTCGTCGACCGTGCGCCGGCCGCGAATCCCGGCCGACCCGTTGACTGGACCGGCCATCAGCTCTCGGGGCTCCGGGCCTCGTCCAGCAGGAGGACCGGGATGCCGTCCCGGATCTCGAAGATCCGCCCACACTCGGTACACGTCAATGTCTGCGCCTCGGCGTCGTAGTCCAGCGGCGCGTGGTGGGTGTCCGGACAGGCCAGGATCTCCAGCAACTGGGGATCGAGTGTCACGTCATGCTCCTTATTCGAGGGTCAGCCGCGGACGATGGCGAGGACCTCGTCGCGCAGCGCGGCCATCCGTTCATCGTCGCGCGCCTCGACGTTGAGCCGAAGCAGCGGCTCGGTATTGGACGGGCGCAGGTTGACCCAGGCGCCGTCGGCGTACCGCACGGTCAGGCCGTCGAGGTGGTCGATCGTAGTCTCCGGCGTCTCGCTCAGCGCGGCTTCGACCTCGGCGAGCTTCGCCTGCTGGTCCTGAACCGTCGAGTTGATCTCGCCCGAGGCCGAGTACCGGGAGTACTCGCGCACCAGCTCGGACAGCGGGCGGTCCTGCCCGCCCAACTCTGCGAGCACGTGCATCGCGGCCAGCATCCCGGTATCGGCGCCCCAGAAATCGCGGAAGTAGTAGTGCGCCGAGTGCTCACCGCCGAAGACCGCACCGGTACGCGCCATCTCCGCCTTGATGAATGAGTGGCCGACCCGGGTGCGTACCGGCACTCCGCCGTGCTCGGCCACGATCTCCGCTACCGCGCTCGACGTGATCAGGTTGTGGATGATCGTGGCGCCCGGGTGCTTGGCCAGCTCCCGTACCGCCACCAGCGCCGTGATGGTCGACGGCGACACCGCGTCGCCGTTCTCGTCGACCACGAAACACCGGTCGGCATCACCGTCGAACGCGAGCCCGATGTCGGCACCGCGCTCCCGTACGGCCTTCTGCAGGTCGACGATGTTCTTGGGTTCGAGCGGGTTCGCCTCGTGGTTCGGGAAGGTGCCGTCGAGCTCGAAGTACAGCGGGATGATCCGCAGTGGCTCGCCGAGAACCGCCGGTACCGTGTGGCCCGCCATGCCGTTGCCGGCGTCGACGACGACGGTCAGCGGCCGGATGCCGCTCAGGTCGACCAGCGAGCGGAGGTAATCGGCGTACTCGCGCAGCATGTCGCTCGTGGTGATCGTGCCCTTGCCTTCCGGCGTGGGCTGGCCACCCGCGAGCAGGGCGGTGGCTCGGTCGCGGATATCCGTGAGGCCGCTGTCCTGGCCGATCGGCTTGGCCCCGGCCCGACACAGCTTGATGCCGTTGTACTGGGGCGGGTTGTGGCTCGCGGTGATCATCGCGCCCGGGATGTCGTGGCTTCCCGAGGCGTAGTAGAGCAGGTCGGTCGACCCGAGCCCGGCGTCGATCACGTCGGCCCCGGCAGCGGTCACCCCATCGGCGATCGCGGCCGCCAGACCGGGTGAGGAGTCCCGCATGTCGTGCGCGACGACGACCTGATCGGCCCGCTCGCCACCCGCGCGCAGCGTCTCCACGAGCGCGGTACCGATCGCCCGCGCGACCGACTCGTTGAGCTGGTCGGGCACTGTCCCGCGGACGTCGTACGCCTTGACGATCGTGCTCAGGTCCTGCTGTGGCACCGTCCGCCCCGCCCCTCGCCTGCTGTCCCCCGGATCGACAGTCGAGCCTACCGGCCACCCGCGCAGCATGAGCTGGCAACCGGCCGAGTATGTCGGCCGGTCGCTACGTCGTGCTCGTGCTATCCGCAAACAGGCGGGAAGTCGTATTCACCCGACTTGACACCGGAGACGAAACGCGTCCACTGGCCTCGATCGAAGACAAGAGTCGCCGCATGCCGATTCTTGCTATCTCTCACGGCAATGGCCGTGGGAGTGATGGCAACCTCGACGCAGGAACCGTTAGTAGCGCTTCGACTACTCTTACGCCACATCAGGCCGGTCGAGGCAGGTTCAAAAGGGGCTGCCAACCCAGGCACGCGTTTATCCGTCACACCGCGCGAGAGTACAGGCATTATACCCGCGTCACTCACCCAAAACACCTTCGTGTTAGAGACTCCGTTTAGAGATTCCGTGCGAGCTGAGCGATCATGTCCATAGAGCGCTTCTCATCGAGCGCCTCTGCGCAGAGGCTTTGGAAGATGGAATCGTACATCTGGACGATCGAGGCACGCTCGACGTAGACATCGCCAGCAAGGATCTCCAGGTACACGATTGGCGGGTCATCGGAGCCTGCAAGATCAATGACCACGAACGGCCCAGTCAGGTTCATCACGGTGCCGGCCGCCGTGGCCGGTAGGACCTGAATGTGGACCTTCGGTAGTTCGGCGAGGTCGAGCAGCCTACGCATCTGGCCCCGCATGACGGCTGGCCCGCCGACCGTGCGGATAAGCGTGGCCTCGTCCAAGATGACATGAAGATCAACTGGCTCAGCCCGCGTCAAGACAGCTTGTCTGGCCATCCTGGCAGCGACTCGGGCCTCTACCTCATCGGCGGGAAACCGCCGCCCGAACCGGACGACCTCTCTGGCGTAGTCCTCGGTCTGGAGTAGCCCGTATACGACCATCGGTTCGAAGACCCGCAGGGAAGCGGCTTCGGCTTCGAGGGCGATGAAGGTGGCGTACTCGTACGGCAGGACGTCGGTGTACTCCTGCCACCAGTTCGGCTCCTCGGCCTGGCGGGCGAGGGTGACGAGCCGGTCCCGCCGATCGTCGTGGATGTCGAGGGCGTCGAGGATCTCGTGCACCGTTCCCGGCGTGATCCGGATGCGGGCAGTCTCGATACGACTCAGCCGCGACGGCGAGCACCGCAGTTGCTCGGCCATCTGATCCAGGTGCAGCCCGGCGTCCTCGCGCAACCGCCGCAGCTCACGGCCGAGCTGCCGGCGGCGGACGGTCGGGGGCGAGCCAACAGCCACTGGCACCTCCGCTGGTCCCAGCCACGATGATCGTCAGTCTGCCCGAGTACGCACAACCTGTCACGCATTCACTCAGGCGTGTTTACCCATATGCACTTGCATGGCCGAGCATGCATGAGTCACCATCTAAGCACACAAGCGCCTGACTCCCTGACCCACCAAGTCGCGAGGAGATGGCCAATGATCGACCAGATTCGGCAGACCGGACACCCCGACTTTGTCTTCGTCGATCGCGTTCCTCACATCTACGCGCTGCATCAGCACGATCAACTCGTCTCGTGGGTGGTCGTGCTACCGAGCGGAGAGGCGCTCGTCGTCGACCACGACGGCAACGTCACCGCCAACACGACACTCGAACGCATCGTTGCCCGCGGAGCGCGGCGAGGCGGCCCGCGCCTCGTTCAGGTCGCCGAAGACCCCGCGGTTCCCCGGGCCGCTTAGAGACCAAGTCCGGTCAGTACGAGGACGCGCGGCTCGGTGTAGTCGTCCATCGCGCTACGCACGCCCTCCCGGCCGACACCGCTGCCCTTCGTACCGCCGTACGGCATCTGGTCGGCGCGGTAGCTCGGGACGTCCCCGACGATCACCCCACCGACGCGGAGGTTGCGGTGCGCCGCGAACGCGGTCCGCACGTCCCGGGTGAAGACGCCGACCTGCAGGCCGTACGCCGAGTCGTTCACCATCTCGAACGCTGCTTCGTCATCGGTTGCCCGGGTCACCACGAGCACCGGCCCGAACACCTCCTCGGCCCACACCGACGCCGTACGGGGCACATCGGTCAGGACCGTCGGCGGGTACGTCGTACCCTCGCGGGATCCTCCGGCGAGCACCCGCGCGCCCGCCGCGACGGCCTCGGCCACCCAGCCTTCGACCCGCTTCGCGGCGGTCTCGTCGATGAGCGGACCCACGTCGGTGGATTCGTCGAAAGGGTCACCGGTACGCAGCGCCGCCACGGCGGCCACCAGCCGCGGCACGAAAGCGTCGTAGACGGACGAGTGGACGATCACCCGCTGTACCGCGATGCAGCTCTGCCCCGCCTGGTAGTTGGCGAACGTGGCGATGCGGTCCGCAGCCCAGTCGAGGTCCACAGTGGACGACCAGTCGGCGCAGACGACGGCGGCCGCGTTGCCGCCGAGTTCGAGCGTGACGTGCTTGCGCGGTACCTGCTCGCAGATGAACCAGCCGACCGGGCCGGATCCGGTGAATGACACCACGGGCAGCCGCGGGTCGGTCACCAGGGCCGCGGCCCGGTCGTTCGGCACAGGCAGAACCGAGAACGCGCCGGCCGGCAGGTCGGTCTCCGCGAGCAGCGAGCCCAGCAACAGCGCGGACAGCGGCGTCGACGGCGCGGGCTTGACCACGATGGGGGTACCGACCGCCAGCGCCGGCGCCACCTTGTGCGCCACCAGGTTGAGCGGGAAGTTGAACGGGCTGATCCCCAGCACCGGTCCGCGCGGCACCCGGCGTACCAAAGCGAGCCGCCCGGCTCCGGACGCGTCCGTGTCCAGCCGCTGTAGTTCGCCAGAGAAGCGGCGGGCCTCGTCGGCGGCCCACCGGAACGTGGACACGGGCAAGCCCGCGACCTCGTCGGCCACTGCCGCGGCCGCCGCCACCGCGCGCTCGACCTGCTCGGGCGTGGCATAGCTGGTGCGGCCCACCTCCCGGCCGTCGTACGGGTGGTGCACCGGTACCACGTCGTCGCTCGTCTCCGGCCTGCCGGCGACGTAGAACGGGGTAGTACCCATGGCCGGCGAGCGTATCAAGCACGGAAACAGTCGTACTAGCCCTTGCTCGACACGAATTCAGTGGCCAAGATGGCGAGTGGACTACGAGAATCGCTGGGAGCCCACAATGCCGGAAAAGCTCGTTCTGACCAACTTCATCAACGGGACTGCGGTGGCCCCGACCGAAGGTGGGTACGCGGACCTGATCGACCCGTCCACCGGCGAGGTCTTCGCCGCCGCTCCGATGTCCGGCCAGGCTGATGTCGACGCCGCCATGTCCGCCGCGTCCGCCGCGTTCGAGAGCTGGCGGGACACCACGCCCGCGGAGAGGCAGCGCGCGCTGTTGAAGCTCGCCGACGCCATGGAGGCGCGTGCCGACGATCTGGTCGACGCCGAGTGCCGGAACACGGGCAAGCCGCGCGGGTTGACCGCCAGCGAGGAGCTACCACCATCCGTCGACCAGGTGCGGTTCTTCGCCGGCGCGGCCCGGGTGCTGGAGGGCCGGTCGGCCGGGGAGTACCTGGCGGGCCACACGTCGTATGTTCGGCGCGAGCCGATCGGCGTCTGCGCTCAGGTCACCCCGTGGAACTACCCGCTGATGATGGCGATCTGGAAGATCGCGCCCGCGATCGCGGCCGGCAACACGGTCGTCCTCAAGCCGTCCGACACGACTCCACTGTCGACACTGCTGCTCGCCGAGATCGCCGCGGAGGTACTGCCGCCGGGAGTGTTCAATGTGGTCTGTGGCGACCGGGACACCGGCCGCACTCTCGTCGGCCACCCTACTCCGCGGTTCGTCTCCATCACCGGCTCCACCCGCGCGGGCAAGGAGGTGGCCGCGGCCGCGGCACCCGACCTCAAGCGCACCCACCTCGAGCTCGGTGGCAAGGCGCCGGTCGTCATTTTCGACGACGCGGACATCGCCGCCGCCGCCGAGGCGATCGCAGGCGCGGGCTACTTCAACGCCGGGCAGGACTGCACCGCCGCCACCCGGGTGCTCGCCGCACCTGGCGTCCATGACGACTTCATCGCTGCCCTGACGGAACAAGCCAAGGGTACGAAGACCGGCGCGCCCGACGACGAGGACGTGCTCTACGGCCCGCTCAACAACGCGAACCAGCTCGCGCGCGTGATGGGCTTCCTGGACCGCTTGCCGGACCACGCTTCGGTGCAGACCGGTGGCGCCCGGGTCGGCGAGCGCGGTTATTTCTACGCGCCCACAGTGGTGTCCGGACTGCGTCAGGACGACGAGGCGATCCAGGACGAGATCTTCGGGCCGGTCATCACCGTGCAGCGGTTCACCGACGAGGACGAGGCCGTGCGCTGGGCCAACGGTGTACAGTATGGACTGGCGTCCTCGGTGTGGACCCGGGACCACGGCCGGGCGATGCGGATGACCCGCCGGCTGGACTTCGGCTGCGTCTGGGTCAACACGCACATCCCGATCGTCGCGGAGATGCCGCACGGCGGGTTCAAGCACTCCGGGTACGGCAAGGACCTGTCCATGTACGGGCTGGAGGACTACACCCGCATCAAACACGTCATGCACGCGCTGTGATGAACTCCGTCGACCTGCACAAGAGGCGGACAGCCGCGGTCGCACGCGGCGTGGGCAGCGTCATCTCGTCCTATGTGGAGCGTGCGGCCGGCGGGTCCATCGTGGACGTCGACGGTCGGGAGTGGATCGACTTCGCCTCCGGTATCGCGGTCACCAGCGTGGGCTCGTCAGCACCTCGCGTGGTGGCCGCGGTACGCGAGCAGGTCGAGCGGTTCACGCACACGTGCTTCATGGTCGCGCCGTACGAGCTGTACGTCGCCGTGTGCGAGCAGCTGAACGCGCTGACGCCGGGCGGGTTCGAGAAGCGGTCCGCGCTGTTCAACTCCGGCGCCGAGGCGGTGGAGAATGCCGTGAAGATCGCCCGGCACCACACCGGGCGGCCGGCGGTGGTGGTGTTCGACCACGCGTACCACGGTCGGACGAACCTCACGATGGCGTTGACCGCGAAGAACATGCCGTACAAGCACCGGTTCGGCCCGTTCGCCGGGGAGGTTTACCGGGCGCCGATGTCGTACCCGTTCCGCGACGGTGGGCTGTCGGGCTCAACCGCCGCCGCCCGGGCACTAGACACTGTGGACAAACAGGTCGGGGCGGAGAACGTCGCCGCCGTGCTCATCGAGCCGATTCAGGGTGAGGGTGGTTTCGTCGTACCGGCGCCGGGCTTCCTGCCGGCGTTGTCGACGTGGGCGCGGGACGCCGGTGCGGTGTTCGTCGCGGACGAGATTCAGACCGGGTTCTGCCGGACCGGTAGCTGGTTCGCCTGCGAAGCGGAGGGTGTGGAACCCGACCTCGTCACCACCGCCAAGGGGATGGCCGGCGGGCTGCCGCTGGCCGGCGTGACCGGGCGGGCGTCCATCATGGACAGCGTGCATGTCGGCGGGCTGGGCGGCACCTACGGTGGCAACCCGATCGCCTGCGCCGCCGCGCTGGCCGCCATCGAGACGATGCGGGAACTCGACCTGTGCGGAGCCGCCCGGCGGATCGAGTCCGTCATGCGACCCCGGCTCGAGGCGCTGGCCGCCCGCGACCCACGGATCGGCGACGTGCGCGGCCGGGGCGCGATGCTGGCGATCGAGATCGTGGGGCCGGACAACACGCCGGATGCCGCTACCACCGGGGCGGTCTCGAAGGCTTGTCACGCCGCCGGTCTGCTGACCCTGACCTGTGGCACGTACGGCAATGTGCTGCGGTTCCTACCGCCCCTCGTCATCGACGACGCCACGCTCGGCCGCGGTCTGGACATTCTCGAGACGGCCGTCGGGTAGCGAACCGCGTCATCCACCTTCCCGCATACCCCACGGCGAGCCGTACTCCACGAGCTTGTCGAGGAACGGTACCGGGGGGAACGCCTCCGGGCCGAGCACGCCGGTGCCTTTCCAGGTGCCCGCGGCGAGCAGCTCTAGCGCGATGACCGGGTTGATGGCGGTCTGCCAGACCACCGCCTGCGCGCCGTACTCCGCCATAGACCAGGCGTTGTCCACGACGTGATAGAGGTAGACCTCGCGCGCGGCGCCACCGGGATCGCGGCCGCGTACCCAGGTGCCGGCGCAGGTCTTGCCTTGCATCCGATCGCCCAGGCCGGCCGGGTCCGGCAGGCAGGCCGCCACGACGTCCCGCGGTGCGACCCGCACCCCACCGACGTCGACCGGCTGGGTCGAGTCGAGGCCGAGCTTGTGCAGCGTACGCAGCACGTCGATGAACTCCGCACCGAGGCCGTACTTGAACGTCACGCGGCCGGCCTTGACCCAGCGCGGGATCAGCAGCACCTCTTCGTGCTCGACGTTGACGCACTCGACCGGCCCGATCCCGTCCGGGAACGTGAAGACCTCCGGCTCGCTGAACGGTTCCGTCGTGTACCAACCCCGGTCCGCGTCCCACACGACCGGCGGGTTGAGACACTCCTCGATGGTCGTCCAGATGGAGAACGACGGCGCGAAGTCGTAGCCGGACACGACCAGGTTCGCGCCGTCCCGTACCCCGATCTCGTCGATGGTCGAAAACAGCGTGTCGGCGGCGTACCGGGCGAACACGTCGGACAGGCCAGGCTCGACGCCGATGCCGACCAGGGCGAGCCGGCCGGCGTCCCGCCACTGTGCCGCGGCGCCGAACTGCTCGTCGCCCAGTTTGACGCCGCACTCGGCGTACGGCCGGGTGGGATGCGGCCGGGACAGCGACATCGCCATGTCCAGGTAGTGCGCCCGCGCCGCCAGTGCACCGGAGAAGATGGGCAGCACAAACCGCGGGTCCACCGCGTTGAGCACGTGGGTGATCCGGTGCTCCCGGCACAGGGCGGTCACCGCCTCGGCCGAGGAAGCATCTATCTTGGCGGCCACGAACCGATCATCCACAGTAGACACTGCGCGAGTGGCGCGGGCGATGTCGTAGTCGGCCACCACCCACTTCTCGAAGAACGGCCTACGACTGGCGATGCCGACCGCGGCCGAGCCGACTCCCCCGGCGCCGACGAGCAGAACGCGCATCAAGCGACCTTCCGACGGCGGCCGATGAGTTGGCCGGCCAGCACGAGCAGCAGCGAGATCAGGAACATCGCGGTACCGATGACGTTGACCTGCGGCGGTATGCCGCGCTGTGCGGCACCCCACACGTACATGGGGAAGGTCACGGTGCTCCCGGAGTTGAAGTTCGTGATGATGAAGTCGTCGAACGACAGTGAGAACGACAGCAGGGCGGCCGCGATGATGCCTGGCATGGCGAGCGGCAGCGTGATCCGGCGGAACGTCTGCCACTCGTTGGCGTAGAGGTCCATCGCGGCCTCCTCGAGCCGCGGGTCCAGTCCGGCCAGGCGGGCCTTGACCGTCACGACGACGAACGAGACGCAGAACATGACGTGCGCGATGACGATCGTCCAGAAACCGAGCGGGAAGCTGGCCGCGACGAACAGCGTGAGCAGCGACGAGCCGAGTACGACCTCGGGCGTGGCCATCGGCAGGAAGACCAGCACGTTCGTTGCTCCGCGACCGCGGAACCGGTGCCGGACCATGGCGAACGACATCAGCGTGCCGAGGATCGTCGCGACGAGGGTGGCGAGCAGCCCGATCTGGACCGACGTCCACAGCGAGTCGCAGATGCCGGAGGCCCCGCACGGATCGGCCCAGTGGTCGAGCGTGAAGCGGTAGTTGTCCAATGTGTACGGTGCATTCCGCCCCGCATCGCGGAACGACATCGCGGCCACCACGACGATCGGCAGGAAGAGGTAGAGCAGCACCAGCAGGCCGACCGCCATCACCCAGTGGTCCGCGACCCAGCGCCGGACCCGGTACCCCATGCCTACAGCACCTCCTCGGTGCCCACCCGTCGCACGTAGACGAAGACGACCGCGAGGATCACGGCCATCAACACGAACGACAGCGCGGCGGCGGTCGGGTAGTCGCCGACCCGCAGGAACCGGGAGTAGATGACGTTGCCGATCATGAACTGCCGGCTCGTACCGAGCAGTTGGGCGTTGATGTAGTCACCGGCCGCCGGGATGAACGTGAGCAGCGTCCCCGCGACCAGACCGGGCATCGACAGCGGCAGCGTCACCCGCGCGAACCGGTTGAACGGGCGGGCGTAGAGGTCTCCGGCCGCTTCGAGTAGCCGCGGATCGAGCCGCTCGAGGCTGGCGTAGAGCGGCAGCACCATGAACGGCAGGAAGTTGTACACCAACCCGGCTATCACCGCGGGTGCCGTCGCGAGCAGCCGGCCGTCCGGCAGCGGTACGTGCAGCGCGTTCAATGTGGACACGACCGGCCCGGTGTCGGCGAGGATCACCTTCCAGGCCAGCGTACGCACGAGGAAGCTGGTGAAGAACGGTGCTACCACGCAGATCAACAGGACGTTCTTCCACCGCCCGCTCTTCAGCGCGATCGCGTACGCCAGCGGGTACCCGAGCAGCAGCGTGAGCACCGTGGTGAGCCCGGCGTAGCCCAGCGACCGTCCAAAGTGGCCGGCGTACTGCCGGACCGCGTCGAGGTAGTTGCCGAACTCCCACGCCATCGCGTACCCGGTCTCGATGGACCCGGTCGGGTCGTAGAGGCTCGTGGCGAACAGCTGCGCCGCCGGGATCGCGAAGAACAGGGCGAGCCACAGCCCACCGGGCAGCAACAGCAGGTACGGCAACCAGCGCCGCCGTCGCCGCGGCGGAACGACCGGCGCCGGTCCGGAGGAGACGAGCTGGCCGAGCGCGCTCACGATTTCTCCAGGACGAACGAGTGCGACGGATGCCAGTACGCCACCACCTCGGTGCCCGGGCTCAGCAACCCCCCGGGAGCCGCGTTGGCGGCGAACACCGAGATCTCCTGCTCCCACTCCGTGCGCAGGAGGTACTCGGTACTGACACCCGCGTAGCACGCGTCGGTCACCACGCCGCGGATCGCGTTGTACCCGTCTGGTGCGGAGTCCGATGAAAGATGCAGCTTCTCCGGCCGTACCCCCAAGAGAACCTCACCGGAGACGGCCCGGCAGCGCGCCGCGGGCAGCGCGAACCGACTGCCGTGCGCGGTCACCTGGATGTCGTCACCGGATCGACCGTCCACTGTGGCCGCGATGAGGTTGGACTGACCGAGGAAGTTCGCGACAAAGGCCGACGCGGGGAACTCGTACATCTCGGTCGGTGCACCGAGTTGCTGGATGCGGCCCGCGTCCATCACCGCGACCGTGTCGGCCATCCACATGGCCTCCTCCTGGTCGTGGGTGACGTGGAGGAACGTGATGCCCACCTCGGTCTGGATGCGCTTGAGCTCGATCTGCATCTCCCGGCGCAGCTTGAGGTCCAGCGCGCCGAGCGGCTCGTCGAGCAGCAGCACCTGCGGTTGGTTGACGAGAGCGCGGGCCAGCGCGACCCGCTGCTGCTGCCCACCGGACAGCTGGGCGGGCCGCCGGGGGCCGAAGCCGGACAGCCGCACGAGCGACAGCATCCGGTCGACCCGTTCCTTGACGTCCCGCACGCCGCGACGGCGGAGGCCGAACGCCACGTTGTCGAAGACGGTCAGGTGGGGGAAGAGCGCGTAGCTCTGGAACACGGTGTTCACCGGACGCCGGTACGGCCGCAGCCGGCTGACGTCCTGATCGCCCAACAGGATCCGGCCGGCCGTCGGCTCCTCGAGTCCCGCGACCATCCGCAGGGTCGTGGTCTTGCCGCAGCCCGAAGCCCCGAGCAACGCGAAGAACGAACCCTGCGGAACCGTGAGCGTCAGGTCGTCGACGGCAGTGAACCCACCGAACCGCTTCGTGACCCCCTCCAGGCGCAGCTCCATCTTGGTCAAGCCCCGGAGACGGCTTCGAACTTCTGGGCGTAGTCGCGGTCCTCGGCCTCGGTCAACGGCTTGAAACCCTTTACCTTGGCGAGCATCGCGGAGTCCGGGAAGATGAGCGGGTTCTCGGCAAGCTCGGCATCGATGTCTCTCATCGCCTCCTGCGCGCCGGCGACCGGACAGATGTAGTTGACCCACGCGGCGAGCTCGGCGGCCACCTTTGGGTCGTAGTAGTAGTCGATGAGTTGCTCCACATTGGACTTGTGGGTAGCGGTGGCCGGCACCATCATGTTGTCCGACCAGATCATCAGCCCGTCGTCGGGCGCGACGAACTTGATCTGCTCGTCCTCCGCGTTGAGCTGGATGACGTCGCCGGACCACGCGATACAGGCGGCGATGTCGCCCTTCGCCAGGTCTTCCTTGTAGTCGTTGCCGGTGAACCGGCGGATCTGGCCCGAGTCGACGGCCTTGCGCAGCTTCTCGAGCGCGGCGTCGTAGTCGGCCGTCGCGAAGTTCGCCGGATCCTTGCCCATCGACAGCAGCAGCAGGCCCATCGTGTCCCGCATCTCGGAGAGCACCGAGATCTTGCCTTTGAGGTCGGGCCGGGTGAGCAGTTCGTCGACGGTACGAACTTCCTTCGTCACCTTGCCGTTGTAGGCGATGCCGGTCAGGCCGGACTGCCACGGCGCCGCGTACACCATCTGCTGGTCCCAAGCGCGGGCGCGCAGGCTCGGCAGGATGTTCGCGGTGAAGTTCGGCGTCTTGGTGTTGTCGAACTTCTGTACCCACCCGAGCCTCACCAACCGGGCGGCCATCCAGTCGGTGAGCACGATGATGTCCCGGTCGATCGACTGGCAGGCCTGCAGCTGCGGGCTGACCTTGCCGTAGAACTCGTTGTTGTCGTTGATGTCCTCCTGGTACGTCACCGCGATGCCGCTCTGGGCGACGAACGCGTCCAGGGTCGGCCGCTTCTTCTCGTCGTCCTCGGCGACGTCGATGTAGAGCGGCCAGTTGGAGAACACCAGTTTCTTCTCGGTAGCCGAGACATCGGTGGCGAGGCACGCGGGGGCCGCGGGGTTGCTTTGCCCGGCGGGCTTCGTGCCGCACGCGGCCAGCGCGCCGCCGGTCGCCGCGAGTGCGCCACCGGCGAGCAGTCCACGCATCAAGGACCGTCGCGACAGGCCGGCCACGGACAGCACCGCTGCGGCCTCCGGGGAGAGTTGGCGTCGAGGGGTGTTTTGCATGGGCCGTACTCCTACGTAGGATTCCGTGACGTAGTCGCAGATCAGACGACTGATCCTGGCATGCGAAGGCACAAGTCACAAGGGATTCCGTTGCTCATCTCGCGTAGGACGACGAAATACGCCAGACTCATGGCTGATCGCAGCCCCGGCTCCCCCGAGGGGATCTTGATGGCCACCACGCGCAAACCGGCGAGTCGCGCGAACATCCGCGACGGTGCCAACCACGCCCTGCTCGACGACGTCGCGAAGCGGATCATCGAACAGCTCCAGGAGGACGGCCGCCGCGCGTACGCCACCATCGGCCGCGCGGTCGGGCTGTCCGAGGCCGCGGTACGCCAGCGGGTGCAACGGCTGATCGACGCCGGCGTCATGCAGATCGTGGCGGTCACCGACCCGCTGGAGCTGGGCTTCCCGCGCCAGGCCATGATCGGGATCAAGGCCACCGGCGACCTCGAGACCATCGCCGACCGGCTCGCCGAACTCGACGAGGTCGACTACGTGGTCATCACCGCCGGCTCCTTCGACCTCATCACCGAGGTCGTCTGCCGCAACGACGACCACCTGCTCGAGATGCTGCAGCAGATCAGGTCGGTGCGCGGCGTGGTCGGTACCGAGGCCTTCGTCTACCTCAAACTCCGCAAACAGACCTACAGCTGGGGTACCGCTTGACGCCCGCGCTCCCAGCTCCCCGTCGATCAAGGGCAAATTGGCGTCGTTTGATCTTCAAATCACGCCAATTCGCCCTTGATCGACGGGGACATTATGCCGCCCGTTCGCCAGGGATCGGGCCTACGGAATCCGTTGCGGGAAGCGGTTACTGCTCCGGATCCGCTTGCTATGAAGCGAATACTGTGCGATAACCGTGGGCATGTTCGAGACGATGGGTGCCCGAGCCGCTGACCACCTGTGGATGCACTTCACCCGGATGTCGGCGTACCGCGACGCCGAGGTGCCGGTGATCGTGCGGGGTGAAGGCCCGTACATCTGGGATCAGCACGGCAAGCGGTACCTCGACGGGCTGGCTGGCCTCTTCGTCGTACAGGCGGGTCACGGGCGTACCGAGCTGGCCGAGGCGGCCGCGAAGCAAGCGGCCGAGCTGGCGTTCTTCCCGCTGTGGTCGTACGCCCATCCGAAGGCCGTCGAGCTCGCCGAGCGGCTGGCCACACTGGCGCCGGGCGACATCAACCGGGTGTTCTTCACCACCGGCGGTTCCGAGGCGGTCGAGTCGGCCTGGAAGCTGGCCCGGTCGTACTTCAAGCGCGTCGGCAAGCCCGGCAAGCACAAGGCGATCTCGCGAGCGATCGCGTACCACGGCACGTCGATGGGCGCCCTGTCCATTACCGGGCTGCCCAGCATCAAGGCGGACTTCGAGCCGCTCGTGCCCAGCGCGGTACGGGTACCGAACACGAACTTCTACCGCGCCCCTCGCGGATCCGGCGAGACCCCCGAGGAGTTCGGCGAGTGGGCCGCCGACCGGATCGAGGAGGCGATCCTCTTCGAGGGCCCGGAGACGGTCGCCGCGGTGTTCCTGGAGCCGGTGCAGAACTCCGGTGGCTGCTTCCCGCCGCCGCCCGGCTACTTCCAGCGGGTACGCGAGATCTGCGACGCGTACGACGTGCTGCTCGTGTCCGACGAGGTGATCTGCTCCTGGGGCCGCCTCGGCGAGTACTTCGGCGCCATCCGGTACGGCTACCAGCCCGACATCATCACCACCGCCAAGGGGCTTACCTCCGGATACTCCCCGCTCGGCGCGATGATCGCGTCGGACCGGCTGATCGAGCCGTTCCTGGACGAGACGGCCATGTTCGCCCACGGCGTCACGTTCGGCGGGCACCCGGTGTCGTGCGCGGTGGCCCTCACCAACCTCGACATCTTCGCCCGCGAGGACCTCACCGGGCACGTACGCGCGAACGAGGCCGCGTTCCGGGCCACCCTGGAGAAGCTCAACGACCTGCCGATCGTCGGCGACATCCGCGGTGACGGCTACTTCTACGGCATCGAACTGGTCAAGGACAAGGCGACCCGCGCGACGTTCGACGACGCGGAATCCGAGCGGCTACTCC
>DASRII010000061.1:0-18379 GCA_035650075.1 Micromonosporaceae bacterium | reverse complement strand
GCTGCTGCTCTCCGCGGTGCAGAACGCGGTGCTGGAGGAGGTGGTCGTGGTCGGCTACCTGATGACCCGGCTGCGCCAGCTGGCCTGGCGCAGCGCCACCATCGTCGCGGCGAGTGCGCTGCTGCGCGGCTCGTACCACCTTTACCAGGGCTTCGGCGCGTTCCTCGGCAACGCGGTGATGGGCGTGGTCTTCGCGCTGTTCTTCCTGCGCACCCGCCGGGTCGCCGCGCTCGTGCTGGCGCACGCGCTGCTCGACGTGGTGGCATTTGTCGGGTACACCCTTGGCGCCGACCGGTTCGATTTCCTGCAATAGGTGCAGCAGTCGATGTAGGTCTTTCCCAACCCGGTAACGGCCCAATAGGCTGCCGGCCATTGTGGGCATCCGCCCACGCCCGAGGCACGGAGGTTCGCAGCCAGTGTCGTTGTCAGCAGCGGCCGGGCGAAGGCGCCCGGTCACCATCGTGCTCACCACCGCGGCGATAACCGCCCTCGCGCTGGTGGGCACCGGCAGTGTCCAGGCGCGGCCCGGCGGGACCGCAGCTGAGGCAGCCACCTACATCGTCCAGGTCGCCGGGGCGCCCATCGCGTCGTACACCGGCGGCGTCGCAGGGATCGCCGCCACCCGGCCGGCGCAGGGCGACCGGGTGGACACCCGCTCGACCGCCGCGCGGGCGCTGCGCAGCCGCCTCGATGCGCAGCACGGCGACGTGCTCCGCCGCGCGGGCGTGGCGGCAGGCCAGAAGGTGTACGACTACTCGGTCTCGTTCAACGGGTTCGCCGCCCGGCTCACGGCGGGGCAGGCGGCCCGGCTCAAGAGCGCGCCGGGCGTGCTGCGCGTCTGGCAGAGCGAGGTGCTCAAGGCGGACACCATCTCCACCCCGCGCTTCCTCGGCCTGGAAGGCTCGGGCGGCGTCTGGGACGCGAAGTTCGGCAGCCCGGACAAGGCGGGTCTCGGCGTCATCGTCGGCGTCGTCGACACCGGCATCTGGCCGGAGAACCCGAGCTTCGCGGCGCTGCCGGAGCCCCGGCCGGACCAGCGGGTCATCGACGCCAAGTGGCACGGGACCTGCACCACCGGCGTCGAGGAGCCGATCGCCTGCAACAACAAGCTGATCGGCGCCCGCTACTACAACGCCGGCGGGCTCGCCCCGGAGTGGGAGTTCCAGTCCCCGCGCGACTACGGTGGGCACGGCTCGCACACGTCCAGCACGGCCGCTGGTAACCACGGCGTGGCCGTGACCATCAACGGCCAGCCGGTCGGCACCGCCTCGGGCGTTGCCCCGGCGGCCCGCGTCGCCATGTACAAGGCGCTGTGGGAGCAGCCGGGTGGCGGCGGCAGCGGCGCAACCGAGGACCTGCTCGCCGCCGTCGAGGCGGCGGTCGCCGACGGCGTGGACGTGATCAACTACTCGATCTCGGGCTCCCGGCTCTACGTGGTGGACCCGATCGAGATCGCGTTCCTCAACGCCGCGGCGGCCGGTGTGTTCGTCTCGGCGTCGGCCGGCAACTCCGGCGCCACGGTCGGCGTGAGCAGCGTCGCGCACAACTCGCCGTGGATCACGACGGTCGCGGCGAGCACGCATGACCGCGGGTCGCGCAAGACGGTCACCCTCGGCAACGGCGCGTCGTACACCGGTGCCGGCGTCGGCGCCGGGGTCGGCCCGGCCCCGCTGGTCGACGCGGCCACCGCGGCCCTGGCCGGCGCGGACCCGGTGCAGGCGGCGCTCTGCTTCATCGGCACGCTCGACCCGGCCAAGGTGACCGGCAAGATCGTGCTGTGCCAGCGGGGCACCAACGCCCGCGTCGACAAGAGCCGGGCGGTGCAGCAGGCCGGCGGCGCCGGCATGATCATGTTCAACCCCAGCCCCAACACCACGGACGCCGACTTCCACTTCGTGCCGTCGATCCACGTCGACCACGTGGCGGGCCCGGCCATCAAGGCGTACGCCGCGACGGCGAGCCCGACGGCGACCATCTCGGCGGCCACCCCGGTCACCCTGCGGGCGCCGGCGATGGCCGCGTTCTCGTCCTACGGGCCGGCCCTGGCCGGCAGCGGTGACCTGCTCAAGCCGGACGTGACCGGGCCAGGTGTGGACGTCGTCGCGGCGGTCGCCCCGCCCGGCAACGCCGGTAACAGCTGGTCGTCGTATGCGGGCACGTCGATGTCGGCCCCGCACGTGGCCGGGTTGGCGGCGCTGCTGATGAGCAAGTACCGCAAGTGGAGCCCGATGTGGGTCAAGTCGGCGATCATGACGACCGCCGGCACGACCGACAACACCGGCGCGGCGATCCAGCGCGGTGCTGCCGCGGCCACGCCGCTGGACTACGGCAACGGGCACATCAAGCCGTTCGCCGCCTTCAACCCCGGTCTGGTCTATAGCTCCACGCCGACCGACTGGCTGCGGTACGCGTGCGGGATCAACCAGCTCCAGCTGGTCACCGACCCGTCGTTCTGCCAGCAGGTCGGGTCGATCGACCCGAGCAACCTGAACTACGCGTCGATCGCAGTCGGCGACCTGGCCGGCTCGCAGACGGTCACCCGTACCGTGACCAACGTCACGGAGCAGGCGTCCACATACGATGCGAGCGTCGCGGCGCCGGCCGGCTTCACGGTCAGCGTCTCGCCGTCGCGGCTGGCCGTTGCGCCGGGGCGTACCGCTACCTTCACGGTCACCATCACGCGCGTCGACGCGGCGGTGGGCCAGTGGAAGTTCGGCTCGCTCACCTGGCGCGACCGCCGGGGCCACAGCGTACGCAGCGCGATCGCGGTGCGGCCGGTGGCGCTCGCGGCGCCGGTTGAGATCACCGCCACCGGGACCAGCGGCTCCACGGCGCTTGCGGTGAAGGCCGGGTACGCCGGCACGCTCACCGCGGCACCGGCGGGCCTGGACCCGTCCACGGTGACCGGGTTCCATCTGGTCGGCACCAACACCGGGTTCGACAGCGCGAACCCGCAGACCGGGCCGGCCGTCGGCAGGACGACGGTCACCGTACCGGCCGGGACGAAGCTGGCCCGGTTCGCCATGTTCGACGGCGACCACCCGGCAGGCACCGACCTGGACCTGTACGTGTACCAGGCCGGCACGACCACCCTGGTCGGGTCGAGCGGAGGTGGCACGGCCGAGGAGTCGGTCACGCTGACCGCCGCCGGCACGTACGACGTGTACGTGGTGCAGTTCGCCCTGCCGTCGGGTGTTGGTGAGCTGGACGTGCGGCATCACCACTGGGCGGTGGACGACGCCACGGGCAACCTGACCGTGTCGCCGGCCAGCCAGACGGTCGGCACGGGCCAGGCCACCTCGGTCACCGCCTCGTGGAGCGGGTTGGCGGCCGGCTCGCGCTACCTCGGGCTCATCGAGTACGGCGACGGCACGTCGGTCGTCAGCCGTACGGTGCTCGGGGTCAACGGATAGCTCAGCAACCTCAACGGATAGCTCAGTAACCGGGTGCCCCGGACGCGGATATCCAGCGTCCGGGGCACCCGCCTTTCTGCCTTGTTCGCCGCCCCGGTCGTCCTGCGACCGGCCTGGCGTCCGTTCGGCCGGCCGCTGTCGTCCCTTCGGCCGGTCTAGCGCATGCCGGCTGGGTAACGCATGTCTCACCTGCGTGAGGTGTGGCCAAGATCAACGGCAGGGCCGCCTCCCAGCCAACCGCCTCAGCAACTATCCAGTCACCACGCCCGGTCATCGCCCCGGGTCTCTGCTCCAGAGCTTAGGTGCGCCCGGTTTGCCCAGTTCGCTCGCCCCATGCCCCACAAGATCACGATCGTGGTAGAAAAAGTGCAGCGCGACTGCACAAACGGCGTTCCAGATCGCGATCTTGGCCGAGGCTGTGATCGTGATAGCGGAAATCGTGACTGAAATATAATAAATGTCTGGATAGAGTGTGGCTGAGGCGGCGAGCCATGACCATGTGGAGTCCCTGGTTCGTGTGACCACGCACCCGGATGCGTGCGCAAGGCTCAGCGTGCTGCCAGCTCCGCTGCCTATCCGCCGAGCTGGCCTCTGGTGTGGCTGCCGACTATGGGTGCGGCTCGCGGCTGGTTGGGCGCGGCTCCTACCTGGTTTGGGCGCGGCTCGCGGTGCGGTAGTAGCCCGCAGCCCGGACCGCCAGCCGCCGGACCGCGTCGGCGCTGCTGTGCGCGCCCAGCAGCACGCCCGCACCGGGCAGCAGGCGGCCGGCCGCCTGCCACAGCATCCAGGCCCCAGCCGACCTGAGCAGCGGCGCCGCTGCCCGCCAGGCGCCAGCGCCAGCCGTCGTTCCCCATGCCACCCCGGTCTCCTGGAGCGCCGACCCATCCTGGACGGCCGGCCGCGCATCAGCTGCCGCGGCTGACTCGATCGCCGCGCCAGGCTCGGTGGCCGTACCAGTATCTGTACCGGCCTTGGCGGCGGCGCGGGCCATGACCGCTGCTCGGTCGCTGGTCGCCGCGCGGGCATCGGCAGCGCCGCGGAACGCACTGGCCAGCGCCAGCAGCTCCGGGACCCGTTCGGGTGCGGTCGGGTCCACGCCGTACGCCGCGGCGATATCCAGCACCACGCGCGCCTGGAGCATGCCGAGCAGGCCAGCACCGACCGCCGGCCCGAGCCGCCCGCCGAGCACCGCTGCCGCGCCGGCACCGCGGGCCAGGCGCGTGTGACGCTGCGTGGCCAGCCGCGCCAGCCCGTCGGCGGAAGCGCCTGGGTAGCTTGCCCGGAGCCGCTCCGCCCATGCCTGCGCCTGCGGTCCGTACTCAGCCACCGCAGCCTGAGCCAGCAGCTCCGGCGCTGCGGCAGGCTGGGCGGTAATGCGCGCGAGCAGCTGAGCCGCCGCGCCGCCTGCGCTCGCTGCGGGCACCAGATCCGCCCGGGTCCGAGGCCACGCGTCCGTATGCTCGGTAGCTGGTTCAGGGGCCGCGCGTACGGTGCTGACCGGCTGGACCGCGACCGGCTCGGGTGCCGGGTGCACCGGCGGCTGGCTCTCTGCCGGCGTCTCCACCGCAGTGGCCGACCTGGTCGTCCGGGCCGCCTTCTCGGCTGCCGTCGCCTTCTTCGTGGCGGGTGCCTTCTTTGCCGCCGTCGTCTTCGTCGCCCGCGCGGTCTTGGTAGCCGGTGGCGTCTCTGCGGCACGTGCTGCCTTCTTCGCAGGCGTTGCCCTGGCAGCCGCCGTTGTCTTCTTGGCCGGCGTCGCCTTCTTCGGCGCAGCCGCCTTCTTAGCCGGCGTGCTCCGTCCCGACGTAGCGGTACTCCCAGCCGTCTCCGTCTCGCTGGCCGTTGCGGCGGTGCTCCCGATCGGCGCGGTGCCCCTGGCCGGGGTGGTCCTCTTTGCGGTCGCGGTGCCCTCGGTCCGGCTGGTCTCCGTTGTAGCTGCGACCTTCCTGCCGGCCGCGGTCTTCTTCGTGCTCCTGGCGGCTGGTGCCTGGACCTGTGCCCGCGTCTGGCCGGAGTCGGCGGCCGTCGCCGGTGTTGTCGCCTGTTCCGCGCCGGGAGCCTCCTCAGGCTCCGACTGACGCGCAGGCTCTGCGCGCTCAGCCCGGCTCAGGGCAGCATCCTCGGCTGGCGACCTGGCTGGTACGGCCCTACCGCGCTGAGCCGGGGTAGGACCCGCGGCCTGCGTCGGTACCCGGCGGGAACGCGCGGCCGAAGCACGACCGATATCCGCCGGGTCCGGTGGTGCGAGGAAGCTCGCCGGTGGTACGGCCCGGCGAGGACTAGCCGCCTTCGCCGGCCCGGTATCGCTGCCCGCTGTGCTACTGGACCCGCTGCCCTGCCTAGCGGCCGGGCCCCCCGGAGCAGGGTCCACCCTGCTGGTCACCGTGCCCGCCGCCCTCGCTGGCGTGGCCTTGGTCGGCGCTGCCGCGGCCTTGGTAGGCGTGGCCTTGGTAGGCGCTGGCGTGGCCTTGGTCGGCGTGACCTTGCGGGAGGGCGTGGCGGCCTTGGCGGAGCTGGCTCTCTTGGGGGCGGCAGCCTGGCTTGCCGGGGCCGTTCCAGGAACGCGGTCAGCCGAAGTGCCGTCCTCGGGGTTGCGGGCGCCCATGCGGCCCGAGGCTAGCTGGACAAACCCATGATCGCTCGGCGTTGCGCCCGCGTGGCGTACCGAGTTGGATCCCCTTTCCTGATGAGTTCCGCTGTCTGCTGAGGCTGGACCACGCCTCGACCCCGCCGAGGCGTGGTTCGTCGAGTAGGAAGATCGGCTGAGTTGAGGGCGAACCGGGCACTCTACCTGTCGGGCAAGTGGCTTTGCTGCGTACGGCCGGTGCCCTGTATCCTCGATCGGCGGTGGTCCGGGTTACCGGTCCACCCAGGAGGCTTCGCCTAGTTCGGTCTATGGCGCCGCACTGCTAATGCGGTTGGGGTCTAAAGCCCCTCCCGGGTTCGAATCCCGGAGCCTCCGCGCTGAGCCCGGTATGTAGACTGGGCAGGTACCTGCGCCCGTAGCTCAACGGATAGAGCATCTGACTACGGATCAGAAGGTTAGGGGTTCGAATCCCTTCGGGCGCGCAACATCAAAAGGGGCGTGACCTGCCAGAACGGCGGGTTGGCGTCCCTTGTGGTCTGTCCGGTGTGGACAGTGGGTGTCACGTGGGTGCCACCCGGGTGTCATCACGCTGCGTGTCTCCTGCTCGCTGCGCCGCTCCTTGATCTGCGGGGCGGGTCCGGTCGGAGCGGGTGCGCCGGTGGCCGGGCGAGGGTTGGGCCGGTTCCGGGCGGCGTTGGTGCGGATCTTGTCGCGGGTGCGGCGGGCGGCGGCGAGCACGAGCTTGGCCATCGCCTCGGCGCAGCGGCGCTGCGCGAAGGGCAGCACGCTTGTGTACGTGTCGGCGGTGATCACGATGCTGGAGTGGCCGAGCAGATCCTGCAGAGTCTTGAGGTCGGCACCGGCCTCGTGGGCTATGGACGCGGCGCCGTGGCGCAGGTCGTGCAGCCGGATCGGTGGGACGTCGACCTGGCTGACCAGCAGGCGGAAGCGGCAGCTGGCGTAGCCGGGGTGGATCGGGGAGCCGTCCGGGCGGACGAACACGTAGCCAGAGTCGTGCCAGATCTTGCCGGCCGCGATCCGGCGGGCGCGTTGCTCGGCCTGGCGGTGGCGGTGCTCGCGCAGCACCCGCATGGTGTGCTTGTCCAGGGCGACAGCGCGCATCCCGGCGGCGGTTTTCGGTGGTCCTTCGACGACCTGGTAGCCGGCGGTGGTGCGGTTGCGGACGATGAACAGCACGCCCCGATCGAGGTCGACCTCGCTCCAGCGCAGCCCGCAGGCTTCGCCGCGGCGCAGCCCGCGCAGGCCGATGAGCCACCACAGCGCGAACAGGCTGTCGCCGACCACGGCGATGAGGAAGGTGGCGAGGTGCTCGGCGGTCCACACCGCTACGGCTGGGCGCTGCCCGGTGGCCTGCCACTCCTGGACCCGGTCGTCGGTCCACACCTGGGCGTGCGGGCGGCGGTAGCCGGTGACCTCGATGTACCGGGCCGGGTTGTACGCCAGTAGTCCTTCGCCGACGGCGAGGTTGAGCGCCGCCCGCAGGGTGGTGCGCAGGTGCTGCATCGCCGCTGCGGACTGCGGCTGGCCCCGGCGGTTGGTGGTCTTGGCGATCTCGGCGAACGTCGCCCGAAGTCGAGGGGCATCGAGGTCGGCCAGGCACAGGCTGCCGAGCCAGGGGATGAGGACCTGCTCGACGTCACGGGTGTAGTGCAGCAGGCTGGTGGGGCGCAGGTGGGTGCGGGTGGACAGCCAGTACCGCAGCCACCGCCCCACCGTCCAGGACCGAGCGGTGCGCTCCTCACCTGTAGACGCGAGCCATTCGTCGCGGGCGGCGCGGGCGGCGGCCTGGGACGGGTAGCCGCCGCGACGGATCCGCTCGGAGCGGCCGAGTAGGTTCGTCGCCGAAGCGTGGTAGTACCAGCTGCCGTGGTTCCGCTCCGTCAGATGTGGGCAGGCTTTGTCCAACCGCCTGCCGCTGGCGTCCCTGCACCCGCACCTTTTGAAGATCACGCCTGATGTCGCCACCGTCGTCCTCCCGCCTGCGTTGCCGTCTGCGTTCAGGGTGGCGTCGTGAGAATCGGGCGGTCCAGCCGTCCCGCGCACGGGGTACCCGTGCCGGTGGGGTTGTCCACGAGCAGCGCTGAACCACCGCCCCAGGTTCGCTGAGTCTCCACAGAACAGCGGGACGGTTCACCGAGGCCGGGTCGCAGCGTCTGTCGTATGAGGAGCCTGCGTTGCTGGTCAAAGCTCATGTAAGGCGACGAGGATCGTGGACACTCCGTGCCGTAGGGCTCGCGCCCCGTAGGCCATCCCGAATTCCGCTATGCGCCAGACGCATCGAGCGTTACGTAGGCGTCCCGTCCGTCCCCTTGAAGGGGCTCGTTGCCCGTCGCCCACCGGCCGGGAGGGGTTGAGATGACGAAAATTCGGAATCATCCGATCCCGGTGGCTGCGACCTCAGACGCCGTGTCGCAGGGCGTGCGTAACCGCCGACCGCTGCCGGGTACCCCGGTCTCGCGGTTGCAAGGTCCCGTCGGGCTGCTGCATCGGGGCGGCCGTCCAGCGCGTCCTCTCTGTTGCCGCCGGAAGAGATCGACGGGTCAAGGCCGGCGGCGCGGCGGGTCGTCATCGCTGGCATGATCAGCAGTCCTCGGGTGGCTTGGGTTTCGCGCTCAGAAGGCGCCAGACAACGGCCGGCAGCGGGTTGAGCACGGAGGCCACGAACGACTGGCCGAAGAGGTCGGTGCCGCGGCCCACCACCTGCGGGGCGGCTCGGCGGACGTCGTTGAAGTGGTTGCGCGCCTCGGCGGAGTGACCGGTGAGCTTCAGCGCGATCCCCAGGTTGAACTGGGAGCGCAGGGTGTGCGGGTGCGCCGGGCCGAGCGTCGCACGCTGGCCCTCGTACGCCGTGCGGAAGTGCCGTCGTGCGTCCTCGTTGCGGCCGCATTGTGCCGCGGCGTAGCCGAGGACTACCTGGGAGCGGAGCACGACAGGGTCGTGATCGCCCAGGCGGTCGGCCAGATCGGCTTCGATGGCCTCGATGGCTCGTCGTGCTTCGCCGGGTCGGCCCAGCGCGGTCAGAGCCTCGGCGTAGGCGACCGCCACGCTGAGCGTGAGGGTGTTGCGCGGGCCATGGGTACGGGTGTAGGCGTCGCGCAGGTTGCGTAGGTCCTCGGCGGCGTCCTGCCACGTCGTGGGGTCCGTGTTGAGCTCCCACAGTGACAGGCTCAGGCGGGCGTCGGCGAAGAGGCGGGTGGCCTCGACGGCGGTGGCGTGCATGGAGAGACCCCGCGCGGTGTACGCCGACATCACGGCCAACGCGCGCTTGCGGGCCGACAGCTGGGCGTTCGTCTCCATCTCCGTCCGGGCAAGTTCCAGCTGCGCGGACTGTGCCTCGTGGAACCTCGCCGGATTGTCACCGATGCCGGCGATCAAACCCGCCAGGATCCGGCGCGCCTCGCTGTGCTGGCCACGGAGCCGCAAGGCCCGGCAGTAGGCGACCGAGTTCGGGTCGAGCTCGGCCCACAGCGGGTCGGCTTCGGCGTAGCGGGCCTGGGCGTCGAGGGTTTCCGCCAGCAGCAGGCGCTCGGCAGGGTTAGCCTCGACGGCGAACGCCTGGGCGGCGTACTCGCCGGCCTCCGCGAACGCGCCGGCGGCGAGCAGGCAGCGGGCCGCGGCGGCGAGGACACCGGCATTATCCGGGTGACGTTCGGCCAAGCGACCGTGATGCGGCACGGCCAGGATCGCCTCGCCGCGGGCGTCGTAGTAGGCGGTCACCCGGCGCAGCAGGGCCTCCGACACGTCCGTGGTCAGGTCGGCCCGGGCCGACAGGTGGCCGGCGTGCTGCATGAGCAGGGAGGCCGCGGCCGGCTCCAGGTCGGCATGATCCATGAGCCGCAACACCGCCTCGGCCGCCTCGCCGGCCAGCGTGGCCCACGGCGCGGGCGGCAAGTGTTCCCGTGCGGTGTCGCGGACCAGCGCATGGATCTGCCAGGCGGCGTCCACCTTGGTCGCGACGAGTTGATCGCGGAGTGTGGCCACCGCCGATCCGGTGTCCGGGGAGCCGAGGAGTGTTTCGAGGAGCCGGGTGGGCACGGCCGCGGGCGAGCAGACAAGCGAAATGTAGAGCGCCCGCCGGGCGGGGGTGTCGAGGGCGGCGATGCGGTCGCGCAGCAGCGCGGTCACCGGCGCCAACGCCGTGCCGCCGTGGTCGACGCGCTGCAGGAACTGCGCGTACGACAGCAGGTTCTGCTGATCGCGCAACGTGCGGCCGGCCAGTCTGAGCGCCATCGGGTGGCCGCCGAGCCGTTCCGCGAGCGCCTCGATCTCCGGGTCGGTCCCGTCGCGGTACCGGCGGAGCACCGCTACCGAGTCCGCGAGGGACATGGGTCCGATCTCCACCGGGGTCGCCGGACCGTCGACATTGGCCTTGTTCGTGATCAGGATGGTGTGCAGGTGGCTGCCCGCAGGAACGACCAGCTCGTCGGTCAGGCGCAGGCCCGGAACGTCATCGACGACGAGCAGGCTCGGTTCCGCCTGGGCGGCGACATGATCGGCGAACCTACCGATCACCCGATCCGCGTTCCCCTCGCCGGCGTCGATGCCGAGCTGCTCCAGCAGCGTGCGCAGGGCGTCGACGAACCTCGCGGAGACTTCGGCCCGGTCGGCGTGGCTGCCGGCCAGTGACACCCAGTAGACGCCGCCGAGGTACGCCGCGCCAAAGTGCCACGCGTAGGCCGCGGCCAGCTCCGACTTGCCAATGCCTGGCATGCCGACCAGGACGGTGAGCGGGCCGGAGGAGACGTATTGCGTAAGACCGAACCGGTGCCGGTGCAGTGCGGAATGCAGCATCCACAGCTCGCGATAGCGGCCGACGAACTCGTGGGCGCCCTGCGTGCGGCCGTACCAGCGGGGCCGCTCGGCAAAGGGCACGCCGCCGATGCGGCCGTCGAGCGCGGCCACCTTGGTGGCGATACGAGCCACCACGCGCGACATCGAGGCGTCGTCGTGCGGAGCTGGGAGGCGGTCGAACTTGTCCTCGGCGAGCTCGACCGGAAGCAGGTGGTCAGTCTCCTCGTGCGGGTTGAGCACCATGATCCGCTTGGTCGGGTCGCCCTCGCGCTGGCCGGCAAGGAAGGCGGCGGTCAGCTCGTACTGGCAGGCGGCGCGGTTGGTGAAGTGCCGCGAGTAGTAGGCGACGAGGGCTTTCGAGCCCTGGAGCGCCCGCTCGATCTCCGCGGTGATGCCGTGGTACTCGCGGATGTCCCGCTCGTCGATGAAAGCCTTGAGGCCGCCGGCCGTCAGCGCGTCGCGCAGGCGCCGCACCGCGTCGCGATCCGGGCCGGCCAGTGCCAGAAAGACGTCGTATAGTTCCTCGCTCACCTGCGTGCTCCTGACGTTTCGCGGCGGCGGACGGTTTGCCGAGGCACCGGGCGGTACCCAGCGTGCAGCGTGTGGGCCTGGTCCACGAGGCGGGTGGCTTCGTCCGGGCGCCCGCGGCGGCTGCCGCCGTGGTGGGTCCGCGCACTGCCCGGGGCTGTTCGAACGTACGGCTGCCGGTTCGGCCGAGCCCGGCGCGCTGTCCGGAACTGCTTCGTCGATTGGGCGAGGTCCAGCGCCTGCGCACACACATCGCCGATGCGGTTGAGAGTCATTGTCTCGTCCAGGACCAGGCCCGCGCCGGCGAAGATCTCCGACGCCCGGTGCGGGTGTCCGAGCTCTGCCTTGCCTTCCAACCACCCGACGACGACCCGGATGCCTTGGCGCTGCTGACCTCCCCCTCTGCTGCTGCGGGCACACGCCCAGACGGACCAAGCAGCCAGGTTCCCAGGCGTCCGGCACTGTGTGCACTCGCGGCCGAGTACCTCCCGTGACACCTCGGGCGAAATCGGAGGCCGTAGTGCCCGCGAGCCGGGTCGGGATCGGGTTGGTTGTTGCGTCATCGTTGTTGCGGTGTGGCACGAGGCAGTGAAGCGAGGCAGTCGCGCAGTTCGATGGCCTGAGGGGCGCCGAGTGTTTGGTACAGCTCAAGGGCGCGGTTCCAGTGTTCACGGGCCCGGTCCTGGTCTCCGGCGTGCGCGGCCAGCTGTCCGAGCCGGTGATCTGCTCGGGCGTGTTCGAAGTCGCTGCCGACGAGCTTGCTGGATTCGAGCGCCTGTTGGTGGAACTCGACCGCGCGTTGTAGGTCTCCGGCGCGCTGGTACGCCTCGCCGAGGCCGTTGAGGGTCATGGTGGCGTCGAGGCGCAGGTCGAGTTTTCTGAAGGTGTTCAGGGCCTGGTGCAGGTGTTCGGTTGCCTCGGCGAGCCTGCCAAGTTCCACCTCTGCGAGCGCGATGCCGCGTAGGGTGATCGCGGCGTTTCGGTGTGCGCCGCTGCTTCGGTAGAACTCGAGGGCGGGCTGGCTGTCGCGTAGAAAGGCGTCATGGTCTCCTTGGAAGAAGGAGATCCAGGCGTGGTTGGCTAGCGCGGTGTGTTCACCGTGTGCGTCGCCGACCTGACGGAACAGCTCAAGCGCCTGCTCGTAGTGGGTAGCCGCTACGTCGTACTGTCCCTGTTCGATCGCGGCGAGCCCGATGTTGTTCAGCGTCATCGCCTCCGCGCGTCGGTCGCCGAGGCGTCTGGTGGACGCGAGGGCGAGTTCGTGGGTGGTGAGCCATGGATCCCATCGTTTGGTGAGGAAGAAGAACCCGCGCATGGTGACGGCCAGTTGCCAGCACGACGTCTCGAAATGCTGGGCGGCGGCCTGGCAGGCGCTTACGATGTTGGGCTCCTCTGCGGTCAGCCACGCCAATGCGTCGTCGTATTTGCCGACGTAGGGCGCGGCTGATGGCCGGTGGATGATGTCCAGCGGGATCCGGTACCGGTGCGGCGTGATCGCGGTGTCGGCCTGCTCGGCCACGCACAGGTAGTAGTCGATGAGCCGACGTCGGGCGTTGTCCCGGTCCTGTTCGGTCAGTTGTGGGACCGTGTGGTGGTCAGCGAAGGTGCCGATCAGGTCGTGGAACCGGTAGCGGTCCCGCGTGTGCTGGCTGAGCAGATGCCGTTCGACGAGATGGTCGAGCAGCCGGACGGACTGTGGTACCGGCTGGCCGGACAGGGCCGCCGCCGCGTACGCATCGAAGTCCTCGCCCGGGTGCAGCGCAAGGACGGTGAACATGCGCCGGCCAGGATCAGGCAGGTCGTTGTACGACACAGCGAATGAGGCCGCCACGCTGCGATCGCCGTCGTCCAGTTCGGCCAACACTGCGTGCTTGTCAGCAAGCCGGTTGGCGAGATCGGTGAGGGTCTGCCGCCGGTTGGCGCGGTGGCGGGCGGCGGCGATTCTGATGGCCAGTGGCAGCCGTCCGCACAGGTCGACGACCAGGTGGATGGCAGCGGTCTGATTGTCGCGTCCAATCCGCTGGGTGCCGACGACCGAACGGAACAACGCCGCCGCGTCGTCGTGCGGGAGCGGGTCCAGCGATGTTGTCTGGGCTTCGTCCAGTGCGACAAGCTGGTCCCGGCTGGTGATCAGTATGCCGCAGCCGGGCGCCGCAGGCAGCAGCGGCCGCACCTGGGCAGCGTCCCGGGCGTTGTCGAGAAGGATCAGGAAGCGCCGTCCGGACAGCCGGTCACGGTAGAGGGCAGCGCGGTCGTCGAGATGCCGGGGTATCTGGTTGCCGGCCACACCGAGGCGGCGCAGCATGCGGTCGAGTGCCTCGGCCGCGGGTACGGGCGGGACGCCGGTGGTGTACCCGTGAAGGTCCAGAAACAGGCAGCCGTCGGGAAACTCGTCGCTGACCTGGCGAGCGACGCGGACCGCAAGCGCGGTCTTACCGACGCCGGCCATCCCATCGATGACACAGATGACCGCGGTCTCTGACCGCATCTCGTGGGAGCGGAGCGCCGCGACCGCGGCGTCGAGTTCCGCCGATCGGCCCGCGAAGTAGGCGGTATCACGAGGCAGGCCCAGGATCGCTTCGCCCCGGCCGCCGCCGACCGGTCCGTCGTGAGGCTGCGGCTGCAGCCGCGAGGTTCCGCTCGCCCGGGTTGCCGTCGACCGGGGTGTTGAGCGTTGGGCGAGTGTTAGTGCCTGCTCCGCGACCTGTTCCAGGATGACGCGTTCGTGATGCTTGCGGAAACGTTCGACACTGACCGCGTAGGCCTGGGCAGCCCGGCGGCGGCGGTCCTGGGCGGGCCAGTCCCGGGTGCCTGGGGCCAGACCGAACGTGTACTCAGCGGCTTCACTGAGGCGGCCACCGCCAAGGTTGTCGACCGCCGCGCGGACGAGCATCTCGACGGGGCCGGCCGCCGCGGCGTCATCACCCAGCCCGCACCGGGCGGCGCATCCGCGCAGCGCATCGAGCGGGACGCCACGCAGGTGCAGCAGCCCGTGTTCCCGCACGATACGCAGCTCAGTGACGAGCGCCGCGTGCTCCGGCATCGGCGGCGGCGTATCGATCATTGCCTTGGTGTCCTTTCGTGCTGCACGGGCACGAGCATCGACTGTTGATCATGTATTGGGTGGGGGCTTGGCGTCGTCCGCTCAGTGCGGAACTGGAGCCCGAGATCGGAGATGATGGGTGGGTGCCGGTCCAGCTGGTCGACACGCGCTGTGCTCGTCGTCCGTGCAGGTCTGACGCCTGGGGTGTCGTGGCTCGGTCAAGGAGTTTATGTGCAGCAATACCACCTCTTGCTGATCAATGATGGTCGCTGTCGTCACGGCAGCCGTTCCGACCTGGCGGCAAGGGTCGCGGCGGGCGGGTAGAGCTGGCACACCGTGGTCCAACTCTGGCGGAGGCCCATGGTCAGGTCGACAGGTAGCCGGAAGCCGGAGCGGCCGCCGGCGAGCAGCCGCAGCGGGGCGAGGACGTAGCTCTCGGCGAGGGTCGGAAGCCCGGCGAACTCGCTGACCGACACGGTCTGCGCTTCGACCAGGGCGGGCGACGCCGGGGCGTGTTGGGCGACCCAGGCATGGTATCCGGGCAGGCGACCGATCCGCTCCACGAGTCCGGCTCGTAGCGTCCGAAGGGTATCGAGGTCGCCTGCCTGGGCGCACTCGGCCGCCGCGGCGATCTCCACGGCCATCGCGTACGACTCCGCGTCGAGTAGCCCCGTACCGAACTCGATCTGGCCTGGAGCGCCAGGGCAGCGCGGAGCGACGGCCGCTAGGTGGTCGAGGTGGGCTCCGTCGTGGATTCCCCGCCACACGTGTGCGGCACCTCCTGTCCTACGCGGCCGGCCGTCCACGACGGTGGCTACCCCACCGTTGCGGGTGGGCAGCCACAGCCATGTCCGTCGCATGAGCGCCGGGTCGAGGTCGCAGGTGACAATCTGGAAGTCGCGGGTCGGGGACGGACGCCAGTGTTCGCCCCAGCGAAGTGATGCGACCGTGCCACCAACGTTGGCGCGGTGCCGGTGTACCGCGGCTGGGCCGGGTTGTGCCAGCGTGTCCGCGAGCGCGTCACAGAACTCGGCAAGTAGCCGGCAGGCCTGCCATGTGGCAGGGCCGACGGGTCGGACGCGGCCGGGACTGCCACCGTCCGGATAGCCTGCCGGGACCGGACCCCAGCGCCGCCGGAGCTGTCGTAGACGGGCAGCGAACCGGCCACCGTCGCAGATGCCGGACTCACACACGACGTCGTCCAGGCCGCTGATGGCCTCCGGGGCGCGCAGTACCGTGCAGCCGAGCGCAACCTCGGTCCAGCCACGGACCGTCCACAATGCTGCCTCGGCACCGTCGGCGGGGACATGCGCCGCTGCGGTGGCGGCTGCGGTTGCCCAGGTGCGTGCCTGATCGCGCGGCAGGGTGCCGGATATGGCGGTCACGGGTGCGCCCACAGCCGGATCCGGAGCAGCAGTCGCCGGGTATCGCGGAAGGCGGTTCGGGCGTGCAATGTGCGGTAGTTGTCGATGACGACGAAGTCCGCCGGGCCGAGCCGCAGCTCCGCCACGCTGTCAGCGGTTTCCGTGCACTCCTCGAACACCGCGGCGGCCGTGACCTGGTCCGCGTCGAGTGTGGGTGCGAGGTTGTCCGCCCGCCACCGTACGCAGCGGCCGCCGGACAATACAGCTGCCCGGAACGGGGCCTCGGCCGTGAACACCTCCGGAGTCGTCCAGGACCAGCGGGGCTCGGCGAGAGTCCGCAGGACCTGTTGGCCTCGTGGATGGCGCTCGACTGCCGTCACCGCATCCGCCGCCCGGAGCAACCGGGTGTGGCCGCCGTCGGCCGCGGGTCTCACCACGAACAGACCGACAAGATCTTCGGGGTCCTGTCGGTACTGCGCGTCGGTGTGCAGGCCGGCCTTGCCGGCCCGAACGGAGAATGTGGCGTCGCTGCGGCTGGTGCGGGGGGTCACCGGCCACACCGCACGCTCCCCTTCCCGGGTTGACGGTGCTCCGAACATCGACGCCAGCTCGACGACGCGGTCCTCGTCGACGTGCCTGCCGGAGATGAACGGCAGGCCGCGCAGCACGGCCCAGCCGCGGACAGCCAGGTCTTCCTTCGCGGCCTCGACAGCCGTTTTCAACCCGCCTGGTTCACCTGCTGCGCGCATCAGGCGCTCCAGAACTCGTGGGCGCGTCCGCCCACTGCGGCGACGACCCGGTGGGAATGGATCGACTCCTCAAGCGCTGTGTCGACCCGTACCCAGAGCGTTTCCGGCAGTCTCGCCGCGATGCCTGCCGCCACCGCGCGACTGACGTCCTCGGCGAGCTGCGGTCGGCGGTGCACCCGCTCCACCATCTCGTGCTCGTCGGGCCGTTTGAGCAGGCTTTCCCGCGTGTGTGCGGCCCGCCGTACGGCGTCGAGCAGGTCAGCCGTGCCGGGAAGTTCGGTCACGCTGCCACTGACCTCCACCCGTACCGTCCCCGGTTGCATATGGGTGAAGGTCACGAGTTCGTCGGGAGTATCGCCGTCGTGCCCCGGCCCGGTGCGCAGGCGTGAGTAGGCGAGCGTGCCGGGGCAGGCGGTTGCGATGCCGGTCGCGAAGGCGATGCTGCCGCGGGGTGACCCGTTATCCGCGACAGCCACGGTGGCTGTTTCCACGAAGTGGAGCGACGACTGGCGTCGCGTGGCCGGTGCCGTCGTCGTGACCGCCCGGTTGGTGGACACCCAGCAGTGGGCCGCCACCGCGGGCTGGCCCGCCATCGCCCGTTCGGCCAGCCACAATGCCACCGCGGGCAGGCCGCCGAGACGCCGCCCCTCCAGGTCCAGGAGGATCTCCTGCAGGCGTGACGTGTGTGCGCCACGCGCGTTGGCTGGCAGCCCCACCGCCAACCGGGCCGTCATGTCATGGTGGTCTCGGTCGCCTCCGAGCCCGTCCGTTACTCGGCATCGGAAGTCTGCGTGATCGATCCCCGCCCACACCAACGGGGTGGTGACCCGGGGCGCCATCGCGGAGATGTCCGTCCGCGGGTCCGTCGATAACGGATCGACAGTAAGGTCGAGGCACCGGGCGCGGTCGGTGACGACGCTCGCGTACAGCGCGCAGCCCAGGCCCGGTACGGCCGCGATACGGGCCGCCCACTCGGCGAGTGCGGACAGGCCGTACTGCCGCATCAGCCGGCGTACCCAATCGGCGGAGGAGACCTTCCGTACGTTGATCACGATGTCCGCGTCCGCGGCCACGCTGCACACCAGCCTGATCCACACCGCGCACAGCACAACCCGCCACTGCGGGTGGCCCTGCGCCCAGACAGTACTCGCGACGGCCATGCCCAGCACCCGGTCGATCGCGGCCCGGCCCGCGTCCCCGGGCGGCTCCAGAGCCGGCACGCCGGCCTCACGTGCCAGCTCAGCGACCGGGCGGTCCGTGACCTGCCGCACCCTTTCCACCGCGTCCGCGACCACGCCTTCCCAACCCGAGGCTGCGATGTCGAGCACAGCGCCCAACCCATGCTCCCTGATCATCGCGGGGACGTACGACTGGCCCATTTGTCCTCCCTGACCGTGCATGCCACACCGGACACGGCGCGGGGTCCCACCGCTCGGAGACCCACCTCCTAGCCAACTCAGCCGGGTGGGCGGCAGCCTGGTCGTCACCCGGACGGCGTCAGGGCATCTTCCGGGTGGCACCTGGTCACGCGTGGGGAGCGCCGCCCGCAGAGCGGTGACGGGCGCTTCCTCTCGCCCGCCGGGAGTCCGCCAGCGCATTCACGAAGTTCTACGGGAACGGCTTGTCAACAAGGACGGGGACGAGGGCGACGGAACGGGTGGCATCCGACCGCTGCGTCTTGGCGCTGTGGTGTCCGAGGTCTGGCAGCCTGCTACGGGTCGTCCACGTGGCCTGGTGCGGCGGCGTTTGCGACGATGCCGCGTGCGAGCCGGTCGCGAAGGCGGGGATGGCGGAACTGGTAGACCGCCCCTGCCTGCCGGAGCGCACCCCGGTCGGCCGCGTCGCGAAGGAAGGTCATCGTCCGCCACGGTAGTCGACCCCGAAGC
>DASRII010000060.1:0-4460 GCA_035650075.1 Micromonosporaceae bacterium | reverse complement strand
TGAGCAGGTTGCCGAAGGCGGCTTCGACCATGGCGGTCTTGCCGGTGCCCGGCGGCCCGTACAGCAGGGCGGGGACGGTGTCGGTGCGCAGCCGGCGCAGCACCGCGATGTCGGTGCCGCCGGCCAGCTGCCGGGGCAGGTACCAGGCCCCGTTGGGGCGGCGGACCGCGCCCGGCCGCGGCGGCACCGCCGCCGCCGCGGCGGTGGTGGCGGTGTGGTGCTGGAACCGGGGCGGGCGGGCCGCGACCTGGCGGGCGTGGCCGGTCCGGGCCAGGCGGGCAAGGGCGTTGCCGACCGCGTGGGTGTCGCGGCCGCCGAGGGCGGCGGCGGCCTCGGCGGCGGTGAAGGCCCGGGCCGGGTCGGCGGCCAGCAGCTGCGCGACCTGGTCGCGCAGCTGTCCGGGCCGCAGGCGGGGCAGTCGTGGTGAGGTCATTGGCGTTGGTCTCCCTCGGGCACGGGCCACCGCGCGCCCTTCCCGGGTCGCGCGGCGGCGAGATCGGTTCGCCACACGGGCGGGAAGGGGAGGCGGGCCGCGGGCCGGCGGTGGCCGTGCCCGCGAGATGACAGCGGTCAGGTTCCTGGCACGGGCTGGCAGGGCCGGTAGGCGCTGTCGGGCGGGTGGCCGCGGCACCGGCGCGGGTGCCTGGCCGGGCACGTGATCGCGGGACGCCCGCACCGTGGTGGGCGGGGCGCCCCGCGGTCGAGGCGGCCTCGGGATTGCTGGGGTCAGGTGGGTTGGGGCAGTCCCAGGGCGCTGGCGGCGGCGGTGATCGCCTCAGCCGGGTCGAGGTTGAGCACGGCGTAAAGCATCAGCAGCTGCGTCGCCGTCGGGGTGCCGGCCGTCCAATGCACGCTCCACTTGGGACTGTCGTCGTTGGACGACAGGCACACGTGCGGGTTGTCCGGACCGTGGTCGATGCAGACCACGACCCGGCTGTCGGTCGCGGTGTACACCGTGGCGCCGGTGGTGGGGTCGGGCGACGGCTCGTAGCCCAGCTCGGACAGCTCCCCGACCAGCCGGGCGAACGGGCCGGCCGCATCGCGGGCGTCGTGGCCGGCGGCTGCGGTGGCGAGGGTCGTGTCGTCGGTCATCGTGCTCCTTCTCGTCGGTACGGATTGCGCTGCGGCCCGCGCGGGCACGCAGCTTCGGCCGCGCCCGGTCGGGCACGGCGTGACCACGCATGCAACGCCGCCTTCGGCCCGCGATCAAGTCGAACGGGTCCGCTGGTGGGCGACGTGCCGGATCGGCGCTCGTGTGGGCATGCTGGTTGGGCACGCATGATGGCGGACGGCCTGCTGGTGTCTCGTGCGGGTCGCCGGAGGCGTGAAGCCGGAGGGTGAACGCCTCACCGTCGGCACAGCATCCGGTCAGGACCACTTCCTCCTCGGGTACGGCGACCCGTCGCGGAAGGCTTGCCCATACTGGCCGTCGACGACGTTGATGTCGTCGGCGGTCAGGTAGGTGGGATCGGCGCCGGTCTGCTTGGCGTGCTCGCGCCAGGCGTCCAGCAACGCCCCGACTGCCTGGGCCCGGCTGGCGCCGATGGCCAGGAAGTCGAAGTGGCCGGTGGCCGCCGTGGCAACGAATACGGCCCACATTGGTCGACCTGCCTCGTCGCGCTGCCGCGGGTCGAGGCCCGCACGGCCGGCGAACTGCTCTCGACACGGGCCGTGACGGCAGCGGACAGCGCCTCCAGCGGAAACGTCACGCCCGCGACTATCGCACGCCACTCACTGGCAGCCCGACAAGCGTCCGCATCTGGCTCCCCTCTAGGTCAAGGAGGTCGCGGCAAGGATTGTTCTACGCTTGCGGGTGGCGGTCCGGGCTGTGACTTGTCCGAAGAGTCAGCTGTCGGGATTGGGCTGACCGCGCCGGATTGCAGAGTCGCCCCCGAGTGTCCTGCCGGGCCCGCCCCGCCGCTCGGAGTTCGTTGGGTGTCGCGGACCATCTGCTTGTAGACCACATCGGAGAGGTGGCGTTTGAGCGCGCGCAGCGCTTCCATCGTGGCTTTGCCCTCGGCCAGACGACGGCGGTAGTACGCCCGGCCGGCAGTGTCGTGACGCAGCTGGACGACGGCCATGATGTGTAGCACCCGGTTGATGCGCCGGTTGCCGGCGCGGGAAAGCCGGTGGCGTTTCTGGTCGCCGGAGGATGCCTCGATCGGGGCGGTGCCGTTCCACGAGGCGAACTGCGCCGCGGTGGCGAACCGGGCGATGTCGCCGATGTCACCGAGTAGCCGGGCGGCACCGGACGGGCCGATCCCGTTGAGCTGGCCCAGACAGCTGCCGGTCGCGGTCACGAGCTTGCGCAGGTGCTTGTCCGCCGCCCGGGTCTTGGCGTCGATGACGGTCAGCTCCTCGATGAGCTCACCAGCCAGCTGATGGCGGGTCTGGGCCACGATCCCCACCGGCGCCGGCGCGGTCCGCAGCAAATAGCTGGCCTGGCCGCGGCTGAGGAACTTCTTGGCGCCGCCAGGAATGAGCTCGAGCAGCAGCTGGTGGATGCGGTTGACGATCTCGGTGCCGCCCGGCCCAGCTCGGCGCGTCGATCCGCCCACAGCCGCAACGCCACGGTGGCGTCGTCGACCAGGACCTGGCGCAGTCCAGGGCTGCGCAGCCCGGCCACCGCCACGCTGTGCGCATCGACCGGGTCGCTCTTGCGGCCCTGCCCGGTGTCGAACACCCGCACCCGCGCCGACAGCTTCGCCGGCACGTCCAGGACGGTTTCGCCGTCGGCGACCAGACGCTGGGCGATGTGCCGGCCGATCCCGGCGCAGCCCTGCACCGCCCACACCCGATCCGGAAACCGCCGGCCGGCGGCCAGCATCGACTGATAGCCGTCGGTATCCGTGCCGTACCTGCTCCGGGCCAGAACCTTCTCGTGTGCGTCGATAACCTCGATCGTGGCCGACCGCTTATGCGGATCCATTCCGATGACCACACGACCCATCCGCTGCATCTCCTCGCTCGTACACTGTGGACAATGATCGAGGAGGGCAACGCTACTTTCAGCCGGACAAACCCCTCTTGAGCCACTCCCCGCAGCGGTGACCGGCGGGCGCACGCCAGATGAGAGTCACACCCATGAACCGTGGACAGCCGCAAACAGAGCAACCCGCCGGCCACCTCGACCCAGCCTGGCCGGGCTGAGGTCGTAGATCAAATTAGATAAGTAGCCGCCGCTAGTTCGGCGCGTTCGCGGCTTCGTTCGACTGCAGGGTTGATGGCTCGACGGGGGTCTCCGCTGCGGTGGGCCTGGCCGACCTGCCACGCCTGGTGGCAGTTGATTGGCGGGCGACCGCCATCAGCACCAGCGCCTCGAAGTGCGGCAGGAAGGTCGGGCTTACATCCTTGGCATACGTGCGGTGCCGGAAGTCTCGCTCGGCGTCGATTGCGGGTCTGAGTGCGTGCCACGCCCTCGTCAGGATCGAGGACACCGTGGTCAAGACGATCTCGCGACGGATCAAGTCGTTCGATACCAACACACCGAGGTCCTCGAAGAAGTAGCTCACTGCGTACGCGTTCTCACGCGATGGTTCATCCAAGGACTCGAACCCGCGTTCAAGCCGGCCATCCGGTGGACATCGAAGGATCGCATCCAGCTTCTCCCGAAACTCTCGCGAGCGGACATCCCGGAATATGTCCGCCACGACCTGAATCTCGTTCGCGTTGCCGACAAGCTCCACGTTCCGATGAGCATGTCACCATGACACCGTCAAGGCGACCACGGCAACGCCGAACGACAGGACGGACAACCAACCGGCCATACCCACGATGCACCTCCGCATCGTCCACACCGAAGCACCGATATAGCCGAGGTTAACAATGCAGAACAACAGAACGTGATCTCGATACAGGCCAGACGCTATAGAACAGCACCGATACGAGCGTTCATCCACCGCGACGCGCTTGGCTTCGCTCACGTCGTTCGTCGTCGATCTCTTGATCCGCACGCGCATCTGCCGCCGTCCGGGCGTTACGGAGAGCGGCGCGCGCATCGCTTCGCTGGCGCTGTCTTCTTCCGGTGCGGGGTTGATCGTGGCGTGCGGATCTAGCCGCCGACCGCATGCTACCCAGGGCCACGACAAGCGGGTCCGCAGTCGGTGTCCGCTCGTGCCGATGTCATCCAGTCGCTCATGCCCGACCGTTACGGACGGAACTTCCTGTTCAGACCCTCAGCACAGTCAGTGCCACCCTCGGTCGCGAGGGGTACGAGCCCATGAAACAGCAGTCAGAAGTGGGCGCGCGCTTCACCATCACCCTCTGGCTCCTCTGTAGAGGGGTCACCTCGCGACGGCTGTCCGCAGTGGTCGTTTGAAGCTAAAGATCAACTCGGGCTGTGGCAAAATCCGCTGTGTTTCGAGAAAGGCTAGCAAAATTTTCGAGGCCCTTGTCATTCACGATCCAGATGGATTGAAGGCTGTCTCCTGAGCGAAGCCTCGTCAAGAGCAGGCCCTTGT
>DASRII010000059.1:0-11475 GCA_035650075.1 Micromonosporaceae bacterium | reverse complement strand
GCGGCGAGGACCACGCCACCCCAGGTGCGCCAGGTCTCCGCCACCCGGTCGACGCTAGCGGGAACCTGCCACGGCGCCAGCGGCTCGTTTCGGACATGTTGACCCGTCGTTCCCTGCTCCGGCTCGCGGGAGTCAGCGCCGGCGCGACCGTGCTGGGCGCGTGCGCACCACGGACCGAGCCCACCCGGCCCGACCACGGAGACCTGCTGTTCGCGGCCACCATCGGCGGCCTCGTCGCGATCGACACGGTGACCGGGAAGTCCGCCCTCCCGGGGCCGGCGACCCTCGCTACCCACGACTGGAAACAGGTCGTCACGACACGGCCGGACGCCAAGGGCACCCGGTACACCGCCGAGGACCCGGCCACGGGGCAGGTTCTGATCGGCGGAACCGTCCGCGATGCGCTCGAACCCCGGGTGGTGTCGCCGGATGGCCGGTTGCTCGCCCTCGCCACCCCGACTCCCGCCGGGGCCGACCCGTACCGGCCCGCGGGGCGTGATCGCACCACCATCGTGATCGCCGATGCCGCGGGCGAACGGAGCCGGCTCGACCTGTCCGGCAATCTCGAGCCCGAGGCGTTCTCCGACGACGGGCGGCTGCTCTACGTGCTCGACTACCTCCCGCCGGAGCAGCCGGACCGGTACCGGGTCCGCGCGGTCGACCTCGCCACCAGAACGCTGACGGCGCTGTGGACGCGCGACAAGAAGTCGATCCCGCCCGGCGCCGAGGAGACCATGCGCGGCGAGGGGCGGCAGGCCGTCTACGACCGGTCTCGCAAGATCCTGTTCACGCTGTACACCCACCAGCCGGATCACCAGCACACCCGGGACCTGATCGGCGCTCGGGCCGACAAGCCCGACGTCCACGCGTTCGTACACTCGCTGAACCTGGAACAGGGCTGGGCGTACTGCATCGACCTGCCCGGTCCCTTCGGAGAGACCGCTGCCGCGGGCCACACGATCGCCCTCGCGCCGTACGGCCACGAGCTGTACGTCGCCTCGGCCGCGAGTGGGGTGCTGGCGCGCATCGACCCCGGAGAACTGGTAGTCAAGGGAGTCGCGCTGTTCGCCGGTACCGAGGGTGCCGCGGCGTCCGAGGCCACCAGGACCGACCAGCTCGTCATCGGCGCCGGCCGGCGACTGGTCGTCCAGCCGGTCGACGGCGGCGCGCCCAACGCGTCCTGGCAGACCAGGAACCCGGTACGCGGGCTGGCGCTGTGCGGCAGTCGGGTCTACGTCGGCCAGGACAACGCCGCCGTCGCCTACGACCTGTCGTCCGGCCGGGAGGTGTCGCGGGTCGCGGTACCGGGATTGGTCGCGGTCCGGCACGCGGTGGAGCGCGCACCCGTCTGAATTTGCCTACGCTGGCGGGCATGGCAGCCTACGAGCGATTCGCCGAGGCGTACCGGCAGACCATCGCGGCCAGTCTCGAGGTCGGGGAGCGGCTGACCGACGCGGACTGGGCCGCGCCGACTGAATGTCCACTGTGGAGTGTGGGTGACGTGTACGCCCACCTGGCCAGCGCCGAGCGCTGGATGGCGGGCGGGCACGAGAACGTACCGCCGCCGGACGGCTTCCAGGACTGGGTCGACGCCGGGGTGCTCGCCCACCGCGGCCGGCCCCGCGCCGAGGTGCTGGCGGAGCTGCGCGAGGTGTACGCCGAACGACTCGAGCAGCTCGCCGGGCCGGCCGACCCACGGTCACCGGCAACCTTTCCGTGGGGCGGGTCGACGGATCTCGAAGGCCTGTTGCGGGTACGCGTCTTCGACTGCTGGACGCACGAACAGGACATCCGCCGGGCTACCGGCCACCCGGGGAATCTCGGTTCGCCGGCGGCGCAGGTGAGTGCCGAGATCATCCTGGGTTCGCTCCCTCGGATCGTGGCGAAGGCCACCGGTGGCACGCCCGGCTCGACGGTGCGCCTGGTCACCACGGGCGACGTACCGCTGGACGTCACGATCCGGGTCGACGACACCGGCCGGGCTGCCGTCGTACCGCCGGATGGTGCCCCGCCCACGACGGAGCTGAGGATGACCTGGGAGGCCTACGCCCGGTTGTCCGGTGGCCGGGGTGAACACGACGTCGAGGTCGATGGCGACCACACGGTCGCCGAAGGGGTGCTCGCGCGGCTGACCGTCACCCCTTGAGCGCGGAGACCGCCTTGTCGACGTCGGCCTCGTTGTTCGCGATGCTCGTGCCGAAGCGCAGGTACGACGGGTTGTACGGGGTGACGCTGGCGATCACCTTGGCGCCGCGCAGCCGCGTGACCACCTGCTCCGGTGTTCGACCTTCCACCTGGACGCAGACGATCCCCGCGGACAGCTGCGGGTCGGCCGGGGTGATCAGCCGTACGCCGCGTACCCCCGCGAGCTTCTCCTTCAGCAGCGCGGCGAGTTGGTGGACGCGGGCGGTGATCCGGTCGGGCCCGATGACCCGGTGGAAGTCGAACGCGGTGCTCAACGCCCAGCGGTGTTCGAACGAGTGGTAGCCGCCCGGCGTGGCCGTCGCACCCGGCGGCGCGGGCGGTGCCTCGAAGCCCATCCACGCCCCGATGACCCGCCGGTCGAAGGCCGGGATGACCGGAGTGAACCGCGCCCAACCCTCGGGGCTGCCCCAGATCAGGCCGGTACCGCGCGGACCGTACAGCCACTTGTGACAGCCGCTCACCAGGAAGTCCGCGCCCAGCGTCGCGGGCTTCGCGTCCTCTACGCCGAACCCGTGCACACCGTCCACACACAACAGTGGACCCTTGTCCCGGAGCGCGTCCGCAATCTGCCGGATCGGCAAGCGCACGCCGGTGCTGGAGTGCACCCAGGTAACCGCGACGACCTTGGTCCGCGCGGTGACCGCGTCGGCCAGCCGCGAGACGATTCCGTCCACTGTGGCCTGTGCCGGGTCGTCGTAGAGCTTGACCCGCCGGACCGTCACCCCGTCGCGTTGCGCCCTCAGCCGCAGTGCCTCGTGCGTCGCGTAGAAGTCGTGTTCGGTCGTGAGCACCTCGTCGCCCGCGCCGAGCCGCAGCCCGGTGTACAGCAGGCCGAGTCCCATCGTCGTCGAGTCGGTGAAGGCGAGCTGGTCGGTGCTCGTGTCGAGGTACCGCGCGGCCGCGGTGGCCACCGCAATGTCGAATGTGGACTCTTGATCGAGGGTGGCGATCGGGTTGCGGTCCAGCGCGGCGCGGTGCTGCTCGATCGCCAGCTGTATCGGCGCCGGATGGCTCGCGAACACGAAGCTCGCCAGATGGGTCAACCCCGGGTCGAGGCCGAACTGCGCCCGGACGCTGTCCCAGTTCTGCGGGTCGAGCGGCGGCGCCGGCCCGCGCTGCTGTGGCTCGCACGCGGCTCCCGCCAACACGCCAGCCGCGCCGACGGCGCCGGCCACCCCGATCACGTTGCGTCGCGAGACCCCCATGCCGAGCCATCCTCCCCGCCGGCTCCCGCGCCGATCAAGGGCAAATCGGTGCGATTGGATCTCTATTCAGCGCCAATTTCGCCTTGATTGCCCGGGAGGTCGAGCGGGGACAGCGCGGGCCGCTTCGCTGCCACGGTGTCTCCGCTCGACTTCCCTTGGATACGGCGTTTGAGCCAGGGGGCTAGGTGTTGGGTGGTCCAGCGCAGGTCGGCCGCGCGGGCCGCGGGCCAAGACCTCCGGGGTGGCGGGGGCACCGCCCACCAGTCGTCGTCCGCGGTCAGATCCAGAGCCGCGAGTACGTGGGCCGCCACGCGCAAGTGCCCCGCCGTCGACAGGTGCAGCCGGTCCACGCCCCACAACACCGGGTTGCCGAACTCGGCATCCGCCCACAGGTCCACGAGTCGCGCGCCGTACTTGTCCGCTACCTCGCCCACCGCCTGGTTGAGGATCTTCGTCCGGGGCAGGATCACGCGCGCACCGGGCAACCGGGCACTGAGATCGGCGAACCGGAACAACACCACATCCGCGCCGGTGGCCCGCAGTTGCCGGATCACGTCGTCGAATCGGGTAACCAGGGCGTACGGATCGAACCTGCGGCGGAGCGCGTCGTTCCCGCCGCCCGCGAAGCTGATCAGATCCGGCCGCATTTCGAGCGCGACCGGCACCTGATCGTCCACGATCGCCGGGAACAGCCGGCCGCGAACGGCCAGGTTGGCGTACACGAACCCGGGCTCCCGCGCCGCCAGGCGCGTCGCGACGAGGTCCGCCCAGCCGCGGTAGCCGCTGCCGTCCGGGTACGGATCGTCCAGCCCTTCCGTGAAGCTGTCTCCCACCGCCACGAAACTCCGCCAACCCACGGCCGGATCCTAACGGCGGGTGAACTGCCCCATCGCGTCGGAGCCGTACCGCCAGACCTGCTCGCCGGCCGCGGTCCGGACGGTGACCACGACCGACCCGTTCTCCACGCGGGTGTTCACGACACCCCGAATGCCATCCAGATCGGTGGCGACGATCGGGGTCAACAGAGCCAGCTGACCATCCCACAACGCGGTCGCGAACACGGCCTCGAAGACCGCGTTGTCCGTCAGCCGGGTACAGGTGAAGGTCAGGATCGCGGACTGGTCGCCGAACGACTCGACCTTGCCGAGGGACACCTGGCGCAGCTCGTACCGCATCCGGTCGCCGGGCCGGGGACCGCCGCCCGAACCGAAGATGTTCGGGGTGTCCTCGGCCACGCCGTTCGTGAGCACGATGGCGTCGCCGTTGCAGGCTCCCTCGTGGACCCCGGGGCCGTAGAACCCGACCGAGTAGTTGCGGAAGTCCACATCGCTGATCGAGCCGATCGGGCCGGGGAACTCGGTAGGCCCGCCCACCTGCCGGAAGGCGCCGTCCACGAACCGGTACCGGCGCACCTGCTCGAACCGCGGGTTGGACGTCATCCCCTCATCCGACCGGCGCAATTGCACCACGACGTCTCGATCCTCGACGGCCACGTCGAATTCGTCGTACCCGCCGTTGCCGGAGTACGGCGGGAAGACCCAGCCGAGCGTGTTCAGCCCGTCCGCCGGTCCGATGGTCAGTCCGAGCAGGGCGCCGAAGGCCCCGGTGGTGACACACGAGATCGGTACCAGCGCGTCCTCCCCCGGCTGGCCGTCCAGCTCGGCGTAGATCGGCTGGTTCCGCGACGGAATGCGGTACGGCGCACCGCCCCCCGGCGGAGCGGGCGGGCTGTAGTTCGGTTCGGGACTCGTCTGCGCGCTCTCGCCGCCGACGAACTGCCGCGGTCCGGAACCGCAGAAACTGGTGAAGTCCCGCCACAGAGGATCGTCGGTCGGCCATGGAGGGATCTCGAAGGTGGCGTTGCGGAAGTCGACCGCACGAATGCCACCGCGGTTCGGGGCCGAGGTGCCGAGGCTCGGGGTCGACGTGGCGACGCTCGGCGCCGAGGTACCGACGCTGGGGGTGCCAGTGTTCGGGGCCGGGGCGCCGACGCTGCGGGGGAGGGTACCGACGACGACCGCGGCCGCCGTGGCGACAGCGGCGGTACCGCCGATCGCCGCGTTCCGGAGCGTGGTCTGCCGGCGCACCCCGGCGCGCACCCGCTCCCGCAGATCGATGATCGTCACATCTTCGGCGAGCTCGGCCAGACCGGCCCGCAGTACGTCGTTGTCAGTCATGAGATCCGACCTTCCAGCGGTGTCTCGCCCAGTTCCGGGGCGAGGGTACGGAGGCGGGCCAGCGCCTTCGCGGTCTGTGACTTGACCGTCCCCACGGTCACGTCGAGCACCTCGGCCGTTTCGGCCTCGGTCAGGTCTTCGAAGAACCGCAGCACGATCACGGCGCGCTGCCGTGGCGCCAGCTTCAGCAGGGCCGCCCGGAGGCTCAGTCGCAGCGCGGTAGCCGGTGCGTGGTCGGCGACCGCCGCGGCCCGACCGCCGATAGCGTCGAGGTCGACGGAACTGTGCGGACGCCGCCGCCACCAGGACACCTGCAGGTGGTACATGGTCCGCCGGGTGTACGCCTCGGCGTTGTCGGTGCGGTACAGCCGCCGCCACGAGCGGTGCGTCCGGACGAGCGCCGACTGCACCAGATCCTCGGCCAGGTGCTGATCGCCGGTGAGCAGGTACGCCGCCCGCAACAGCGCCGGCGTGCGATCGCGAACGAACGAGTCGAACTCGTCGACCATGCGTCCAAGACGCAACCGGATCGCCGATGGTTGCCCGCTTCTCCGGCGAAATTCCGCCGACCCACCGCGACCACCGGCATACGCTGCGCAAATGCTGCTACGGATGTCGACGCTGTTCCTGCGGACCCTGCGCGAGGACCCCGCCGAGGCCGAGGTACCGAGCCACCGGCTGCTGCTACGGGCCGGCTACATCCGTCGCGCCGCGCCAGGCGGGTTCACGTGGCTACCGCTGGGCATGCTGGTCCGGGACCGGATCACCGCGATCGTCCGCGAGGAGATGACCGCGATCGGCGGGCAGGAGGTCGCCTTTCCGGCACTGCTGCCGCGCGAGCCGTACGAGGCGAGTGGACGGTGGACGGAGTACGGCTCCGACATCTTCACGCTGAAGGATCGCCGGGGAGCCGACTATCTGCTCGGCCCGACCCACGAGGAGATGTTCACGTCGCTGGTCCGGGACACGTACTCGTCGTACCGCGACTATCCGGTGATCCTCTACCAGGTGCAGTCGAAGTACCGCGACGAGCCGCGGCCGCGGGCCGGCCTGCTGCGGTTGCGCGAGTTCCTGATGAAGGACTCGTACTCGTTCGACCTCGACGACGCCGGGCTGGCGGCGGCCTACGACAAACACCGCGCGGCGTACCAACGCATCTTCGACCGGCTCGAGCTCCGGTACACGATCGTGGCCGCGATGTCCGGGGCGATGGGCGGTAGCGCATCCGAGGAGTTCCTCGCCGAGGCGGACAACGGGGAGGACACGTTCGTGGCGTGCCCGGCCTGCGGCTACTCCGCGAACACCGAGGCGGTCCGCACGCCGACGCCTCCATCGGGCTCGCCTGGCGAACATCCGCCGGCCGAGGTGCTCGACACTCCGGACACGCCCACCATCGAGTCCCTTGTGGACACTGTGAACGCTCTCGGGGCCGGCGGTCGGACCGACTGGACCGCGGCCGACACGTTGAAGAACGTCGTGGTCAAGGTCCGCCAGCCCGGCGCCGAGGTCGACCAGGTAGTGGTCATCGGCGTACCGGGTGACCGCGAGGTGGACCTGAAGCGGTTGGCGGCCAACCTGGAACCGGCCCGGGTAGCGATCTTCGAAGCCATGGACTTCGCGGCGCACCCGGATCTGGTGCGCGGCTACATCGGCCCGCAGGTGCTGGCGAAGCTCGGCATCCGGTACCTCGTCGACCCGCGTGTGGTCCCCGGTACAGCCTGGGTCACGGGTGCCAACGAGCCGGACCGGCACGCCATCAACGTGGTCTGCGGACGGGACTTCACACCCGACGGCACGATCGAGGCGGCCGAGGTCCGCGCCGGCGACGCGTGCCCCACGTGCGGCAGCGGCCTGACCATCCGCCGCGGTATCGAGATCGGCCACGTCTTCCAGCTCGGCCGGCGCTACGCGAACGTGCTCGGACTGACCGCACTCGGCGCCGACGGCACACCGGTGACCATCACGATGGGCTCGTACGGCGTCGGCATCTCGCGCCTCGTCGCGACAATCGCCGAACAGCACGCCGACGACCGCGGCCTGGTCTGGCCCGCCGCGTGCGCGCCCGTCGACGTACACCTCGTGGCCACCGGCACGGGCGAGCAGACCCGGACGGCGCTCGACCTCGGCGCGGCCCTCGCGGCGCGCGGCCTGCGCGTGCTCGTCGACGACCGACCGTCGACGTCCGCCGGGGTCAAGTTCACCGACGCCGAGCTGATCGGTATCCCACGCATCATCGTGGTCGGCCGCCGCCTTACCGACGGGTACGTCGAACTGCGCGAACGCGCCAGCGGAAGCAGATCGGATGTTCCGGTGGAGAACATCGTGGGTACGACACTGGTATGGCAGACAAAGTAAGTGACGTAATGACCAAGGAAGTTGTTTACCTGCCGGCGGAGACGACCCTCGAGGAGGCGGCTCGGGCGATGCGGGAACGGGACATCGGTGACGTGGTGGTTACCCAGGGACCCGAACTCGCCGGCCTGGTTACCGACCGGGACATAGTGGTACGCGCGGTGGCAGATGGCCGCGATCCGACATCGACGCGTCTCGGCGAGATCACCAGTCGGGACATCGTGATGATCCAGCAGGACGCGTCCACATCGGACGCTGCCAACCTCATGCGGGAGCGGGCCGTACGGCGGCTGCTGGTCGCGGATGACGACCGGCGGCTCGTCGGCATCGTGTCGCTGGGCGACCTCGCGGAGCGGATGGATCCGACTTCGGCGCTCGGTGAGATCAGCAGCGCCGCGCCGAACAACTAACTCCTAGCCAGCTCGTCTATCACCTCGGCGCCCGGCAACTGAGCCAGCGCGGCGCCAGGGAGGACAAGCTTGCTATGCCGTACGCCGGACCCGATGATCACCTGATCTATCACGGGTACGCGGGCGTCGACCAGGACCGGCCAACCCTTCGGCAGGCCGATCGGGGTAATGCCGCCGTACTCCATGCCGGTCTGCTCGACCGCTTCGGCCATCGACAGGAAGCTCGCCTTGCGCACGTCGAGGTACTTGCGTACCACGTTGTTGACGTCCGCACGGGTGGTGGCGAGGATGACGCAGGCCGCGTACCGCGTCTCCCCCTCGCGCTTGCCCGCCACCACCACGCAGTTGGCCGACACGTCGAGCCCGACGTCGTACGCCGCACAGAACTCGGCGGTGTCGGCGAGCGTGGGGTCGATCGCGGCGACGAAGACCTCGTTGGCCCGCGGCCAGGCGCTGAACGCCTCGACGACCGGTGGCGCGAGCAGGTCGGGACGGGTCAGCGCCGGCTCGGTAACGAGCTTGCCTATCACTGGTCTTCCCTTCCTCAGGTTCGGGGCGCACCCTGGTGGCATGGCCGAGGTCCTCCCGCTGCCAACCCTGGGAGAAGTCTTCGTCGATCTGCGCGGCGAAGATCGGACCATGCGGGTCAGCCAGCACCCGGACGCCAGCGTAGTAGTTGTCTCGCTGTGGGTCGGTCGTACCTGCCGGGCATCGTTCCGGTTACGGGTGGAAGACGTACCCCGGCTCGTCGCGGCTCTGCCCGCGGCTGAACCGTCGGTGATCGATCTGGGTCTGGCCTGTTAGCTCGCCAGCGCCTTCTCGTTCTCGGCGATCTCCTCGGCGACGTAGTGGTCGTCGGCGCCTTCCTCGGTAGCGGCCAGCTCCCGCAGCTCGGCAAGCGCCTCCTCGTGCCGGCCGAGCGCACGCAACGCCCGCGCGCGGGTCCACCGCGCAACGTGGTACGTATACCCGTCGCCCGTCTCCCGCCGCGCGTCGACAGCCCGCTCGAACAGCACCAGCGCGTCGGCCCAGCGGCCACCGTCGGCGTATGTCCAGCCGAGGTTGTTCAGCAGTGCCGCGCGCATGCGGATAGCCAAGGGATCCTTCGAGTTCTCGGCGATCGCCATGCCACGCTCGGCCCACTCCTCGTGCTGCTCCTTCGGCAACGCGATGGCGAGCATGTGCGCCGCGTCGGTGGCGAGCCCGGCCAGGCCGGCCGCGGCCGCCCGCTCGTACGCTCTTTCGAACAGCGGAATGGCGGTCTCCGGGGCGCCGCTCGAGTTGTACAGCCGCCCACGTTCGAGCAGGCTGCGCACACCCGGCTCGTCGGCGAGCTCGGCCGGGTCGCCGAGCGAGTCGAGCGTCGCGTGGCCGTCGTCGTACTTTTCCTGCAGACCCTGCGCCCTGGCCATCTGGGTCAGCAACGACTGCCGGTACGCCGGATCCGGCTCGGCCCCGGCCGCCTCGGCGAACCGGGTCTGCGAAACAGCGGGGTCCCGGAAGTTCCAGAGTCCGATTACCCGTGCGGAGAACTCGAGATCGGTCATCCGGACAGCCTAGGAGATCTCGAGCTCTCGAGTCAGCGCCCTACGCTGCCGTCGATCTGCTCACGGATGATGTCCGCGTGGCCGGCGTGCCGGGCGGTCTCCTCGACCATGTGGGTCAGCACCCACCGCAGGTTCGGCGGCCCGGTCTCGCGGGCCGACCGGACACCGGGCGGGTCCAGGTCCGTCACGTCCGCGATGGCCGCGTTGCACCGTTCGACCATCGAGCGGTACGCGGGCACGACCGAGTCGATCGTGTCGGCGTCGGAGATCGTCTCGTCGAGTGGTCCAACGTCTTCGCCGACATAGGAGTAGAGGAACCAGGCGGCCTCTACCGCGGTCAGGTGTTTGACGAGCCAGAGCAGGCTCGTACCCGACGGCACCAACGCCCGTCGGGCGTCGTGCTCGCTGACGCCGACCAGCTTCGCCACCATGGCGTCGCGCAGGTAGTCGAGGAACGTCAGCAGTGTGGTCTTCTCGTCCGCCTCCACCTCGGGCGGTCGAAAGTCTCCCCGGGATGTCTCGCTGGTCACCCGAGGACCGTAACGGGTTGTATGGCCCAGCTGCGGCCTCACAGCGGGTCAGCCGTGTCACACGGATACTCGAACGGGCCATCCTCCGTCGACGTTCACGAAGCTCATTGTGCGGCCGTGATCCGGTCGATGCCGGGACACGAATAGCTACTGGCCGATCGGACCGCCGGCGAGTTCCACGACGGCGTCGAGGTGACCGAGGTGACGGGCGTACTCCTGGATCAGATGGAACAAGATCCGCTCCAGCGGCGGTGGATCGGCGCCGGCCCATCGCTCGCTTGGTTGGCCGATGGTCGTCAATTCGCTCGCCTCCACCACCATGCGGGTACGTTCGCCTTGCGCCCGCAGCCCGACCAGCAGGCCGTCGCTGGTCTCGTCCGGTGCGACATACCACCGGCCGGCACGGCTGTCAGCCCAGGGCTCGGAGACCTCGGCACCTTGAAAGCCCCACTCCAGCCATCGCAGCTCGACGTACCTCAGGTGCTTGACCAGCTCCAGCGGCGTCCATCCAGACGGCAGGTGACTGCGGTGCAAGTCGGCTTCCGGCAGGCTCGAGACCTTGTCGAGAACGCGCGAACGGAAATAGTCGAGGTAACTGAGGAAGACCTCGGCAGATGACGAGATGGCAGCGGTTGGCAACGGAGGGGGAACGTTCACGCGCCGAGATTTCGGCCTTCCCCTACAGGAGAGTCAAATGGCCGGTTTCTACCAGCGGCTCGGCTTCGTGTCCACGGGCGAGGTCGACAGCAACGGCGGCGACCGGTCAGCTGGCCCGCACTCTAGGCGGGCGCACGGCCCGCAAGTCCTTCGGGACTGGGCCGATACCGCAATCGCGATCAAAAGTTCCCTCCTCGCGGGCCGCAGAATGGCGGCATGACCGAGGCACCGGATGTGTTCGCCGCCTTCGTGACGGTGCTCACCGATGCGCTCGACGAGCACGACGCGTCTGGCGCGGAGCTCGCCCGGCGGGTGCACCTTTCGCGCTACCACTTCGACCGGGTCGTCCACGCGCTGTCCGGGGAGCCGCCCGGGCGGTTCCGCCGCCGTGT
>DASRII010000058.1:0-30695 GCA_035650075.1 Micromonosporaceae bacterium | reverse complement strand
CAGCCAGGCCGATGCGGAGTCGTGGATCGGCCAGACGTGGCGGCATCTGGTCAGCGACGGTGTGGCGACCGTCATCCTGGTCGAGGATGAGCGCGCGGAGTACCGGATGAGTCTCGCGCCGGCGGGGGAGTGATCGTAGATGGGTACCGATTTCAGATCCCGCGGGCGTCTCGTGGCAGGCCTGCCCCGAGAGGCGTTCCGGCCGAGCGCGATCTTCTTGGCGACCACGGCCGTCTGTCTCACGAGCGGCTGGATGGCATGGTCGGACTTTGGCAATGCGCGGATCAACGTGTTTCTGTTCGTGATCTCGGGCTGGATCGTCTCGCTGTGCCTGCACGAGTACGCCCACGCCCTCACCGCGTACCGGGCCGGTGACCACGCGGTCGCCGAGCGTGGCTACCTGACCCTCAACCCGCTCAAGTACACCCATCCACTGCTGTCGATCGTCCTGCCGGTCATCTTCATCCTGCTCGGTGGCATCGGCCTGCCCGGTGGAGCCGTGTGGGTCGACCGGCATGCGATCCGCGGCGGACGGGTCATGGACAGCCTGATCAGCCTCGCCGGGCCGGCCATGAACGTCATATTTACCGTGGCGCTCGTCATACCGTTCGCGATCGGCGTCGACACCTTCGAGCACCACACGTTCTGGGTGGCGCTGGCGTTCCTCGCGTTCCTGCAGCTGACCGCTAGCCTGCTGAACCTCGTACCGATCCCCGGAGTGGACGGCGGCAACGCGGTCGAGCCGTGGCTGTCACCGACCTGGCAACGCGGCTTCAACCACGTTGCGCCGTACGGGATGCTGCTGCTGTTCGCCCTGTTGTGGCACCCCATGATCGGCGGCCTGTTCTTCGACGCGGTCTTCGCGATCGGCAACCTGATCGGCCTGCCCCCGGAGCTGTACGCCCAGGGCTTCAACATGGTCCGCTTCTGGCGTTGACCTCTTCCCCGTCGATCAAGTCCTCGAGCGACGGGGAAGAGGGAGTCGTTTACGTGCGGAGCAGGAGGGACTCGGTCTTGGCCGGGTCGCGTTCGACGACGGGGTCGAGGATTTCGTCGATCGCCTTCATGATGCCGGCGTCCAGGGTCACGCCGGCCGCCTTGACGTTGTCGTGTACCTGCTCCGGGCGGGACGCGCCCACGATGGCCGAGGACACGTTGGGGTTCTGCAGCACCCAGGCGACCGCGAGCTGAGCCATGGACAGGCCGGCCTGCTCGGCTACCGGCTTCAACCGCTGGACCCGCTCGAGCACGTCATCGTTCATGAACCGCTTGATGAAGTTCGCACCGGTACTGTCGGTGGCCCGCGATCCCTCGGGCAGCGGCTGCCCCGGCAGGTACTTGCCGGTCAGCACACCCTGGCCGATCGGCGACCACACGATCTGGCCGATGCCCAGCTCCTCGCAGGCCGGTACGACCTCGGCCTCGATGGTCCGCCAGAGCATCGAGTACTGCGGCTGGCTCGACACGAGCTGGATCTTCAGCTCCTGGGCCATCGCGGCCCCGGCCCGGATCTCCGGCGCGGCCCACTCGGAGACGCCGATGTACAGCGCCTTGCCCGAGTGCACGACGTCGGCGAACGCCTGCATGGTCTCGTCGAGCGGCGTGTTCCAGTCGTACCGGTGCGCCTGGTAGAGGTCGACGTAGTCGGTCTGCAGCCGCTTCAGAGAGCCGTTGATGGACTCCATGATGTGCTTGCGGGACAGCCCGCGATCGTTGCGGCCCGGCCCGGTCGGCCAGTAGACCTTCGTGAAGATCTCCAGCCCCTCGCGCCGCTCACCGGTCAGCGCGCGACCCAGCACCGCCTCCGCGCGGGTGCCGGCGTACACGTCGGCCGTGTCGAACGTCGTGATGCCACAGTCGAGGGCAGCGCGCACGCACGCGACCGCCGCGTCCTCCTCGACCTGGGAGCCGTGGGTGAGCCAGTTGCCGTACGAGATCTCGCTGATTTGCATGCCCGATCGGCCAAGGTGTCGAAACTCCATGCGTCCGACCCTAAGGCACGCGATCAGAGCACCGGTTTGGTGTCCGCCAGCAGCCGGTCGATCTCGTCGATGACCGCGCCGCGGCTGCCCTGTACCGGGTCGATCAGCAGCCGGCCCTGCCGGTCCAGCGCGCCCCACTTGCCGGCCGGGCTGCTCACCAGGAACGCCACCGGGTGGATCACGATCGCCGGGTGAACCGGCGGGACGACCATCGCGCCGTTGCGGTCCACGACGCCCTTGCGCCCGCCCTGTTCCACGATGGCCAGGCCCTCGTCGGAGAAGCCGTCGATGTACCGGCCGTCGGTCAGCGCGGTCGCGAAGCTGTCGAACTGGAACTGGACCACCACCCGGCCGACCTTGTCGACCGCGCCCCACCGGCCGTGCCGGCGTACCGCCGCCACCCCGCGCCGGAACGGCCGCACATCGTCGAAGCCGGTCGAGATGGACACCTTGCCGTGCCGGTCGATGGCCATCCAGGCCCGGGTACCGTCCCGGGACACCCAGGCCAGCCCGTCGGAGAAGCTGCTCACCCCGAGCAGTCCGAAGCTGGCCGGAACGAGTACCTGTCCCGACTCGTCGATCAGCTCCCAGCTCTGGAACTCCGGCCGGCGCGCCCAGGCCAGGCCCTCGCGGAACGGCTGCACATCGGCGTACACCGGCGCGACGCACACAGCGCCGGCCGCGTCGACATAACCCCACCGCCGCGAGCGCTCGTCGAGGGCGGGCACCGGGGGGCGGCGCAGCTGGAGGATTTCGTCGCGGGTCCGGGGGTACGGGCCCCAGCCGTTTTCGGCGACCTTGCGGAACACGGCGTCCAGCGCCACCTCGGTACGCGCGATGAGGTCCGGGTCCTCGACCTTGCGCAGCTCGAGCGCGCGCTCGAAGTGGTTGCAGGCCTCGATGTACCGGCCCTGGTCGTAGCACGACCGCCCGGCGTGCTCATGCATCGTGGCCCGGAGCCGGTCCGGCAGCTCAGAGGAGTTGGCCAGCTCGAAGAGGCGGTCCGCCTCGGCGAAGTCGCCCCGCCACTGCAGCACGTGCGCCAGCCGCGCTTGCGCGATGGCGATGCGGCGCATCTCGCCGGTCGCGTCGGCGTGCGCCACCGCCAACCGCGCGTCGGCGAGCGCCTTGCCGAGGTCGCCGAGAACCCGGGAGACCACGGCGCGCAGGCTCAGCAGCCTGGCCCGGGTGGGGTTGTCTGTCGATATGTCGATCTTCTCGGTGAGCCGGTCCCGGACACCGCGCAGCTCGTCCGGGTCGTCGACCAGCTCCCGGAGGGTGTCGTAGTGGAACCGCCAGACGTACCCGCTGAGGATCTGCTCGGGATCGGGTGGAGGCGGCTCGGCCGGTTCGGCTGGCTGCTCGGCCTCGACCGCGGGGCTGGTGGGCGCGGATGCCACCGGCGTGCGCGGGGTGATGATCGGCGTCAGCATGGTCGGCGCGGTCAGCGCGGCTGCCGCGCCCGTGGCGGTCGAAGGCGGTACCGCGGTCATCGGCGAAGGCCCGGCCGGCGGGGAGACCGGTACGCCGGAGATCGGTGCCGGCAGGTGCGCGCCGGGAGTGGGCGGGGTCGCCGGGTGCACGCCGGGAACGGGCGGTACCGATACCGGGGCGCCGGCCAGCGTGGCCGGTCGATCGACCGCCGACCCGTACACCGTGCCGCCCGACTGCGGACCGGACGTCGGGCGCGGCGGCAGGATCGGCCACGCGTCGGTATCGGGTGCGGCGTGGCGGCTCGGTCGGCCGGGCGGTTGCTGCTGCTGCTGGGCCGGCCGGCCGGGTGGTTGTCCGGGCCGCGGTGGGTGCGGACCGGGGCGCGGCGGCTGGACCGGGAACTGGCCCGTGCGGCCGGGGTCGGGGGGCGGGGGAGGCCAGGGCTGGCCGGGTGGCAGGTGCGGTGGCCGGGCGAGCTGGGGCGCGCCGGGAGTGGCCGGCCCGCGCGGACCCTGAGGAGGCGGCGGGCCCGGCTGTTGCGGAGGTGGAGGACCGGGCGGCCGGCCGTACTGCGGCTGTCCCGGGTACGGCGGCGGAGGCGGGCCGTGGTGCGGCGGCGGCCCCTGCGGATGGCCCTGCGGTCCGCCTTGCGGGTGACCCTGCGGCGGCGGCGGTCGCCGGTCCGGTGGCGGCCCGAAGCGGCCCGGATGAGGCGGACGCGGACCCTGTTGCTGGCGACTGTCCGGTGCCCGCTCGTCAGGCTCCCGCGGATCGACCCCAGCCGACGAGGGCGGCGCCGAGCGACGCCTGCGTTCGCTGTGCTCGTCGGACACGGGGGAGGTCACCTCGTCACAAAACTATCTCAGGGCAGCCGCAGTCGCCCGGTAGAGTCAGCCGGCTGAGGGCGAGCAACGGTTGCGGATGGAGGGTAACGGCGTGGGCTTCGTCACCGCCACTGCGCCCCCGACACACTTCAGAAAACTTCAGGCACAAATCCACCTATTCACCGCTATTGCCGCAGCCGGTTTCCGCCGCTACGCCACCTATCGTCAGGCTACGGTGGCGGCGGCGTTCACCAACACGATCTTCGGGTTTCTCAAGGCATTCGTTCTGCTCGCTGTCGTGGGTGGGGCCGCCGGCGCACTCGGTACCGCGGCCGGCTACAGCGGTCCGCAGTTGGCCACGTTCGTGTGGGTGGGACAGGGCCTGCTCGGCGTCGTCGGCTACTGGGGCTGGACGGATCTGGCCGACCGGATCCGTACCGGTGAGGTGGTCAGCGACCTGCTGCGCCCGGTGCACCCGGTGGCCAGCTACCTCGCCACCGACCTGGGTCGGGCGGGGTTCGGCGTGTTCACCCGGTTCGTCCCGCCGGTACTGGTCGGCGCGCTCGCGTTCGACCTCTACCGGCCGGTGCACTGGAGCACGTACCCGCTGTTCGCGCTGTCCGTGCTGATCGCCGTGTTACTCAGCTTCGGCTGCCGGTACCTGGTCAACGCGACCGCGTTCTGGCTGCTCGACGCGCGCGGCATGATCCTCGCCTGGGCGATCGCGTCGACCGTGCTGACCGGGCTCGTGTTCCCGATCCGCTTCCTGCCGGACCCGGTCGCGATAGCCCTCTGGCTCGGTACGCCGTTCCCGTCGATGTTCCAGACCCCGCTCGACGTGCTCCTCGAACGCGATCCGCCGCTACCGCGGCTCGGCACCCTGGCCGTGCAGCTGGCCTGGGCCGCGGGCGTACTCGGGCTGTGCCGCGTCGTGCAGCGGCGGGCCGAGCACCGGCTGGTGATCCAAGGTGGTTAGCACGCTCGCGGTCTACCGCAGGCTGGTCGGGGCACAGGCGCGCAGCCAGGCGTCGTACCGGGTGTCGTTCACGCTCGACCTGCTCGGCAACATCGTCTGGCTCGGCGCCGACCTGCTGGGCATCACGGTGTTCTTCCGGATCACCCCGTCGCTCGGCGGTTTCGGGTTCGCCGACGTGCTGGTCATGCTCGGGCTGTCGGCATCCGCCTTCGCATTGGCGGACCTCGCCGTGGGCAACATCGAGAAGCTGCGCGTGTACGTGCGTACCGGCCTGCTGGACTCGGTACTGATCAAGCCGCTCGGCGTGCTGCCTCAGTTGCTCGCGCTGGACTTTGGGCTGCGCCGGCTCGGCCGGGCCGGCTACGCGCTGGTCATCCTCGTCGCCGCGCTCTGGTACGCCGACATCGCCTGGACCCCGGAGAAGGCGGCGCTGGTCGTCGTGACCCCGCTCGCCGGAGCGGCGTTCTTCAGCGCCATCTTCGTGGCCGGCGCCACGGTCGCGTTCTGGTGGATCGAGTCGGGCGAGCTGGCCAACGCGCTGACCTACGGCGGCCGCGACTTCACATCGTACCCCATCACTGTCTACAGTGGATGGTTTCGTCGGCTGTTCGCGTACGCCCTCGGTTTCGCCTTCGTCGCCTACTACCCGGCGCTGGCGGTGCTCGACGAGCCCGACCCGCTCGGCCTGCCCGCGGCGACCGCGTGGGCCGGCCCGGTGGTGGCGGCGCTCGCGGCGGCCGTCGCCGCCGCGCTGTGGCGCTTCGGTGTCCGGCGCTACCGGAGTACCGGGTCATGACGGTCATCGTCGCCGAGGGACTGCGCAAGGAGTTCACCGTGCGGGTCAAGGCCGGCCGGCTGCGGCGCACCCGCCGGACCGTGCGGGCCGTCGACGGGATCGACCTGACCATCGAGCGCGGCGAGATGCTCGGCTACCTCGGCCCCAACGGCGCCGGCAAGTCCACCACGCTCAAGATGCTCACCGGCGTGCTGGCACCCAGCGCGGGAAAGGTTCGGGTCTGCGGCTTCGATCCGGTGCCCCAGCGCACGCGGCTGGCCCGGCGGATCGGCGTGGTCTTCGGCAACCGTTCGCAGCTGTGGTGGGACCTGCCGCTGGCCGAGTCGTTCGCCCTGCTGCGGTACGTCTATCGGGTGCCGGAGGCCGAGCACGCGGCCCGGCTGCGCGAGTGCCGCGGCCGGCTCGATCTCGACGAGTTCCTGGCCACTCCGGTGCGCCAGCTCTCGCTCGGACAGCGGATGCGCGGGGAGCTGACGGCCGCGCTGCTGCACGCTCCGGAGGTGCTGTTCCTCGACGAGCCGACGATCGGGCTGGACATCGTCAGCAAGCGGGCGGTCCGGGCGTACCTCACCGAGGTGGGCCAGCGCGGCGACACCACGGTCGTGCTGACCACCCACGACCTGGCCGACATCGAGCGGCTGTGCCGCCGGCTCGTCGTGATCGACCGGGGTCGGGTCGTGCACGACGGATCGCTGGACTCGCTGCACGCGCGGTACGGCTCGCGGCGCCGGGTGGTCGTCGACTTCGACGAGCCGCCGGCTTCTCTTGTCGACCTCGCTGGAGTGACCGTCGAGTCGTCCTCGCCGGACGGGCTGCGGGTCACGTACTCGCTCGACGGCACCGTCACCGCCGGAGACCTGGTAGCCCGGCTGGCCACCGGTACCGCTCTGCGGGACCTGGCTGTGGTCGAGCCGGACATCGAGGAGGTCGTCGCGCGGCTGTACGCCGACTCGGACTCGCAGGTTTCTTGGGTTGGATCTGCGCCGACCGAAGGTCCAGGCGCCTGAGCCGGCACAGCTCGAGTTTCTTGGGTTGGATCTGCGCCGACCGAAGGTCCAGGCGCCTGAGCCGGCACAGCTCGAGCCAAGATTGGTCCGTGGATCTGACGGCAGCGGTCGATGAGTGCCTGCGGGACGGGATGGCCGGTGGACGGTACCGCGGCCTGGTGGTCGGAGTGTCCACATCGGACGATAGGGTGGTCCGGGCGGCGGGGGAGGTCCAGCCCGACGGACTGTTCGAGCTGGGTTCGGTGACGAAGGTGTTCACCGGACTCGCGCTGGCGCTCGCGGCGGTGCGCGGTGAGGTGGCGCTGGACGAGCCGGTGGCCGACCTGCTGCCCGGGGTCCGGGTGCCGGTCGGCTGGGGTCGCCGGCCCATCCTGCTGTGGCACCTGGCCACGCACCTGTCCGGGCTGCCGCGACTGCCGGTCGGCCTGCTCTGGAAGCTGCGGGGAGACCTGCGGGACCCGTACGCCGACGTCGACGCGGACTGGCTCTACGCCTCGCTGGCTCAGACGCGCCTGCGCCCGTGGCGGCCACCGGGTCGGCGGTACCGGTATTCGAACCTCGGCATGGGGCTGCTCGGCCACGCGCTGGCCCGCCGGGTGACCGGGGGATCCGACAGCCGGGGCGAGGACTACGCGCGGATGGTCCGGGAACGGATCTGCGTCCCGCTGGGGCTTGCCGACACGGTCCACGGCGACGGAGACGGACGGATCGTGCAGGGGCACTCGGGGGCGGGGACACCCGTACCACCATGGGACCTGGCCGCGCTCGCCGGGGCGGGTGGACTGCGGGCGACCGCCGACGACGTACTCACGTTCCTCGACACTCAGCTCGGCCGGGCGGAGGTGCCCGGTGACCTCGCGGCGGCGATGGCCCTGACCCATCGCGTGCGGTACGCCGGCCGGAAGATTCGGGTCGGGCTGGCCTGGCACGTCGATCCGGGACCGGGCGCACCGCGGACGTACTGGCACGACGGCGGTACCGGCGGCGGCGCGAGCGTGGCGGTCTTCGCACCGGCCCATGGCCGCGCGGTGGTGATCCTGGCCAACCAGGCCCGTTCGGTCTGGCCGCTGGTGGTCCGGCTGCGCCGCGCCCTCGACGCGGACTAGGTGTGCTCCATGACGAGCACCGCCCAGGTGCCGCGCTCGAGCGCCTCGTAGAGGTGTGGCACGTCGCCGGGGAAGGCGGCGTAGTCGCCCGGACCCAGTTCGACCACCGAGTCGAGCGGGCCGGTACGCATCCGCCCGGAGGCCACCACGAGGTGCTCGACGCTGCCGGGGATGTGCGCGTCGGCGTGCCGTACCGGTCCGGGCTCGAGCTCGATCACGTAGAGATCGCGGCGGGTGTGGTGGCCACCGCCGGTGAGCAGCGTGCCGGCGAAATGCGCCTGGTCGGACTGGATCCGGGGGCCGTCACCGGCGCGGATCACCCGAACGCCGGGCGCCACTGGCTCGACCAGGCGGCTGAACGGTACGCCGAGCGCCACGCCGATCGACCACAGCGTCTCGACGCTCGGGTTGCCGACGCCGGACTCGAGCTGGGACAGGGTCGACTTCGCCAGACCGGCCCGGCGGGCCACCTCGGTCAGCGACAACCCGGCCCGGTCCCGCTCGCGGCGCAGCGCGGCGGCGATCGTCTCGGCGATCGACGTGTTCTCGCTCACGATACCTCCCTGTCGCCGCGCGTTGTTCGATAGATTGAACCATGCGTACGGCATGGCGAACGGCAGACGCTCGACTGGTACGCGACATCCTCGCCATCGCGGCAGCTTGCTGCGTCATCGGGGTCTCGTTCGGGGCGATCGCGGTCGCCAGCGGAATGCCCGCGTGGGCCGTCGTCACCATGTCGGTACTGGTCTTCGCCGGCGGCGCCCAGTTCATGGCCGTGGGCATGCTGGCCGCAGGGAATCCCCTCGCGGCGGTACTGGGCGGGCTGCTGCTCAACGCCCGGCACCTGCCGTTCGGGTTGGTGGTCGCCGACGCGATCGGCCCCAGCTGGCGCGCCCGCCTGGTCGGCAGCCACCTGATGGTCGACGAAGCGGTGGCGTTCGCGCTCGCCCAGGACTCGCCGGAGCGGCGCCGAGCGGCGTACTGGCTGACCGGCGGCGTGCTGTTCGTCGCCTGGAACAGCGGCACGCTGGCCGGGATCGCGCTGGGCGAGGCGGCGGGCGACCCCGCCCGGTACGGCTTGGACGCCGCGTTCCCCGCCGGGCTGGTCGCGCTGATCCTGCCGTCGCTGCGGGACCCGACCACGCGCCGCGCGGTGCTCGCCGGGGCCGCGGTGGCCGTGCTGGCCGCGCCGTTCCTGCCGGCGGGCGTACCGGTGCTGCTCGCCGTGTTCGGCGTCGTCCTCGCCCTGCCGGCGCGCAAGGAGGTGGACGCGTGATGCTGCTCGCCGTGATCCTCGTCCTGGCCGCGGGGACCTACGCGTTCCGCTTGGCCGGCGTCGCACTGAGGGACCGGATTCAGCTGCCGGATCGGGTACGCCAGCTGCTGCCGATCGGGGCGGCCTGCCTGCTCGCCGCACTCGCCGCAACGGCGGCCTTGACCGACGCGGGCCGGTTCGTAGGTGTGTCACGGCCGGCCGGCGTACTCGTCGGCGTGGTGCTGGCCTGGCGGCGCGCGCCGTTCGTGGTGGTCGTGGTCGCCGCCGCCGCTACCGCGGCCGGCCTTCGTCTACTGGGCGTGCCTTAGACAGTCGCGCCGACCTTCACGCGCGGCTTCGGCACTCGCATGCCGCGGAAGGTCAGGCCGCGCATCATGCCGTAGAAGTAGAGCGACCGCATGCCCACCGCCGTCTTCGGGAACCGCTCGCGGACGTACTTCTTGATCCGCCGGGCGATGAAGACGCTGTCGACGATCACCGCCAACGCCAGGACCGCCCAGAGCATGTTCGAGGCGATCTGGACGATCATCGGCATCGTCTGCCACGAACCGATGATCACGATGAGCGCGCCGCCGAAGAACCAGGTACCGATGGTGCGCCGGGAGTCGACGATGTCGCGGACGAGCGCGCGTTCCGGGCCCCGGTCGCGGGGCAGCAGGTACTTCTCGTCGCCGCGGCGCATCCCCTCGGCCGCTTCGCGCCGATCCTCGCGGGAACGCTCGCGGGCGCGCTTGTACGCCTCCCGCCGGCTGGTGGGCGCCGGTTCGGAAGACCGGCGCCGGTCGGTCGGCCCGCGCTTGGGCGTGGTGACGCCGAGCTCCCGCTTGCTCGGGGTGTACCCCTTCCGGCGGACAGACGTCTCCTCGACCTCGGGCGTGTCCTCGGCATCGGTGAACACGACGGTCGACTTGCGGCGGAACAGCGATCGCACGGCAGAAGCGTATCCGGCCTAGGTGACTGGGGTTAAGCGGCCGGCTCGACGCTGGCACCCAGCGCGGCGAGCTTCACACCGAAGTCCTCGTACCCGCGGTTGATCAAGTTGACGCCGTAGACGGTGGAGGTGCCTTCGGCGGCGAGCGCGGCGATGAAGTGGCTGAAACCCGCCCGGAGGTCGGGGATGCGCAGTTCGGCGGCGTGCAGCTTGGCCGGCCCGGCGATGACGGCCGAGTGCAGGAAGTCCCGCCGGCCCCAGCGGCACGGCGTACCGCCCAGGCACTCCCGGTACATCTGGATCGTCGCGCCCATCGTGTTGAGCGCGTCGGTGTAGCCGAAGCGGCGCTCGTACACGGTCTCGTGCACGATCGACAGGCCGCGCGCCTGGGTCAGCGCCACCACCATCGGCTGCTGCCAGTCGGTCATGAAGCCCGGGTGGACGTCCGTCTCGATGGCGACGGCGCGCAGCTCCCCCCCGGGGTGCCAGAACCGGATGCCGCCGTCGAGCACCTCGAACGCGCCGCCCACCGCGCGGTACACGTTGAGGAACGTCATCATGTCGACCTGCCGGGCGCCCTGCACGTAGACGTTGCCACGGGTGGCCAACGCCGCCGCGGCCCAACTCGCCGCCTCGATGCGGTCGGGGATCGGGCGGTGCGCGAAACCGGACAGCCGGGCCACACCCTCGATCTCGATGATCCGGTCGGTGTGCACCTTGATGATCGCGCCCATCTTCTGTAGGACGCAGATCAGGTCGATGATCTCCGGCTCGACGGCCGCGTTGCGCAGCTCGGTGATCCCGTCGGCCATCACCGCGGTGAGCAGGATCTGCTCGGTCGCGCCGACGCTCGGATATGGCAGCACGAGCTTCGTACCGTGCAGGCCGTTCGGGGCGGTGATGTCCATGCCGGTCGGGGTCTTCTCCACGATCGCGCCGAAGTCACGCAGCGCCTGCAGGTGGAAGTCGATCGGCCGGCCGCCGATGTTGCAGCCGCCGAGGTCCGGGATGAACGCGTGGCCGATGCGGTGCAGCAACGGTCCACAGAGGAGGATCGGGATCCGGCTGGCCCCGGCGTGCACGTTGATCTCGTCGACGTTGGCCCGTTCCACGTTGGCCGGGTCGAAGGTCAGCTGACCCGGCTCGGCGCCCTCGGCGATGCGCACCCCGTGCAACTCCAGTAGCCCCCGCACGATGTCCACATCCCGGATCCGCGGTACGTCGTACAGCCGGCTCGGCGAGTCGCCGAGGACGGTCGCGACCATCGCCTTCGACACGAGGTTCTTCGCCCCGCGTACCCGGATCTGGCCGTGCAACGGAGTGCCACCGTGCACGGTGAGGACATCGGTCAACTCGGGCCTCCCGAGGGCGAAGGGGTGGGGGCGCGAAAGGGTCGGGCCGCAGCATAGCCGTCAGATCGATGTGATGGTGCGCACACCTTGTGTTAACTGGCTCGAAACCGGGACAACCCGCCGCCTTCCCCGTCGATCAAGGACTTGTGCACGTGGTTTGGAGATCGAACTATGTGCACAAGTCCTTGATCGACGGGGGCGAGCGGCGGGGCGGCCCGCGCTACGGCAGGGCCAGCATGCGTTCCAACGCCACCCGGGCGTAGTGAGCCGTATCCGTGTCCACGGTGATCTGGTTGACTACGCGGCCGGCGGCCAGTTCCTCGAGTGCCCAGACGAGGTGCGGCAGGTCGATGCGGTTCATCGTCGAGCAGTAGCAGACGGTCCGGTCCAGGAACGTGACCTGCTTGTCGGGGTGGGCGTTTGCCAGGCGCCGTACGAGGTTCAGTTCGGTACCGACCGCCCACGCCGTACCGGCCGGCGCGTTTTCGATGGTCCGGATGATGTATTCGGTCGAGCCCACGTAGTCAGCCGCCTGCACGACCTCGTACCGGCATTCGGGGTGCACGAGCACGTTGACGCCGGGCACGCGCAGGCGTACCTCCTGCACGCAGGACAGCGTGAACCGGCCGTGTACCGAGCAGTGCCCGCGCCAGAGGATCATCTTCGCCTCGCGCAGCTGCTTGACCGTCAGCCCGCCACCCGGCTTGTGCGGGTCGTAGAGCACGCAGTCGTCCGCGTCGAAGCCCATCTCGCGCACCGCAGTGTTGCGTCCGAGGTGCTGGTCGGGCAGGAACAGCACCCGGTGGCCGCGGCTGTACGCCCAGTCGAGAGCGCGCCGCGCGTTCGACGAGGTGCACACCACGCCGCCGTGCCGGCCGACGAAGCCCTTGATGTCGGCCGAGGAGTTCATGTACGTCACCGGCACCGTCATCTCGGCGACGCCGGCGTCCGACAGCACGTCCCAGGCGCGTTCGACCTGCGGCAGCGCGGCCATGTCGGCCATCGAGCAGCCTGCCGCGAGGTCGGGCAGGATCACCTTCTGCGCGTCGCTGGTGAGGATGTCGGCGCTCTCGGCCATGAAGTGCACGCCGCAGAACACGATGAACTCCGCGTCGGGGCGGGCGGCCGCCTCCCGGGCGAGCTTGAACGAGTCGCCGGTGACGTCGGCGAACTGGATGACCTCGTCGCGCTGGTAGTGGTGACCCAGCACGAAGACGCGCTCGCCGAGCTTGGCCTTTGCCGCGCGCGCCCGCTCCACCAGGAACGGGTCGCTGGGCGCGGGCAGCTCCCCGGGGCACTCCACACCGCGCTCGGAGGACGCGTCGCTGCCCCGGCCGAGCAGCAACAGGGCGAGCGGCGTGGACTCCGGTTCGGCCCACGGCCGATTAATCGTCGTCACGACGGTTATTCTCCCACAGTGCGCCCGGACCGAACTGTGGGAAGGACCACTATGCGGGTACTGGTCTGTCCGGATAAGTTCGCCGGCACGCTGAGCGCGGTCGAGGCCGCCACCGCGATCGCGGCTGGGTGGCGCGACGCGGCACCGCACGACGAGGTGACCACGACCCCGCTGTCCGACGGCGGACCGGGCTTTCTCGAGGTCGTCGCGGCCGCGACAGGCGCTCGCCGCCTGAGCGTAGATACTGTCGACCCGCTCGGAAGGCCCGCCGCGGGTCACGTGCTGCTCACCGGTACCACCGGTTACGTCGAGAGCGCCCAGGCATGCGGCCTGCACCTGCTCGCGGCGGACGAACGAGACCCGAAGCGGACGACGTCGTACGGCCTCGGCGCACTGCTGGCCACCGCGGTCGAGGCGGGCGCCCGCGAGGTCGTGGTCGGCCTCGGCGGGTCCGCGACCAACGATGCGGGCGGCGGGATGCTGGCCGCGCTCGGCGCCGCTCCGCTCGATCGCGCCGGCCGGGCGCTCCCCTACGGCGGGGCGGCGCTGGTGGACTGCGTATCCCTCGGCGGAATTCCCAGGCTGCGGGGGATCGGTCTGGTCGCGGCCACGGACGTAGACAACCCGCTGGTCGGACTGCACGGCGCAAGCAACATCTACGGTCCGCAGAAGGGGGCCACGCGCGAGGACGTGCTCCTGCTGGATGCCGCCTTGGAGCGCTTCGCCGGCGTACTCGAAAAAGAGCTGAAGACGTGCCCGCCGGGCCTCGCGGCCCTGGCTGGCGCGGGCGCCGCCGGGGGTCTGGGCGCGGCGATCCTCGCGCTGGGTGGGCGGTGCGAGTCAGGGATTTCGTTGGTACGCCGGCTCGCCCGGCTCGACGCGACCCTGGCCGCGACGGACCTGGTCATCACCGGAGAGGGTTCCTTCGATCACCAGTCGCTGCGCGGCAAGGTCGTGTCCGGGGTGGCCGGCGCGTGCCTCGAGCGTGGCGTGCCGTGCCTGGTCGTGGCCGGCCGGGTCGAGGTCGGCCGGCGCGAGGCGGCGGCGGTCGGAGTCACCGAGACCCACGCCCTCGCCGACGCGATGGGAGGCGTGGCGGAGGCGCTGGCCCGGCCGGCCGAAGGGCTGCGGCAACTGGCGGCGCGATTGGCGCGACAGTGGAGCCGCCTTTCCGGCGGTGTAGAGTTTGACTCGTGACTGCACCTCAGACAGCCGTGGGCTCCATCGTGCTGACCGACGTCGCCGCCCAGAAGGTCAAGGCGCTCATCGACCAGGAGGGCCGCGACGATCTGCGGCTGCGGGTCGCGGTCCAGCCGGGCGGCTGCTCCGGCCTGCGCTACCAGCTGTTCTTCGACGAGCGTTCGCTCGATGGGGACATCACGACCGGCTACGACGGGTTCGAGGTCGTCGTCGACCGCATGAGCGCGCCGTATGTGACCGGTGCCACGATCGACTTCGCCGACCGCATCGACGCCCAGGGCTTCACGATCGACAACCCGAACGCCCAGGGCTCGTGCGCTTGTGGAGACAGCTTCCACTAGGAAGAGATTGTCCCCACAGCCCGTCAGTTAGGCTGCGCGGCATGAAGATTGCCGTGACCGGGTCCATCGCGACCGACCACCTCATGCACTTTCCGGGTCGGTTCGCGGAGCAGCTTCTGCCCGACCAGCTGCACAAGGTGTCCCTGTCATTCCTCGTCGACGACCTCGTCGTGCGGCGCGGCGGCATCGCCGCCAACATCGCGTTCGGCATGGCCCAGCTAGGCCTGCGGCCCGTGCTGCTCGGCGCGGTGGGCGCGGACTTCGACGACTACCGCTCGTGGCTGGAGCGGCACGGCGTCGACTGCGACTCGGTGCACATCAGCGAGATCTCGCATACCGCGCGTTTCGTGTGCACCACCGATACCGACATGTGCCAGATCGCGTCGTTCTACGCCGGCGCGATGAGCGAGGCCCGCAACATCGAGCTCGCGCCGGTGATCGACCGGCTCGGCGGGCTCGACCTGGTCGTGGTCAGCCCGAACGACCCGGTGGCGATGCAGCGGCACACCGAGGAGGCGCGCGAGCGCGGCATCCCGTTCGTCGCCGACCCCTCCCAGCAACTGGCCCGGATGTCCGGCGCCGAGGTGCGCGACCTGATCGACGGGGCGGCGTACCTGCTGACCAACGACTACGAGAAGGACCTGCTGGAGAACAAGACCGGGCTGTCGGACAGCGAGGTCCTCGACCGCGTCGCCGTCCGCGTCACCACGCTCGGCAAGGACGGGGTACGGATCACCGGTCGCGAGATGGATCCGATCCACGTACCGGTGGCGAAGGAAACCCACGTGTACGACCCGACCGGGGTCGGCGACGGGTTCCGCGCGGGGTTCCTCGCCGCGCTCGCCTGGGGACTGCCGCTCGAGCGCGCGGCTCAGGTCGGCGCGTTGCTCGCCACGCTGGTGCTGGAGACCGTCGGGACCCAGGAGTACGTCGTCCGGGGCGACGACTTCGTCAAGCGGCTGGCCGAGTCGTACGACGACGCGGCGGCCGCTGAGGTGCGCCCTTACCTGAGTTAGTACTAACGTCTGGGCATACCCCCTGACAGGAGGAGCCCAGATGACCGAAAGTACTGGCCGCTCCCGTCGTGACGTCCTGCGTACCACCGGAGCGGTCGCCCTCGGCGCGGCCTTCGCCGGATCGCTCGCCGCCTGCGCGAGCGAGGAGGACGCAGGCCCCGGCGGCCTACCGGCCCCGGCTACCGGCGCACCGACCGAATCCTTCCAGGAGCCGACGAAGAAGCTGTCCGGCGACCTGAAGATCCTGCTGTGGAGCCACTTCGTACCGAGCCACGACCAGTGGTTCGACCGCTTCGCCAAGGAGTGGGGCACGAAGGTCGGGGTCAACGTGACGGTCGACCACATCGACCAGGCCCAGATCACCACCAGGATCGCCGCGGAGATTTCGGCCGGGCAGGGTCACGACGTCATCGAGTTCATCGCACCGCTGTCCCAGTTCGAGCCGAGCGTGCTCGACATGAAGGACGTGACCGACGAGGCGGTCAACCGGTGGGGCACGCAGCTGGAGCTGTGCAAGAAGTCCAGCTTCAACCCCAAGACCGGCAAGTTCTACGCCTACGCCCCCGGCTGGGTGCCCGACCCCGGCAACTACCGCAAGACGCTCTGGGAGCCGGTCGGGTTCCCCAATGGACCGTCCACATGGGACGAACTGTTGCAGGGCGGCGCCGAGATCAAGAAGTCCAAGGGCATCCAGATGGGCCTCGGGATGTCCCAGGAGATCGACTCGAACATGGTGCTGCGCGGGCTGATGTGGGCGCACGGCGCGTCCATTCAGGACGCCAACGAGCAGGTCGTCATCAACTCGCCGGAGACCATCGCGGCCGTCGAGTTCATGGCGAAGCTGTTCAAGGAGACCATGACGAACGAGGTGTACTCCTGGAACGCGGCGTCCAACAACCAAGGGCTGGTCGCCGGCAAACTGTCGTTCATCGTCAACTCCATCTCGGCCTACCGCACCTCGCAGGGGACCAACCCGGTGGTCGCCGACGACGTGTTCTTCGTACCGGCGCTGAAGGGGCCGAAGGCGCAGCTGTTCGCGCAGCACGTGATGTACAACTGGATCGTCCCGAAGCACGCGAAGAACGCCGACGCGGCCAAGGAGTTCCTGCTGCACTACACGATGAACTTCGCGGCGGCGACGTACGCCAGCAAGCTGTACGACTTCAGCGCCTTCGCCAACCGGGTGCCCAACCTCACCGGCTGGCTCGGTACCGACCCGTTCGGCGGCAAGCCGGCGGACAAGCTCGCGTTCCTGAAGGACGCCACACAGTGGAGTACGAACATCGGCTACCCCGGTCCGGCGAACACGGCCGAGGGAGAGGTGTTCAACACGTTCATCATCCCCAACATGTTCGCCCGGGTCGCCCGCGGTGAGCAGCCTGCGGCGCAATCCGTCGCGGCCGCCGAGAACCAGATCAAGGCCGTATTCGCCAAGTGGCGGGCGGCGGGGCTGGTAGGCGGCTGATGGCGGTCGTCGAAGTCAAGAACCTCGTCAAGCTGTTCGGCGGTGTCCGGGCGGTCGACGGCGTGGATCTGGCGACCGAGGAGGGCGAGTACCTCGTCCTCCTCGGCCCGTCCGGGTGCGGCAAGACCACGTTGCTGCGTACCATCGCCGGTCTCGAACAGCCCACGTCCGGGGATGTCCTGATCAACGGGCACCTGGTCACCGCGCTGCCGCCGCGCGCCCGGGGCGTGGCGATGGTGTTCCAGAGCTACGCCCTCTATCCACACAAGACGGTGTTCGCCAACATCGCGTTCCCGTTGCGGGCGGCCGGCATGGACTCGCAGGCGCGGGTACGGAAGGTGAACTGGGCAGCCGGCCTGCTCGGCATCGACCACCTGCTGAAGCGCAAGCCGCGCCAGCTGTCCGGCGGCGAGCGGCAGCGGGTGGCGTTGGCCCGGGCGCTGGTCCGGGAGCCGCTCGTTTTCCTGCTCGACGAGCCACTGTCCAATCTGGACGCCAAGCTGCGGGCCAGTGCGCGGGACGAGCTCAAGCGCTTCCAGGACGAGATCGGTACCACCACGATCTACGTGACCCACGACCAGGTCGAGGCGATGGGCCTGGGAGACCGGATCGCCGTGCTACGCGACGGCAAGGTTTGCCAGATCGGGCCACCGGTCGAGGTGTACGACGATCCGGCCGACACGTTCGTCGCCACGTTCATCGGGTCGCCGCCGATGAACCTGGTCACGCGGGACGGGGTACTGGTCGGGTTCCGGCCGGAGCACCTGTTACCGCCGGGCGTGACCGTCTCCCCGGATCGGGTCACGATCAGCCTGGCCGTGGACCGGCTGGAGTACCTGTCGGGGGATCGGCACGTCTACGGCACGGTCACCGGCGTCGGCGAGCCGACCCGGGTCGTCGCCCGGCTGCCGGCCACTGTGGACACGCCCGTCGTGGCTGGCGAAACCTACGACTTCGAGGTCGCCCGTAACCGGTTGCGGTTCTTCGACGCGGAGTCCGGCAAGCGTATGGACTCGGTGCCGGTATGACCGCCGTCGATGTCCCGCGCCGCCGGTTCGCCGACCGCGAAGGGGCGTTGGCGTGGGTGTTCCTGATGCCCAGCGTGTTCTACATCCTGGCGCTCGTGGCGGTACCGTTCGTGCTCGCGGTGGGCTTTTCGCTCTCCGACGTCACCGCCGGCGACCCGTCGTTCAACTGGGTGGGCCTGGACAACTTCCGCGCGATCTTCGACGATCCGGTGTTCTGGCAGTCGCTGGGCAACACGTTCCTGTTCACCACGGTTTCGATGGTGCTCATCGTGGTGTTCGGCAAGGTGCTGGCGAACATCCTCGTCGCCGACTTCCGCGGCAAGTGGCTGGTGCGGTTCCTCGTACTGCTGCCGTGGACGACCCCGGTGGCGCTGTCGGCTATCTCGTGGCTGTGGCTGCTCGACTCGATCTTCTCGCCGATCGACTGGATACTGCGGCAGCTGGGCCTGCTCGGCGGGCAGGGTGCCCCGCTGGGCAACGGAACCAACATGTACTGGCTCGGCGAGCCGGGGCTGGCGATGGCTTCCGTCATCGCGGTACACGTCTGGCGGCTCACCCCGCTCTCCGCGGTCATCATGGTGGCCGGGTTGGTCGCGATACCGCGGGATCTCGACGAGGCGGCGCGCGTCGACGGGGCGGGCTACTGGCGACGGATGTTCGAGGTGACGATCCCGCTCGTGCTGCCGGTCGCGGCGGTGGCGGCGCTGTTCGGGGCCATCTTCACTTTCACCGACATGGCCGTCGTGGACGTGCTGACCAACGGCGGTCCCAACAACGCCACCCAGGTGCTGACCAGTTGGGCGTTCTTCCGTGGCATCGACGGCGGCGATGTCGGGCAGGGCGCGGCGATCGCGCTGTTCCTGTTCCCGCTGCTGCTCGCCGCGGCGATCGCGATCCTGCGGGCCGTGCGCCGGATGGAGGTGCAATGAGCGAAGCGGAGCGCCGCGGCGTCTGGACTGAGGAGCGCAGCGACGAGGGAAGGCGGCGCACAGGGCGCGTAGCGGAGCGAGGTTGGCGATGAGCGAAGCGGAGCGCCGCGGCGTCTGGACTGAGGAGCGTAGCGACGAGGGAAGGCGGCGCACAGGGCGCGTAGCGGAGCGACAGCCGGCAGTGAGTTATCACCTGCGCCACGTGCTGGCGCGGATCGGGTTGTACATCGGTGCGACGATCGCCGCCCTCATCGCCGCGGCACCGTTCCTGTGGAGCGCGATCACGGCGTTCAAGCAGAACCGCGACCTGTACAACCCGGCCAACAACCCGTTCCTCTTCAACCGACCGGCCACGTCGGACCACGTGACGTACCTGTTCGACAACACGGCCTTCAAGTACTTCGCCTGGAACACGTTGTGGGTCGGCGTGCTCGTCGTACTCATCACGTTGCTGCTCGGGCTGCCGGCGGCGTACGCCCTGGCGCGGCTGGAACGGCCCTGGGCCGGGTGGTTCGGCGTGGCCATCTTCCTCGTGTACCTGGTACCGCCGAGCCTGCTTTTCCTGTCGCTGTCCCGGATCGTGGTGGCGGTGGGGCTGCAGGACAACACATGGTCGCTCGTGCTGATCTACCCGACGATCACCGTACCGGTGTCCATCTGGCTGCTGATCGGTTTCCTCAAGGCGATTCCGCGGGACATCGAGGAACAGGCGATGGTCGACGGGTACAGCCGGCTCGGCGCTTTCTGGCGGGCCGTGGTACCGCTGACGTTCCCCGGCATCGTGGCCGTGGTGGTGTTCGCGTTCACGCTCACCGCGAGCGAGTTCATCTACGCGCTCTCGTTCGTGTCGCCGACCACCGAGAAGGTCATCTCCACCGGCGTACCGACCGAGCTGGTACGCGGCGACGTGTTCTTCTGGCAGTCGCTGCAAGCGGCGACCGTGGTCGTGGCGGTACCCATCGCCATTGTCTTCAACCTGTTCCTCGATCGGTTCATCGCGGGCTTCACGCAGGGCGCCGTCAAAGGCTAACCCGGAGAATGAGGGGCGGGTCAGGTCACGGGTACGTCGCGGCGGCGGAAGGCGGCCAGCCCGACGGCGACGAACGCGGCGGCGACCACCGTCAGCACGATCAGCGGCGTCCACGCCAGTTCACCGCCCGGTACCCGGGGCACGTGGGTGAACGGTGAAATGTCCATAATGGACTGTGGTAGCTGGAGCAGGGCGCCCAGCTGACCCAGGAAGAAGCAGAACGACAGGGCCAGCCAGCCGCCGATCGCGGCGTACCGGGGCAGGAGCCCGAACATCGCGACCGTCAGCGCGCCGAGCAGCCAGACCGCGGGCAGTTGGACCAGTGCGCCGGCCAGCACCCGAGGCAGCTCGCGGGCCACGTGGCCGGTGTCGGCACCGTGTACCAGCCCACCGATCGTGCCGGCGAGCATCATCGCGACCGCCGGTCCGAGGACGGCGAACGCGAGGTGGCTGCCGGCCCATCGCAGCCGGCTGGCGCCCGTGGCCAGTACCGGCTCGGAGCGCAGGCTCGCCTCCTCGGTACGCAGCCGCAGGGCGGCCGAGATGGCCAGCCCGGACAGCCCCAGCGCGCCGACGCTGAACAGGCCCACGATGACGATGTCGCTGAACGCGGACGTACCGCCGACGCGTTCCATGTACTCCTTCAGCGCCGGATTCTCACCGAGCATCTTGCCGGCGGTCTCGGCGAAGCCGCCAACGAGAACGCCGAAGAACGCGAAGCTCGCCAGCCAGCCGAGCAACGCGCCGCGGTGCAGCCGCCAGGCCAAGGCCAGCGGCGAGCGCAGTCCGGGCGCGGCCTGGGCCGGGCCGAGTCGCGGCGCGACGATACCGGCACCCACGTCCCGGCGGGCCGCCAGCGCGAAGGCCAGCCAGGCCAGCAGCGCCCCGAATCCGGCCACGAGGCCGAGCACCCACCAGCGGTTGTCCGAGTACGGATGGATCTGGTCGATCCAACCCAGCGGCGACAACCAGGCCGCGCCGCCGGTCTCGCTGTTCACGTTGCCGATCGCGCGTACGACGAACGCCACCGCGAGCACCGCGCCCCCGATGCCCCGCGCCGCGGCGGGGGACTGGCTGAGCTGAGCGGTGACCGCTCCGACGACCGCGAACAGGCAGCCGACCGCCGCCCACGCGGCGCCGATCGCCAGCGCGCCCTCGGTACTCGGGTCCTGGCCGAGCATGGTCAGCGTGACGACGCCGCCGAGAACCACGTTGGCCCCGCAGGTCACGAGCAGCGCCGCGAGCAGGCCGGCGTACCGACCGACCACAGTGGACTCCACGAGGTCGCGCCGACCCGCCTCCTCCTCGACGCGGGTATGCCGGATGACCGTGAACATGCTGATGAGCGCGAGGATCGCCATGCTGGTACTCGCGCGCCAGGACGTCAGCGCGCCGAGTCCCGGCTCGGTCGGCCGTCCATAGAGGACGAGGAACAGGGTGTTGCTCAGCGCGTCGCGGATGTACCCGGCCCGCGCCTCGTCCGTCGGGTAGAGGCTGCCCGTCGACGAGGCGACGAAGACGGGTAACAGCCCGATCAGGAAGACCCACAGCGGTAGCAGTACCCGGTCTCGCCGCAGGATCAGCCGGGCCAGCGCACCGGTACCCGTCATCGCGACGTCACCTCGTAGTGGCGCAGGAACAGCTCCTCGAGCGTCGGTGGCTGGCTGACCAAGGTGCGTACGCCGAACGTGGTGAGCTGGCGCAGTACCGGATCGAGATGCTGGGTGTCCACCTGCAGCCGTACCGTGTGGTCGGTTGCCTCCAGGTCGTGCACGCCGGGCAGCTCGGCCAGCCCGTGCGGTGGGCTCGCCAGCTCGGCCGTGATCGAGGTCCGCCGCAGGTGCCGCAGGTCGGCGAGCGATCCGGTCTCGACCGTCCGGCCCTCGCGGATGATGGTCACCCGGTCGCAGAGCGCCTCGACCTCCGAGAGGATGTGGCTGGACAGCAGCACGGTACGGCCGCTGTCGCGCGCCTCCTCGTGGATCACCTGTCGGAAGACCTCCTCCATCAACGGGTCAAGCCCTGAGGTCGGCTCGTCCAGCAGGAGCAGTTCCACGTCCGAGGCGAGGGCTGCGATGAGCCCGACCTTCTGTCGGTTGCCCTTGGAGTACGCCCGGCCCTTCTTCCGCGGATCGAGGTCGAACCGCTCGAGCAGGTCCTTGCGGCGCTTGGGGTCGAGGCCGCCGCGCAGGCGGCCGAGCAGGTCGATGACCTCGCCGCCGGACAGGTTCGGCCACAGCGTCACGTCACCTGGGCAGTACGCCAGCCGGCGGTGCAGCGCGACCGAGTCCCGCCAGGGGTCACCTCCGAGCAGGGTCGTGGTGCCGCCGTCGGCGCGCAGCAGGCCGAGCAGGATGCGGATCGTGGTGGTCTTTCCCGACCCGTTGGGGCCGAGGAAGCCGTGCACCTCGCCCTGCCGGACCTCCAGGTCCAAGCCATCGAGGGCGCGAGTGTGGCCGAATCGCTTGGTCAGGCCGGCCACGGTGATCGCATTTTCCATGCTTCAGACGCTACACTCGCTTCACAAGTCTGTGAATCCTAGCGGAGGGGGCGGATGGACCGGGACGACGTCGCGATGCGCATGTTCGTGGAGCAGGTGGCGCGGGCGTTCGCCGACTGGGGCTTCCCGCGGATGGCGGCGCGGGTGCTGATGGCGATGTTCGCCTCCGACGAGCCGGCACTGACCGCTGGCGAGCTGGCCGAGCGGCTCGGGGTCAGCCCGGCCGCGATCTCGGGTGCCGTCCGCTACCTGATCCAGATCAACATGATCGCGCGGGAGCCGGTACCTGGTTCGCGGCGCGATGTGTACCGGCTCGTCGACGACTCCTGGTACGAGGTCAGCATGGCCAAGATGACGCTGTTCAAAGACCTGGTCGTCGCGCTGCGGGACGGCGTCGAGGCGGCGGGTGGTCCGGACACGCCCGCCGGCGCGCGGCTGGCCGACATGCGGGACTACTTCCAGTACGTCCAGGAGAAGCTGCCGGACGTGCTCGCCGGCTGGCGGGAGCGGGACACGAGGGGTTGACAGCTCCTTCGCGTGTGCTATGTTCAACCAGTTAGTTGATTAACTAGGTGGTTGAATAGCCCGTGGCGCCGGACCAGCTCAGCAGTGTGTTCGCCGCACTCGCCGACCCGACGCGGCGCGCGATCCTCGCGCGGCTCGCGGACGGTGAGGCGACGGTGAACGAGCTGGCCGCACCGTTTCCGATGAGCCTGCAGGCTGTCTCCAAACACCTGAAGGTGCTGGAGCGGGCCGGACTGATCACCCGCGGCCGGGACGCGCAATGGCGGCCGTGCCGGCTCGAGCCGGGCCCGCTGCGCGAGATCACGCAATGGGCCGAGCAGTACCGGCGATTCTGGGACGAGCGCTACGAGCGGCTGGACGAATACCTACGGACGCTGAAGGAGAAGGACGATGGGGCAGCAGAGTGACAGTGAGCTGACCGTGACCATGGCGTCGGACCTCGAGGTCGTCATGACCCGTGTCTTCGACGCACCACGCGCGCTGGTGTTCGAGGCGCACAGCAAGTGCGAGCACCTGAGGAAGTGGTGGGCTCGGGGCAACCCGATGGACTGCGAGGTCGACTTCCGGCCGGGTGGCCGGTACCGCATCGTCGAGCACGTCGCGGACGAAGGCGACTTCGTCTTCTTCGGCGAGTACCACGAGATCGTGGTGCCCGAGCGGATCGTGCAGACCTTCGAGTACGAGGGCATGCCCGGCAAGGTCATCATCGACACGATCACGTTCGAGGAGCACGACGGCAAGACGACGCTGACCACCAGGAGCCTCTTCGAGACGGTCGAGGACCGGGACGGGATGCTCACGACCGGCATGGAGACCGGCTACGGACAGTCGCTCGACAAGCTGGCCGAGCTGCTGACGACGCTGGCCTGAGCATGTTGCTCGAACGGAAGAACGCGATCGTGTACGGCGGCGGTGGCGCGATCGGAGGTGCGGTGGCCCGCGCGTTCGCCCGAGAAGGGGCGCGGGTCCACCTCGCCGGCCGTACGCTGGCTCCGCTCGACACGGTCGCCGAGGAGATCCGGGCCGCCGGCGGGAAGGCGGAGACGTCCATTGTGGACGCGCTCGACGAGGCCGCGGTCGACGCGCACGCCGATGCCGTCGCGGTCAGCGCCGGCAGTCTGGACATCTCCTTCAACCTCATCTCGTTCGGCGACGTCCAGGGGACTCCGCTGGTCGAGATGTCGCTGGCGGACTTCGAGCAGCCCGTGCACAACCACGTACGGACGATGTTCCTGACCTCCCGAGCGGCCGCCCGGCACATGATCCGGCAGCGGTCCGGGGTGATCCTCACGTTCGGCGGGTACGGCGATCCGCTGCGCGACTACTACCTCGGCGGGCTGCAGGTCGCGTTCGGCGCGGTCGAGTCCTTCCGCCGGAACCTCGCGGCCGAGCTGGGCCGGTACGGCATCCGGGTACTGAACCTGCAGACCGGCGGAGTGGTGGACACGATTCCCGCCAACATGCCCGGCCGCGACGCCATCGTGGAGAGCATCGAGAGCCAGACCATGCTCGGCCGCGCGGCGACCTTCGAGGACGTCGGCAACGTCGCGGTGTTCGCGGCATCGGACCTCGCCCGCTCGATGACGGCGACGAAGCTCAACATCACGTGTGGTTCGGAGATCGACTGACTCCCGTTGATCATGAAGTTGGTGACTCGACACGCCGTCGAACCCCCAACAAAGTTCATGATCAACGGGGTCTAGGCGGGGGCTAGGTGCGGCGGCGGATGTCGTAGGTTTCGGGGGCGGGGGAGCCGACGAACTCCTGCTCGCGCAGGCGGCACCAGGCCGGGATGTCCACGGCGGCGGCGGGGTCGTCGGCGAAGACCCGTAGGACGGTTCCCACTGGCAGCTCGAGGAGCCGCCGGGCCAGCGCGATGACCGGCAGCGGGCAACGCTGTCCGCGGCAGTCGAGTTCCTCCGTCACAGCCCCACCACCCCCGCCTCGGCACGCAGGTCGGCCACGATCCCCGGCAGCTCGGCGAGGAAGCGGTCGACGTCAGCCTCGGTCGTACCCCGGTGCAGCGACACCCGCACGTTGCCGTGTGACAGAACGCCCATCGCCTCCAGGACGTGGCTGGGATGCAGCGTCGACGCGGTACAGGACGAGCCGGAGGAGACCGCGAAGCCGCGCCGGTCGAGGGCGTGCAGGAGTGCCTCGCCGTCGACGTACAGGCAGGAGAACGTCACCAGGTGCGGCAGCCGCTCGACCGGGTCGCCGACGACCTCGACGTCCGGCACGGTGGCGGCTACCGTCGCGCGGATCCGGTCCACCAGCGGCCGCAGGCGGGCGGCTTCGGCGGCCGCCTCGGCCCGGACGGCTCGCAGCGACGCGGCCGCCGCGACCACGGCCGGCACGTCGACCGGGCCTCTCTCACCCGGCGCAGGCGGGGACCACCGCAGCCCCTTGCGCACGACCAGGATCCCGACGCCCGCCGGGCCACCCCACTTGCGGGCGCTCGCGGTGAGCAACGACGGGCCTTCGGGCAGGGGAGACCACGGTACGGACTGAGCGGCGTCCACGAGCAGGGGTACTCCGGCTTCGTGGCAGGCCGCGGCCGCCTCGGCGACGGGCTGGACGGTACCGACCTCGTGGCTCGCCGCGATGAGAGCGGCCAGCGCGACTCCCGGTCGGCGTACCGCCTCCTGCCACGCATCCAGGTCGAGCCGGCCGAGGCGGTCGACCGGCACCGATCGCGAGTCCGGGGGAGCGGCGTGCAGTACGGCCGAGTGCTCGATCGCACTGTGCACGACGACCGAGGCGCTTTGCATAGCGGCGTGGATGGCCGCGGTACCGCTCGGGGTGAAGGACAGCTCGTCGCGGCGTACGCCCAAAGACTCGGCCGCGGACGCCTGCGCCGCGTCGAGGAGCTGGCGTGCCCGGCGGGCCTGCGTGTAGAGCCGTTCCGGGTCGGCCCAGCCGTCGTCGAGCGCGGCCAGCAACGCCTGCCGGGCCACCGGATGCAGCGGCATGGCGGTGGCGGAATCGAGGTAGGCGACGCTCACCCCTGCCACGGTATCGACACACCCACCCCAGACAGGTAGGGACCGCCATGGTCGAGTACTCTGCGACCGTGCTCGGAAGAGGTACGGCAGCCCGAACCGCCGGTGTCGCGGGTGCGATCGCCGGCACGTTCCTGCTCACCGGCTGCGACATAGGTAGCGCGTTCGGCCACTTCGGGTACCCGGACTCGGGTATCTCGCCGCAGGGCAACCGGATGTACGACCTCTGGGTCGGTTCGGTGATCGCGGCCCTGGCCGTCGGGTTCTTCGTGTGGGGCCTCATCTTCTGGTGCGTCGTGCGCTACCGCAAGCGGAGCGACGAGCTGCCCGTCCAGACTCGGTTCAACCTGCCGATCGAGCTGATCTACACGGCGGTGCCGTTCCTGATCGTGTCGGTGCTGTTCTACTACACGGCGATCATCCAGACGGACGTCGACCGGCTGCAGCCGAACCCGGACGTCCGCGTCGAGGTCGTGGCGTTCAAGTGGAACTGGGAGTTCCGCTACCTCGACAAGCCCGGGCCGAACGGGTTGCCCGTCTCGACGCTGGGATCGAGCGACTACATCCCGGTGCTCGTGGTGCCGACTGGCAAGCGGATCCGGTTCGAGGAGACCAGCAAGGACCTCGTCCACTCGTTCTGGGTACCGGACCTGCTGTTCAAGCGAGACGTGTTCCCGGGGGCGAAGTCGCGCAACGTGTTCGAGGTGACGGTCACCCAGACGGGTTGGTACGTCGGGCGGTGTGCCGAGCTGTGCGGCGCGTACCACTCGATGATGAACTTCGAACTCCGCGCGGTTTCGCCGGAGGACTACGACAAGTTCATCGCGGAAAAACAGGCGGGCAGGTCCACCCCCGAGGCGCTGGCGGCGATCGGCCAGCCGCCGCTTGCGCAGTCGACCGTGCCGTTCCCGACCAAGCGTGAGCAGGAGGAGCGACCGTGAAGAGCGAGTGGCGCCTCTTCGGGCTGCTGGCCCTGTTCCTGTTCGTAGCCGCCGGCGTGTACTGGTGGTGGACGGACATCGCGCTGACCATCGGTGACACCGACCCGGGTCCGGACTACGTCGGCACGGTCGCGCTGATCCTCACCGGACTGCTGTGCCTGATGTGCGGCGGGTACTTCTGGTTCGTCTCGCGCCGCATCGACCTGCGCCCGGAGGACCGCGACGACGCGGAGATCGCCGAGGGAGCCGGTGAGATCGGCTTCTTCAGCCCAGGCAGCTACTGGCCGATCGGGCTGGCGTTCGCGGCCGTGGTCGCCGGGATCGGGCTCGTGTACGTGATGTGGTGGCTCGTGGCGGCCGGCCTCGTGGCCGTGCTGTTCGGCACGGGCGGGCTGCTGTTCGAGTACTACACCGGCTCGCGGCGCGGCGCGGAGCGCTAGCTTACGCCGCTCGGCGGCCCTGCTTCTTCGCAGCCGGCCGGCGCCGCATCAGCTCGGTGACCGGGGCGAGCAGGATCGCGTCGCCGCAGCGGGTGCAGGCCCACTCGGGGCAGTGGTCGCCGTGGGCCTCGCGGCACGGTGGCTGCTCGAAGCGCACGATGACCTGGCACAGGTCGCATAGAAGCTGAACGTTGCGCACGACTCACCGTGCCACGCCGGTTCCCGCGGGTGGGGGACGTTGCGCTCGGCGTGTCGTGTCGTGCGGCTGTCCGGTCTTGGTCAGTCGGTCGGCTTGCCGGGACCGCCGGGCCAGCCGTACGTGGTCTTCAGCGGCCGCATGAGCTGGTGGAGGACGACGTCGGTCAGGTACGCCTGGCCGGTGCCGTTGTCCAGGCCGCGGCCGGTGCAGTAGGAGAACGTGACCCAGACCCGGGTGAGCTGGTCCCGTGGGCCGCGCACGAGCAGCACGAGATCCGGTGCCGGCGTACGGGTCTCGATGCAGGCGTCGGTTGGCGGGTTGCGGTGCCGCGGTGCGGCGTTCATCCCAGCCACGATCGGCCCCACGTCGTCGCCGGTCACCTCGGCCGAGGCCTGCAGTCGGCCGTCACTCGAAACGTAGTACGAGCAGACTGCGATCGAGGCGGCGTCGGACTGCACGAATCCACCGCCCGGATCCGGTTGCTGCGGGCGGACCGCGGGGCGGTGGGTCGGACAGCCGAGGCGGTCCGGGTCCACGAGCCGGAAGCTGTCGAGGATCCGCTGGGTCCGGTCGCGGTCGAGCGTACGCACGATCAGGTAGACGTCCCCGGACGGTGACGCTCGCCAGCCCGCGTACCGACCGTCGTGCGGGGTGGACTCGGGCGGTCCACTTTGGAGGATCGCGAGCTCCTTCGTGGACGGTTCCGGGGTGAGGCAGGCGCGGCCGCCGGTCAGGCCACGGACCACGGTCGGCTGGTCGGTCATGTTGCAGCCGTAGTCGTTGACTGCCCAGTGCGCCGGTACCTCGATCTCGGCGCCGAGTGAGCTCTCCCAGCGCCAAGCCGGTCCGTTCGTGGCGGCCGCCGGCGGCGCCTGGAGGGACGCGGTGCCGTCCGGGCGCGCCACGGTCAAAGCGGCCGCGGTGACCCCGAGCGCGGTCACCAGGGTCAGCCCACCGGCGGCGACCCAGCCCACCCGGCGACGCCGGGCCACCCGCTGCCGGACCGCATCGGCGAGCCCGACCTGGCTCCCGTCCACCAGATGCTCTCGGCTGGCGAACACATCGCGCACCAGATCCTCGCTCACGGCAAAGCCTCCCGGTCCAAAGTGGGCACCGCGGCGCGCAGCGTGGCCAGCGCACGGACCGCCTGGGAGCGAACCGTGCTCTGGGCGCAGCCGAGCACCGCGGCGATCTCGGCGTCGGAGAGGTCCTCGTAGTACCGCAGCACGAGCACGGCACGCTGCCGCTTCGGCAGCCGCCGCAACAGCTCCCAGGCGGCGTCGCGGCTCGCGTACGCCTCGGCGCCGTCGCCCGCCACCGAGCCGTCGGCCGGCGCGGCGAGGGGCAGCTCCCTCGACGACGGCCGGCGCCACCAGCGCAGGTGGTCGTGTACCAGGACCGTCTTGAGGTACGCCTCGGGCCGCTCCATCGCGGCCACCCGGGACCAGCGGACGTACGCCTTGGCGAGCACGGACTGGACGAGGTCTTCGGCGAGGTGCCGGTCACCACACAGCATCAGCGCGAAGCGCAGGAACGCCTCGCCGCGCGCGGCTACGAACTCGTCGAAACCCATCGGACCCTCCGCCCGCTACAAGGCCACGGCGGGCGGAGGGTGCTGCATCAGTGCCGGCTCTCGATCTCCTCTGCGGATTCGATGGCCTGGCGCTGGGGCGCCGGGGACACCGGGGTCGGCGCCGGCTTCTCGAGCGGGAAGAAGAAGCCGCGGACGGTCGGTACCAGCGCCCCGAGCCGGTTCATCTTCTTCGGTACCGCCCAGCCGGCGTACTCCAGCTCCTTGGCGCTCAGCGGCTGGTGAATCTCGACGAAGCGACCGTCGGGCAGCCGTCGGATGATGCCGGTCTCCACGCCGTGCGCGAGTACCTCGCGGTCGTGCTGCTGAAGCCCGAGGCAGATCCGGTAGACCGCCCAGAACGCCAGCGGCGGCAAGAGCAGCAGCCCGATCCGACCCATCCAGGTCGTCGCGTTCAGCGAGATGTCGAACTTGTCGGCGATGACGTCGTTGCCGCCGGAGAGCAGCAGGACCACGTAGAACGCGATCGCCATGGCGCCCAGCGCGGTCCGGGTCGGTACGTCACGCGGCCGCTGCAGCAGGTGGTGGACAGACTTGTCCTTCACGAACCGCGCCTCGATGTACGGGTACAGCGCCGGCAGGACCGTCAGGATGCCGGGCAGCATCACGGTCGGCCAGAACAGAGGCGGAACCGTGTACCCGAACGCGCGTATCTCCCAGGCCGGGAAGAGCCGGGTCGAGCCGTCGAGGAACATGACGTACCAGTCGGGCTGGCTGGCCGCGGAGACCACCGACGCCTCGTACGGACCGAACAGCCAGATCGGGTTGATCTGGAACAGCCCGCCCATCAGCGCGGTCACCGCGAACACCATCATGAAGAAGCCGCCCATCTTCGCGGCGTACCGCGGCACCATGCGCTCGCCCACCACGTTGTGGTTGGTGCGCCCAGGGCCGGGCCACTGGGTGTGCTTCTGCAGCAACAGCAGGACCAGGTGTGCGGTGATCAGGGCGACCAGGATGGCCGGTACCAGCAGGACGTGGAGGATGTACAGCCGCGGCACGATGACCGTGCCGGGGAACTCACCCCCGAACAGCGAGCTGGCCGCCCACGAGCCGATGACCGGGACGGACATCACGATGGCGTTGGCGATGCGCAGGCCGGTACCGGAGAGCGCGTCGTCCGGCAGCGAGTAGCCCGCGAAGCCCTCGGTGAAGCCGAGCCAGAACAGCATCACGCCGATGATCCAGTTCAGCTCCCGCGGCCGGCGGAACGCTCCGGTGAAGAACGTCCGGAACATGTGCACGATGATCCCGGCCATGAAGATCAGCGCGGACCAGTGGTGCATCTGCCGGATGAACAGGCCACCGCGAACGTCGAAGGAGATCTCCAGGCTCGACTCGAACGCCCGGGACATCGTGACCCCGCGCAGCGGTACGTAGCTGCCGTTGTAGACGACCTCCTCCA